>DBEYYM010000062.1:0-9471 GCA_048184675.1 Evtepia sp. | reverse complement strand
GTTCCGCCTATTTCAGGACTCTAACAGCTCCTGGGCATAGTGGACGGTCTCCATAGCGTCGGCAGCGTAGTGGTCAGCCCCGATGGAGTCGGCATAGTCCTGGGTGATAACGGCGCCCCCCACCACCACCTTGCAGGGCAGGCCGCTGTCCCGCAGCTGGCGGATGGTCTCACCCATGTAAGGGGCCGTGGTGGTCATCAGGGCAGATAGGCCCACCAGGGGGATGCCCCGCTCCCGGACCGTCTCCACAATGGTCTCCGGCGCCACGTCTTTGCCCAGGTCCAGGACCCGGAAGCGATAGCTTTCCAGCAGGACCTTCACAATATTCTTGCCGATGTCGTGGATATCCCCCTTGACGGTGGCCAGGATAATCTGGGGATCGCCGCTGCTCTCCCCGGCAGGGAGATACTCCTTGAGAACCTGGAAGGCCTCTTTGGCGGCCTCGGCGCTCATAAGAAGCTGGGGCAGGAAAAGGGTCCCTTTTTCAAAGCCCTTGCCCACCTCGTCCAGGGCGGGAACCAACTCGCCGTTGATGATATCCAGGATCTCCCGGCCCTGCTCGGCCAGGGCCTTGGCCTGGTCGGCGGCCCCTTCCTTCAGGCCCTTGCACACCGACTGGTGGAGGGTCATCGTCCCCTCCGGCGCCTTGGCAGCCGGCGCGGCAGGGGCCTCATCCCGGAAGGCCTCCATATACTCCTGGCACTGGTCGTCCAGGCCCATCAGGGCACGATAGGACCGGTAGGCCCCCACCATGGCCCCGCTCATGGGGTTAATAATGGCCCCGTCCAGGCCCTGGTGCAGGGCCATGGTGAAGAAGCTCTGGTTCAGCTGCTCCCGCTTGGGCAGGCCAAAGGAGACGTTGGACACACCCAGGGCGGTCTTCACCCCCAGCTCGGTCTTGGCCCGGTGGATGGTCTCCAGGGTGACCCGGGCATTGTCGCCGCCGGCGCTCACCGGCATGGTCAGGCCGTCCACCAAAAGCTCCCGGCGGGGGATGCCGATCTCCTCTGCCCGCTGGACAATCTTTCGGGCAATGGCCAGACGGCCCTCGGCCGTGGCAGGGATGCCGTCGTCGTCCAGGGCCAGGCAGACCAGGCCGCCGCCATACTTCTTCACCAGGGGCAGGATGGTCCGCAGGCTCTCCTCCTTGCCGTTGACGGAGTTGATAAGGGGCTTGCCGTTGTACCGCCGCAGGGCGGCCTCCATGGCCACCGGGTTGGAGGTATCCAGCTGGAGGGGCAGCCCCGTCACCTCCTGGATGGCCTCCACCATTTTGGTCAGAACCGCCGGCTCGTCCAAGCCGGGCAGGCCCACGTTCACATCCAGAATATGGGCCCCGGCCTCCTCCTGCTTAAAGGCTTCGTTGAGGACATAGCCCGTGTCTCCCTCCCGCAAAGCGGCTTGGAGCTTTTTCTTGCCGGTGGGGTTAATCCGCTCGCCGATGATCACCGGGTCCTTCCCGTCCAGGGCCACAGCCTGGCAATAGGAGGTGATGAGGAGGGTGTTCTTCTGGGTAACCTCCGGCAGGGGGATCTCCCGGGTGGCCTCAATGAGGGCCTTAATATGGGCGGGGGTGGTGCCGCAGCAGCCCCCCAGCAGGGTGGCCATGGGAGCCAGGGGGCGCATCTGCTCTGCAAACTCCGCCGGGTCCACATCGTAAACTGCCTTGCCCCCCTCGCTGCGGGGCAGGCCCGCGTTGGGCTGGAGCAGCAGCGGGGTGGAGGCATTCTCCCAGAAAGCCCGGAAGACCGGGGCCATCTCCTTGGGGCCCAGGCCGCAGTTGATGCCAAAGACATCCACCCCCAGGCCCTCCAGCAGGGCCACAGCAGCCTGCGGGGAGCCGCCGGTCAGAAGCTTACCGGTGCTGTCGAAGATCAGGCTGGCCAGAATGGGCAGGTCGCTATTTTCCTTGGCGGCCACCACCGCCGCTTTCATTTCATACAGATCGCTCATGGTCTCAATGAGCAGGCAGTCTGCCCCCGCCTTTTGGGCGGCTCGGGCAGTTTCGGCAAAAAGGGACACAGCATCCTCAAAATCCAGATCCCCATAGGGCCGCAGTAGCTTGCCCGAGGGACCAATGTCCGCGCAGACATAGCCATCGGTGATCCCCAGCTGCTCCATAGCCGCCCGGACATTGCCCACAGCAGCGGTCATCACCTGCTCCGTGGTCACCCCGTAGGGGGCCAGCTTGGGGCCGCTGGTGCCGAAGGTGTTGGTGGTAATCAACCGGCAGCCAGCCTCCAGATAGGCCCTGTGGACCGCCTGAACGGCCTGGGGATTCTCCAGGCCCCAGACGTCGGGAAGCAGCCCCTCGGGCAGGCCCGCCGACTGGAGCATACTTCCCATACCGCCGTCTAAATAGAGGCGGCCTTCTTTCATGGCTTGGAGCAGTGGTTTCATGGGACAACTCCCCTTTCGTCATACTAATCTCTGGCAAGCAGTGTCCTTCCCGCCAGATCGGTCCCCATGGCCGCCGGCCAAAGCCGACGGATGCGGGTTCAGTCTTCTTGTCCCACCGGCGCGCACCGGAAGGGACAATTTTTCTTTTGACATCGCATGCATTTCTGGCCGCAGGACTCCTCCTGTCGGTCACTGATCCCCACAATGGCGGTGACGGACTTCTCCGGCACCAGCATGCCGCTGCCTGTGAGGGTAAGGCCTATGCGCTTTGGGGCCTGGAGCAAGTCGAGGACCTTGGTTTGGGCCCGCAGATCCCAGTCCCCATAGCCGGGGCTAAAGGCCGGGGTCAGGTACTCCCCCTCCCCCAGCTGGGGCAGCAGGCTATCGCAGTAGTCCGCGCACAGCTGGTCCAGCCACGTGGCGCAGACGGCTTGTCCCACCGCTGCCTTGGCCATGGACTGGGCGCTCCACCGGCGCAGAAGCCGGTCCGTTTCAGCCCCCAGGGTCACCGCATAAAGAAACCCCTCTGTGCAGTGGCGCAGGTGATGATCCAGATCCCGGCTTTCCCCCTGAAACAGTGACAAAGACAGCCGCCGCCCCAGGGTCCGGGGGGTGACTGTCCCTGCCAGTTCCCGCTGGCACGCCATCGCCCATTCCTCTGCCTGGGGCCACAGGGGAACCCCCCGGGCCCCCAGGTAGCGGGCAATTTCTCTGGAATCTAACTTCATGCCCGGCCAAGCACCTTGGACAGGTGCTCTGTAAGCTCTCCTGCCACGTCAGGCTTATTCATCGCATACACATGAACCCCCTGGACGCCGTTGGCCACCAGGTCCACCATCTGCTCGGCAGCATAGATCACCCCTGCCTGCTTCATAGCGTCGGGGCGCTCCCGGAACTTGTCCAGGATCATGCGGAACCGGTTGGGCAGTGTGGTGCCCGACAGGGACAGAATCCGGGTCATCTGGGCAGCATTGGTAACCGGCATGATCCCCGCCAAGATGGGCACATCAATGCCCATCTGCCGGGCCCGGTAAAGGAAGCTGTACATCGCGCTGTTGTCAAAAAACATCTGGGTCACCAGGAAATCTACACCGCTATCCACCTTTTCCTTCAGATGGGACAGGTCCTCCTTCTGGCTCAGGCACTCCACATGGCCCTCGGGGTAGCAGGCCCCGCCCACAGAAAAGCCGCCATAGGCCTTGATTTCCCGCACCAGCTCCTGGGCATAGCGATAGTCCCGGGGAGTAGCGGGGTCATAGCCCTCGGGATAGTCCCCCCGCAGGGCCAGGATGTTCTCAATGCCTGCAGCATGCAGGGCGTCCAGCTCCTGGTGGATCCGATTCCGGTCGGAGGACACGCAGGTCAGGTGGGCCAGGGCAGTAACCCCCTGCTCCTGAACGATCTGGGCAATCTTTGTGGTGTAGGTTGAGGTCCCGCCCCCCGCGCCGTAAGTGACGCTCATAAAGTCGGGCTTTAAGCGGGCAATCTCCGCCACCGCTGTGGCGACGGATGCAAAGTCAATATCTTTTTTCGGTGGGAAGGCTTCAAAGGACAGCGTCACATCCTTTTCCTTCCAGAGATCTTTGAGTTTCACGGGGATTCTCCTTTTTAATACGGCTGGGCTGCCTCTTCTTCCTGGCTCTGCCGGCCGGCCAGGCGGACAGCCGCCAGGGTCAGGGCACACACAAACCAGAAGATGAGCATTACCCGAGGATAGTTCCAAATATAATCGGCCATGCCGCAAAGCATGGTGCCCGCCAGGGCGGAAGCCCCGCCGATGATGGTCATACGGACCACCGGGTCACAGCTGCCCGCAGCAATGGCGCGGCAGCCTTTTTTGAAGGTCCACAAAATGCCTCCCACAAAGGAGATCACGCCCACCAGGCCGGTCTCACACCAGACCTGAAGGTAGATATTATGGCAGTGGACAAAATGGTCCTTTCCATGGAAAAGGTTCAGATCTCCTATGGCCTGCCGGACCGCGTCAGACCCCAAGCCTGCCCCCAAAATGGGCCGCTGCTTCAGGAAATCCGCTGCAGCATAGTAAAGGGGGAAGCGGCTGTTGGTGGAGGTATCGGAGGAATTGAAAATGGTGAGGATCCGGTTAAACACCGTGTCCGGCAGCAGGGCCAGGCCCACCAGCGCCACCAGGATACCCGCCGGGATCAGCTTCCGGTTCCACAGAACCACAAAGACCACCGCAGCAAAGGCCAGGCCCACCCAGCTGGCTCGGGAATAGGTCATGGCCATGGCCACAAAGCCAACCGCGGCGCTGAAGCACCCCAGGAAGCGGCCTCGCCAGGTTTTGCTGCACAGCATATAGGCAATGGCCACGGGAATGAGGAGCAGCAGAACCTCGGCAAAGGTATTGGGGTTTTCATAAAAACTCCAAACTCGCCCGGGCATGCCTTTGTTCAGGTTCATATCCACATAGGAGGGGTTCACCTGGATCCCCTGCATCCGCTGATACACGCCCGCAAAGGACATAACCACCAGGGCCAGGCAGGAGAAGGACATCAGCCGCAGCAGATGCTCCCAGGTTTCCACGGTGCTGACAATCACCACCACACAGAGCATGCAGGTGATGTAGTACACCAAAAACCGGGTGGACAGGCTGGGGTAGGCCGACAGAGGCCAAGCCACCAGGGTCATCCCCCCAAAGGCCACAATCCAGGGCCCCAGGAAGGTCAAATCCAGCCGGAAGCCCTTCTTCCGCATGCCGGAGCACACAGCCAGTAAGAAGCAGAGGATGAACCCGGCAAAGCTATAGGCATTGTTCCAATATTTAAAGGGGATCACCATCACCAGCAGCATCAGCCAGGCCACCGCCAGAGGGGTCTCCTCTACCACGGCAAAGGCAATGCGGGCAGCCACGCTGCTCTCAAAAACGTCTTTGCAGGCCCCATAGAGCTTTTGCAAAAGGATGGTGGGGATACTCAGCAGGAAGGTCAGCACCCGGCACAGGACGCTGTCCTTCCATGCCTTAGACAAACAGCCCTCCCGGGTGCAAAACTGGAGAATGGCGCTGCCAGAGTAGGCGCAGCTCCACCCCCGGGCAATGCCCCGGATGATCCGCGCCAAAAGACTGTATTCATACCGCTCCCGCAGCCAAAACCAGAGGGGGAGGAGAAGCCGGCCGAGCACACTGCTCTGGACCACTTCCACAGGCGGTCACTCCTTTCTATTCAGGCGATTATGATTTGCGATTTTTCAGGCCATACAGCACCGACAGCAGGAAAAACTGCCGCCGGCGGACCAAGTCGGCCACCATCTGCTTGTTCCGCCCCAGGCCCTGGGGATGGATGGCCTGAATGGCCTGGGCCATGGGGGGCAGCTGGCAGATCCCACGGATCCGCCGGCGTTTTTCTGCCAGGGAGGCGGCGTTGCTGGCGGCAAACTCGTTGCCAATGGCGATCAGCAGACCAGACCAGTAGGAATTTTCCCGCCAAAGGGGAAGATTTTCCCCCAGGCCCTGGCGCTGGGCCAGGGCCTCCTTGGCTTTCATAAAACTCTGGAAGGTCTGCATGTACTCCGGCAAATACCGCCGGGTAACAGAGACAGGGTTCTGGAGGTAATAGTACACCGGTTGGTCCACCATGGCAAGCTTTTGGGCAAAGCAGAAATACTCCATCAGGAAGAGCTCGTCCTCCAAATAGGCCCCGGCGAAGGTGATTTGGTGGCTCTGGACAATCTCCCGGGAGAAGAGAAAGCGCCAAATGAAGCCGTTGAGGACCTCACCGGGCTTTCCCATCCGCTCTCCTAAGAGCCGGTCGATGATACCGGTGCGGATTTCATCGGGGCCATAGACCCCGGCGGGCAGGGCGCCTGGCTCTGTCTCCTGGCGGCCGTCCACCTCCACCCGGTAGTGTGCCCCGCCGGCGGTGTCGGCGCCGGCGGCTTTCAGGGCCTCGTACATCGTCTTCAGGGCGTCGGGAGCCAGCCAGTCGTCGGAATCCGCAAAGGCCAGGTAGGTGCCCTTGGCCTGGTCCATGCCCAGGTTCCGGGCGGAGCTCACCCCGCCGTTTTCCTTGTGAAACACCCGCACGCGGGAGTCGGTCTGGGCAATCTGGTCACAGAGGGCGCCGCTCTCATCAGGGGAACCATCGTCGATCAGCAGCAGCTCCAAGTCCTGAAAGGACTGCGTTAGGATGGACTCCGTGCACTTGCGCAAAAAGGCCTCGGCACGGTAAACGGGTACGATCACTGAAATCTCCGGCATGAGGGACCCTCCTTTTCTTGGTGATCCTGGTCGGGAAAGGGGTGTTTACTGGCAGGCAGCCTTCAGCTGCTCTGCCCGGTCGGTCTTCTCCCACAGAACGCCCAGGTCCTCCCGGCCCATGTGGCCGTAAGCAGCCAGGTTCCGGTAGATGGGCTTCTGGAGATCCAGGTCCCGGATGATGGCGGTGGGGCGCAGGTCGAAGGTCTTGCGCACGGCTTCTTCCAGCACGCTGTCGGCCACAGTGCCGGTGCCGAAGGTCTCCACCAGGATGGACACGGGCTGGGCCACGCCGATGGCATAGGCCAGCTGAACCTGGCAACGCTTGGCAAGGCCAGCAGCCACCACGGTCTTTGCCACCCAGCGGGCGGCATAAGCAGCAGAGCGGTCCACCTTGGTGGGGTCCTTGCCAGAGAAGGCGCCGCCGCCGTGGGGAGCGGAACCGCCATAAGTATCCACGATGATCTTCCGGCCGGTGAGACCGGTGTCTCCCTGCGGCCCGCCAATGACGAAGCGGCCGGTGGGGTTCACATAAATCTTGGTGTTTTCATCCATGAGGCCAGCGGGAACCGTGGGCCGAATGACCAGCTCGATCATGTCCTTGCGGATCTGCTCCAGCTCTGCGCTGGGGCTGTGCTGGGTGGAGAGAACCACGGTGTCCACCCGGACAGGCTGGTTGTTCTCGTCATATTCCACTGTAACCTGGGTCTTACCGTCGGGGCGGAGATAGTCCACCTTACCCTCTTTGCGCACCTGGCTCAGGCGCTGGGCCATCTTGTGGGCCAGGGAAATGGCCAGGGGCATGAGCTCGGGGGTCTCGTCGCAGGCATAGCCAAACATCATGCCCTGGTCACCGGCGCCGTTATCCAGCTCGCTGTCCCCCTCGGCTTTGGCCTCCAGAGACTTGTCCACGCCCAGGGCGATGTCAGCGCTCTGCTCGTCGATGTTGGTGATGATGCCGCAGGTGTCGCAGTCGAAGCCATACTTGGCCCGGTCATAGCCGATCTCCCGGATCACCTGGCGGGCAACCTTGGGGATGTCCACATAGCACTGGGTGCTAATCTCGCCCATAATGTGGATCAGGCCCGTGGAAGCGGTGGTCTCGCAGGCAACGCGGCCCAGAGGGTCCTGGGCCAGAATGGCGTCCAGCACAGCGTCAGAGATCTGATCGCAAATTTTGTCGGGATGTCCTTCGGTAACGGACTCAGAAGTGAAGAATCTGTGGCTCATTGGAAGAGTTCCTCCTTAAAATTGTAATTGATATAAGATGTAAACTGTAAAAACGAACGGTATCGGGCTTGGGGGCGGGAGGCAGGGATGTTTCTGGGGCCGCTTTGCCCCCAGAGGATCTGCTCACTCCACTGCCCAGCTGTTCAAATACGTCTCCTGCTCGGGGGTCAGCACGTCAATGGCCAGCCCTTGGGCGGCCAGTTTAGCCCGGCCGATCTCGTCGTCGATGGAATCGGGCACCGGATATACCTTTTTCTCCAGTCCCTTCTGCTTGGTCAGCCACTCGGCGGCCAGGGCCTGCACGGCGAAGGACATATCCATAATCTCCGCCGGGTGGCCGTTGCCGGCGGCCAGATTTACCAGCCGGCCCTCTGCCAGCACATTCAGGGTATGCCCATTGGACAGCGTATAGCCCACAATGTTCTCCCGGCGGGTTTCCGCCTTCACGGCCAGCTTCCGCAGAGATGCCACCGCCACCTCACAGTCAAAGTGGCCGGCGTTGGCCAGCAGCACATTGTTTTTCATGGCCTGGAAATGCCGGTCTGTGATGACGTCCTTACAGCCGGTCACCGTCACAAAGACGTCTCCCAAAGGGGCGGCCTGGTCCATCGTCATCACCCGGAAGCCATTCATGGTGGCGTCCAGCGCCTTGAAGGGATCAATTTCCGTGACGATCACATTGGCGCCCATGCCGGCAGCCCGCATGGCCACGCCCTTGCCGCACCAGCCGTAGCCGGCCACCACCACGGTTTTGCCGGCCACCACCAGGTTGGTGGTGTGCATGATGCCATCCCAAACGGACTGGCCGGTGCCGTACTTATTGTCATAGTAGTGCTTGGCCTTGGCGTCGTTAACGGCCATCATGGGGCAGGGCAGAATCCCCTCTTTCTCCCGGGCCTTCAGCCGGAGGATACCTGTGGTGGTCTCCTCACAGCCGCCCATGAGACAGTCGGCATATTCCTTGCATTTGCCGCCCAGCAAGTCAATCAGGTCCCCGCCGTCGTCAATGACAATATGCGGGTGGCACTTGAGGGTTTCTGTCAAATGCTGCTCATACGCCTCAGGCGAAGCCCCATAGATCCCAAAGGTCTCCACCCCCATGGATGCCAGGCCGGCGGCCACATCGTCCTGGGTGGACAGGGGGTTGGAGCCGGTCAGGTAAACCTCTGCCCCGCCCTTGCTGAGCACATAGCCCAGGTTGGCCGTTTTGGCCTCTAGGTGGACGGACACCGCCACCCGGAGCCCCTGGAAGGGCTTTTCCCGTTCAAACCGAGCCTCGATCTGAGACAGGGCAGGCATGAAATCCCGAACCCAGTGGATCTTTCTCCGGCCGGATTCCGCCAGAGACATGTCTTTTACGAGACTCATAGTACTCCAGTTCCTCTTATTTTTCTTTTGCGTGAGACCAGCCCATCGGTGTGGTATGAAAAAAGGCCTCCTGAAAGGAAGCCTTGGTCGCTGGGGGACGGCGCCTCCTTATCGCTGTTAGCAGAACCACCTTGCCTGGTGGGCAGGTTGGTGTGGGGTCATCAAGCTAACTCTTTCGCCCACTCTTGATAATGCGCTCTATTCAATTCACGCGAAAATGATTACAGTATATTATACACCCTCTTTCCGAAAAGGCA
>DBEYYM010000061.1:0-11009 GCA_048184675.1 Evtepia sp. | reverse complement strand
ATTTTTTAATTTGCCACATTTCAAAATGATATCGCATTGAAACCCTCTCCTGTGGCCTGCGCCGGGATACTGCTGCCGTCACGCCAGCCACCCTTGCTTTTTCCATCCCCGGAATTCCCGGAGCACCAAAAGCAAGGACAGGAGGAAGGAAACCACATCAGCAATCGGCGCTGCCAAAAGGGCGCCGTCGAACCCTATGGCCCTGGAGAGAAGCAGGGCCATGGGGATCAGCACCACCCCCTGGCGAACCAGAGGAATGGCCAGGGCCTGGATCGGCTTGCCAATGCCCTGGAAGAAGGAGGATGTGGCCATATGCAGGCCATAGAGGAAAAAGGCCAGCATATACAAACGGAAAATGTGCTGGCAGGCATCCAGATACACGGGATCTCCCGCCACGAAAAGCGAACCAATGGCCCGGGGGAAGAGCTGATAAACAGCAAACCAGCCCACCGACACCAGCAGCGCAATGGTGGCCGCCATCTTATAAGTGGCCTTAACCCGGGGATAGATCTTCGCCCCAAAGTTGTAGCCATTGATGGGCTGCGTTGCCGAGGAGACCCCCACAAACATGGCGTGGGCGATCTGATAGACCTTCATAGCCATGCCGTAGACCGACAGGGCCACGTCGCTGCCGTAAACCGTTTGGGCTCCATAGCGGGTCATCAGGTTATTCATGGTCACCTGAACAGCGGCCGTCATAATCTGGGTCAGGAAGCTGGGAATCCCCAGCTTTAAGATCCGCCCTGACAGGGCAGCCGTGGGCCGAAGCCAAGCCCGGTGGACCTTCACCAACTGGAGTCGGGGCAGGTACGCCAAGCACAGTCCCCCTGCCGCCACCTGTCCAATGACAGTGGCAATGGCCGCCCCTACCACGCCCATGTGAAGGCCAAAAATGAAGATGGGGTCCAGGACCAGGTTAATCCCCGCGCCCAGCATCATGCATTTCATGGTGTACTGGGGGTTGCCATCGGCCCGGATAATGGCGGTGTAAGCCGAGCTGAACATCAGAAACGGCAGGCCCCAGACAATGATCCGTGTGTACGCTAAGCTATCCTGGAACGCCGTCTCCGTGGCGCCAAACAGGCGGACGATCTGCGGGGCGAAAAGGCTGCCCACCAAGATCAGCAGCACGCCGGCAATCACCAGCAGGGTCACCGCGTGGCTGACGGTTTTATCGGCCTCTTGCTGCTGCCGCCGGCCCAAGCAAAGGCTCATATTGGCAGCGCAGCCGTCCCCCAGCATCAGGGCCAGGGCGATGGTGACGATGGTTAAGGGAAAGGCCACGTTGGTGGCGGCCATCCCCGTGACCCCCACCCCTTGGCCCACAAAAATTTGATCGGCAATGTTATAGAGATAATTGACCATCAACGTCAAGGCCGTGGGGATGGAATACTTGCGGATCAGCCGGCCAATGGGCTCGGTTTCCAAAGGGTTCTTTTTATTGGGTTCTTCCATGGATAACTCCTTTCTCGCCGCGCTGGGCATCCAGCCTGCAAAAAAGCACCCGGGATGCCACAGTATTTTCTGCCGCCACCGGATGCTAACCCATGGAATTTCCTGGAAAACCGAGGGAATGGGAGGCCGCCGGCGGTGTGCCTTCGACCCTTTCTTCTCCCATCCAGACTGACTGTTGGCTTCGGAGTTTCACCGAATTAGCTATACGCTCGCGGGCTGTTACCGCCAGTAGAGAACCTCTCGTTTCCGAAGAAAGTATTGTCATAAGTAGCATACCACGAATTGGCCGGGTCTGTCAACCAAAAGGGTGGGGGGCCATCCCCGGCAGGGGGCTTTCTTCCCATTGCAAAAGTTCGGTTCTTGTCGTATAATGCCAGCAGCACCACGCTGGCGAAAGGATGAGACCCATGACAAAAGCGATCTTTTTCGATTTAGACGGAACCCTTACCGACTCTGGTCCGGGGATTATGAACTGCGCCCAGCCAGCCTTGGCCCACTTCGGCATTTCGGTGGCAGACCGGAACCAGCTGCGGGTTTTTGTGGGTCCCCCTCTGCGGCAGAGCTTTGCCCGGTTCGGGGTAGCGCCAGAGGACATCGACGAGGCCATCCGTATTTTTCGCGCCCGGTATGTCCCCATCGGAAAGTTTGAGAACGCCCCCTACCCCGGCATCGAGGACCTGCTGGCCAGGTTGAAGGCGGAGGGCTATCCCCTTTTCGTGGCCACCTCCAAGCCAGAGGTCACCGCCATCGAGGTGCTGGAACATTTCCACCTGGCCCAGTATTTTGACCGGATCTGCGGAGCCTCCCTGGACGAAGGCCGGGAAACCAAGGAAGACGTGATTACCTACCTGCTGGCCCAAATTGGCGACCCTGGCCAGACCGTCATGGTGGGTGACACCGACTACGATGTCATCGGGGCCAAGGCCCATGGCATCCCCACCATCGGGGTCACTTGGGGCTATGGGGAAGTGGAGGCCATGAAAACCGCCGGCGCGGTTGCCTTGGCAAATACACCCGAGGAGCTCCACCATCTTCTGAGCCAGCGGTAACCCCTTCTTGAGCCAACAAGAAAAGCCCCTGCGCGATGCTGGACATCGCGCAGGGGCTTCTTTGCTGTTTTATGGGGGTTACATCTCCCGCCGGCCCTCCAGGGCACGCATGAGGGTGGCGTCGTCTGCATACTCTAAATGGCCGCCCACGGGGACGCCGTAGGCCAGCCGGGTGACCTTTACCCCAAAGGGCTTGAGCATTCGGGAGAGGTACATGGCCGTGGCCTCCCCTTCCGTATCCGGGTTGGTGGCCATGATGATCTCCTGCACCTCCCCCTGGGCCACTCGGTCCAGGAGAGACTTGATGTGCAGGTCATCGGGCCCCACACCGTTCATAGGCGAGAGCACCCCGTGGAGCACATGGTACTTTCCCTGGTATTCCCGGGCCCGTTCCATGGCGATGACGTCCTTGGGGTCCGCCACCACACAGACCAGGCTGCTGTCCCGCTTTTCACTGGCGCAGATGGGGCACAGGCCGTCCCCTTCGGTAAGGTTCTGGCAGACGGGACACAGGGCAATGGAACGCTTGGCATCCAGAACCGATTGGGCAAAAATCTCCACCTCATTCTCCGGCAGAGAAAGGACGAAAAAGGCCAGGCGTTGGGCCGTTTTGCGGCCGATGCCAGGCAGGCGCGCAAACTGCTCCACCATTTTTTCTAAAGCTGGGGGAAAGTATTCCATGAACGTGACGCTTCCTTTTCTTGTTGGTTTGAACGGGGCCATTTAGGGCGTCCCTAGGTCAAATGGCGGCCGTAATAGAGGTGGTCGTAAGTCCCAGCAGAAAGCTGGGCCACGCCGGGGAGTTTCCCCCACATCTGAAACCCGTGCTTCTTCAGCAGGCCAATGCTGGGGGCGTTGCAGGAGAGGAGGATGGCCAGCAAGGTCTCATAGCCCAGGTCTTTGGCCGCCGCCATCGCATGGGTCAGCAGGCGGGACCCGAGGCCCCTCCCGTGGTAGAAAAAGTCCAGGTAATAGCTCACCTCTGCCACGGTGGCCAGGGCCGCTCTTCCCTCCCGATAGGGAGAGAGGTAGACATACCCTGCCACATCGTCCCCCTCTTGCCAAACCCAAAGGGGGTAGCCTTCCCCCTGGTGGCTGTCGAACCAGGCCCTTCGCTGCAGAGGGACACAGGGCAGGGTGTCGCAGGTACAGGTGCCGGCGGCAATGGCCTGGTTATAGATGGCCGTCAGGCGTGGCAAGTCGGCAGGGGCCGCCCGACGCAGCGGGCTCATCCCTCTCCGCGAAGGGCGCGGATGGCTTCGTCGATATCCGGCGCCCCATACACAGCGCTACCGGCCACCAGCACATCGGCGCCAGCAGCCACCACCTGGCGGGCTGTGACGGGATCGACCCCGCCGTCTACTTCCAGGTGGCAGGCAGGGTTATATTCCTCAATGTATTTTCGGATGGCCGCAATCTTGGGCAGCTGGTCAGCCATGAATTTTTGGCCGCCAAAGCCGGGCTCCACCGTCATCACCAGGATGAGATCCACATCTTTGATATAGGGCAACACCGCTTCGGCCGCCGTGATGGGCCGCAGAACAATCCCCTTTTTGACGCCTCGGCGGTCCATGGCATCCAGGGCAGCCCGGATCCCGGGGGGCATATCGGCCTCCAGATGAACCGAGAGAAGGTCCGCCCCGGCGTCGGCAAAGGCATCGATGTAACGCACCGGTTTCTCGATCATCAGGTGGACGTCCAGAAACATGTCGGTGACCTTCCGCAGGGACTTTACCACCGGCACGCCGATGCTGATGTTGGAGACGAACATGCCGTCCATCACATCCACATGGAGCCAGTCGGCGCTTTTCACCCGCTGGACTTCCCGGCCCAGGTCGGCGAAGTTGGCAGAGAGGATGGAGGGGGCGATTTTAATCATAACGCGTCATTCCTTTCTCGGTGCCCGCCGGCAGGGGCGGCCGCCGGCCCAGGGCACAAATGGTTTGCCCGCCGCATAGGATACGGCAAGCGGCGGCGGGGAACCCTCCCCGCCCAGGAGCACCGGGACCGCTGTCGGCTTCCCTCGTTCCACGGACCGGCCCCGATGGCGACGGCCCGGCGGCCCGCCGCATCATATAGCCTTGGAACGGGCACCGGCGCTGCCGGTCTTTTGGGTTCGGCTGCCCCCGTTTCCAGGGGTCTGGCTGGGCCGGACCTCCCCGCAAACCTTTCTTGGGACCCAGCGGGGCGGTTCGGCCCTGTCCACCGTCCAGGGGCAAGAAAGGGCCCCTGGGCAAACAGCAGATGTGGTCTCTCCATTTTATCCGCCTTTTTCCTCCCTGTCAATGGAAAGCAGTCCTTGACAGGGCTTCTTTCTGCGGGTAGAATATTATAATAGTGTTTGTATCCATTCTGCCGCTGCAGATGACACAATTTTCTGGAAAGGACTGGTCGTGCCCATGGCGAAGTTCAAAAAGCGTCCCGTCGCTCCCATCTATGCCATTGCCCTGGTTTGGGTCATTTTCAGTTTGGTCCATCCCCTGTATCGGGTCTCTGACTACGTTTCCGTGATTCTGCTCTCGGCAGTTGTGTTCATTGTGGCCAAGGGCATTTTCCCCACTGTGGAATATGAGCTGCCCGACCCCCAGCCCGAAGAGGACCAGGCCGCCAAGGAGAAAGCAGAGGAAGCCCCCCAGGAGGAGGCCGCCCCCGAGGAAGAAGCCCCCAAAGAGGAAGCCCCACCCTCCACTGGCGACCCCAAAATTGACGCTCTAATTCTGGAAAAGGACCGGGCCCTGAGCGAAATGCGCCGGCTGAACGACGCCATCGAAGACGAAGAGATTTCCGCCCGCATCGACCAGCTGGAGGACACCACCGGCAAAATCATCGACCAGGTGGTGGCCCACCCAGAGAAGCTGCCTCAAATTCGGAAATTTATGAACTATTACCTGCCCACCACCCTAAAAATTCTCAACGCCTATGACCGCATGGGCGCCACTGGCGTCTCTGGGGAAAACATTGACGGCACCATGCAAAAGATCGAAGCCATGATGGATACCATCGTCATGGCCTTCCATAAGCAGCTAGACTCGCTCTTTCGGGACGAGGCCATGGACATCGCCTCGGACATCACCGTGATGGAAAATCTGCTGGCCCAGGAGGGCCTCAGCGGCCAAAGCCCAGACGGCGATTGAGCCGCGCCCCTTTCCCCCCCATGTGAACCTGCTCAAGATAGCCTTTGCAAGCCCCGCCGCTTGCAAGCGGGCACCATATAAGAAAGGACCTGTTTCATGGCAGAAGAATTCATTCCCCACCTGACCCTGGATCCCAACTCCCCCCTGGGCGGTCAAGCCCAAGCACAAGCCCCAGCCGCACCAGAGGTCCAGCCTGACCCCGCCCCAGCGGAGGCAGCCCCCCTGCCCGAAAGCGACCTGGATGAGGCCAAGCTCACCGAGGCCCAGCGGAAAGCCGTAGAGGACTTTGCCAAGACCATCGATATCACCGATAGCAACGTGGTCCTCCAGTATGGCGCAGCAGCCCAGAAAAACGTATCCGAGTTCTCCGAAAACACCCTGAAACAGATCCGCACCAAGGACCTGGGTGAAATCGGCGATACCCTGACCGACCTGGTCCGCCAGCTCCAGGACTTTGACCCCGAGGAAAAGAAGGGCCTGGGTGGCTTCTTCCGGCGGAAGAAAAATCAGCTTGCCACCCTGAAGGCGGGCTATGACAAGGCCGCCGCCAATGTGGACAAAATTGTGGAAAACCTGGAAGCCCATCAAATCACCCTGATGAAAGATGTGGCCAACCTGGACCAAATGTTTGAGCTCAACGCCAAATACCAGCAGGAGCTGACCATGTATATCCTGGCCGGCAGAAAGCGCCTGGCCCAAATTCAGGCTGAGGAGCTCACCCAGCTCCAGCAGCAGGCCGCCGCCAGCGGCACCCAAGCCGACGCCCAGGCCTATAACGACCTGGTCAGCCTGTGCAACCGCTTTGAAAAGAAGCTCCACGATTTGGAGCTCACCCGGATGATCTCTCTGCAGATGGGCCCCCAGACCCGGATGCTTCAAAACAATGATACCTTGATGATCGAAAAGATCCAGTCCAGCTTGGTCAACACCATTCCCCTTTGGAAGAGCCAAATGGTTTTGGCCCTGGGCCTGGAGCACGCCCGGCAAGCCACCGCCGCCCAAAACGCCGTAACAGAGATGACCAACAACCTCCTGCGGCAAAATGCCGACCTGCTGAAATCCGGCACCATCGAAACCGCCCGGGAGGCGGAGCGCTCCATTGTGGACATCAACACCCTTCGCCACACCAACCAACAGTTGCTGGAGTCTCTGGACGAGGTGCTGCGCATTCAAACCGAAGGCACCCAAAAGCGCCGGGAGGCCGAGGCCGAACTGGGCCGCATTGAGGGCGAGCTGAAGCAGAAGCTGCTGGCTTTGCGGAACTGATTTCTCCACCAATCCCTTGGAACATCTGTTCTTTCTTGGAGGTTCCTATGAAATTTTTCAAAAAAACATCCGTCGCCATAACGCTGACGGTTCTCATCGTGGCCTTGTGCTGCGTTTGGGGCTACA
This sequence comes from Evtepia sp., assembly GCA_048184675.1. Classification (GTDB taxonomy): domain Bacteria; phylum Bacillota; class Clostridia; order Oscillospirales; family Oscillospiraceae; genus Evtepia. Next base: position 3,979 of record DBEYYM010000061.1, on the reverse strand, counting down.
CCAAGGCCTACCTCTCCAGCCAGGCCACCGAGGAAACCAGCACCCAGACCCAGCGAGCCGGGGAGAGCAACCTGAACTTTTTTCTAAACTGGATTGATGACGGCGCCAACCTCTTCACCATGGAAACCAAGGACACCCTGGCCCGAAATAACCTGGACCTCAGCAACACCTACGGCACCCTGCTGGCAATCAAGACCGTAAACTACCTCAACGGCCAGGACATCGAAACCTATTCCAAGGAACTCTTCCAGGAGGTGGACCTAGGCAGCAAGGATATGCTGCTGGTGATTGAGTCCAGCAACCAGGCCTGGTACCTGGTTTATGGCAGTGGCCTTCGAACCTATGCCGACGACAATGACAGCCTTGTCTCCCTGCTAAAAGAGTCCTTAGACGACGCCTTTTTCTTGGACGGTAGCGACGAAGGGATTCTGTCCCTTTCTGACAGGCTGGCAGACTGGTGCGCTGAAAACCTCCCAGCTGTGGACAACGACGCTGACACAAACAGCCCCTTCCCCCAGCACAGTGAAAAGGTCCAAATCCTCTCCCCTGGGGATATCCTGTGGGGCATCCTTTTCACCCTGCTGGTGAACATTTGGTGGATCATCCTGCTGCTGGTGGCCCTGAACCTGGCCGACCGCTATCGGCTCCACCGATACATTCAAAAATATCCCCCGGATTCCTTCACCATTCCTCCGGTCTTTTTCCGTCCCTTCCTCTTCTGGCACCGGCCTGGCTCCGCTTGGTACCGGCGCATGCTGTATCTGTTCACAGAGCCCCCCCTTGACGAAGACGAGGAGGATTATGACGAGAGCAACGGCCCCCAGGGCTTCAGCGACAACGGCCCCAAGGACGACTTTCACGCCAACGACACAACCTACGGGGATCCCGGCGGTCCTTACACCGGCCCCGGCCCAGATGTGGGCCCTGACGCTGCAAACTTCCAGGGCGGCGCCGGATTCCAAGGCAACCCCGAGGAGGCCTTCCGCCGGGAGCACGGCTCCCACGGCCTTTGGAACAATCTCTGGGGCCTGTGCTGGGAGATTCTACGCAGCCTGCAGATGATGGTCCAGCGGTTCCTGCGCGGCGGCCGGATGTAACCCTTTGCAGCACAATTAAAAAAGCAAAAAACAGGATCTGCGTTCCATTGTTGGAGCAGGTCCTGTTTTTTTGAGGAAAGGGGCGTCATTCCGTTTCCCCTTCCGTTTCCTCTGGCTGCGGGGGAAGCTCGCCTTTTACCGCCACACAGCGGTTAATCTTGGTGCCCAGGTTGTGGAACTTTTCCTCATAGTCGGTCATAATTCCCTGGATGCCGTCTTTGTGCAGGTCATGGGTCACCTGCTGGGGGGTAAAGCCGCCGAAGGGGAATTCTGTAACAGAGAAGGCAAAGAGACCAACGTTATCGGTCTTAAAGTGGATCTCTCCCCCTTCTTTCAGCACCTGGCGGTAGCGCAGCAGGAAATTCCGGTGGGTCAGGCGCCGCTTGGCGTGGCGCTTGGGCGGCCAGGGATCACAAAAATTGATGTAGATCAAGTCCACCTCTTCCGGGGCAAAAAAGTCGGGCAAATTGGCCGCGTCGGCATCCACAAAGAACACATTGGTCAGGCCCATGTCCCGGGCCCGCTCCATGGCCATGACCATGGCGTCTGGGACCCGCTCCACCGCCACAAAGAGCACCTCCGGCTCTGCAGCTGCCGTCTGACAGGTGAACCGGCCCTTGCCGCAGCCCAGCTCCAGCCGGAGCTCTTTGGCCTGGGGCATCAGAGAGCGCCAGTTTCCCCGCAGGGTTTGGGGCTCACGGATGAGCCACTGGGCGCAGTTCTCCATCCGGGGGACCAGGTTCTTTTTTCTTCTCATGCGCATAGGGGTTCCTCCTCTTACGGCAGGTGGCCGAAGCATTTGTGGTACATGATACCATAAATTTCTCCTTTTGTCAGCGTCTTTCTCCCGATTTTCACCCTGGAAAAATCATCTTACTCTTGTCCCTGGGGCAAAAACGCGGTATGATAAAAGATACGAAATTCATAGGCGGCCCCATCCCTTTCCGGGAGCCGCCGGCGGAGGGAGGGGAATCCATGAGCATCCACCAAGGGCACCGGGAGCGGATGAAACAGGAATTTTTACAGGGCGGCCTGGCCCATTTTTCCGAGCCCCGGGTGCTGGAGCTGCTTCTCTTCTACTCCCGCTTTCAAGGGGACGTCAACCCCTTGGCCCACCGGCTTTTGGATACCTTCGGTTCCCTGGCCGGGGTGCTGGACGCCGCCCCAGAGGATCTGTCTAAGGTGCCAGGCGTCGGGGAAAACACCGTAACCCTGCTCAAGCTCATCCCCGCCCTGTCTGCCCGGTACCTGGCCTCCCGGACCAGCACCGAGGTTATTATCTCCGATAGCGCCAGCCTGCGGGATCTCTTTGCCCCCTATTTCTTCGGGGCACGGAATGAGCTCTCCTTCCTGGCCTGTTTTGACGGGAAACTGAAGCTGCTGGGCGTGGAAAAACTCAGCGAAGGCAGCCCCAGCGCCAACGAGATCCACATGCGCGCCATCTCTGGGGCAGCCCTGAAGCACAATGCCACCGCCGTTGTGCTGGCCCACAACCACCCCAGCGGAGTGGCAACCCCCTCTCAGGAGGACATCTCCCTAACCCATTACATCCAGCGGTACCTGCAGCCTATTGGGGTTACCCTCTATGACCATGTGATCCTCACCGACGACGACATGGTCTCCCTGCGGGACAGCCGCTACCTCACCCCCCTCTGACCTCTTCGGGGCAGAGGCATAGAATACAACAGCATGGAGGTTTTTATGCCCAACTTTCAAGTCATTAGCGACTACACCCCCTCTGGAGACCAGCCCGAAGCCATTGACGGCCTGGTCCGCGGGGTGGAGCTGGGGCTGGACGAGCAGACCCTGCTGGGGGTCACCGGCTCCGGCAAAACCTTCACCATGGCCAAGGTGATTGAGCGCCTTCAGCGCCCCACCCTGGTCCTGGCCCACAACAAGACCCTGGCGGCCCAGCTGTGCGCAGAGTTTAAGGAGTTTTTCCCCAACAACGCTGTGGAGTATTTCGTCAGTTACTACGACTACTACCAGCCTGAGGCCTATATTCCCCACACAGACACCTTTATCGAAAAGGACAGTGCCATCAACGACGAGATTGAGCGCCTGCGTCACTCGGCCACCTCCGCCCTCTTTGAGCGGCGGGATGTCATCGTGGTGGCTTCGGTTTCCTGTATCTATGGCCTGGGAGACCCCATCGACTATGCCAACATGGTCATCTCCCTGCGCACCGGCCAGGAGCGCCCCATGGATCAGCTGCTGAACAAGCTTACCGAGATCCGTTACGAGCGCAACGACATTGCCTTTGACCGAAACAACTTCCGGGTCCGGGGGGACACTGTGGAAATTTTCCCCGTTTACGCCAACGACCGGGCCATCCGGGTGGAGTTTTTCGGAGACGAAATCGACCGGATCAGCGAAATTAACGTGGTCACCGGCACCCCCATCCGGGTGGTGGACCACGTGGCCATTTACCCCGCCTCCCACTACGTGGCCTCTAAAGAAAAGATGGCCGCCGCTATCCAGGAGATCTACCGGGAGATGGACGAGCGGGTGGCCTTTTTCAAAAGCAACGACCAGCTTCTGGAGGCCCAGCGCATCTCACAGCGAACGCTGTACGACATTGAGATGATGCGGGAGCTGGGCTATTGCTCGGGCATCGAGAACTACAGCCGGGTCATCGCCGGCCGCCCGGCTGGTTCGCCCCCCATGACCCTGCTGGATTACTTCCCCAAGGATTTTTTGATGTTCATCGACGAGAGCCACGTGACCCTGCCCCAGGTCCGGGCCATGTACGCCGGGGATCGGGCCCGGAAGACCACCCTGGTGGACTACGGCTTCCGGCTGACCTGCGCCTTTGACAACCGCCCCCTGAACTTTGAGGAGTTCTCCCAGCGGATTAACCAGGTGATCTACGTCTCCGCTAC
>DBEYYM010000060.1:0-14995 GCA_048184675.1 Evtepia sp. | reverse complement strand
AACTGGACAAAAAAACTCCTTTTGATGCAAAATAGGGCTGCGGTCTGGCAACTGCAACGAGCATCAAAAGGAGGACATTTAATATGAAGAAGACATTAAATGACGTACATAGTTTATCACACACAAAGTGGAATTGCAAATATCATGTGGTATTTGCGCCAAAGTATCGAAGAAAGGTATTTTATGCAGAAAAGAGATTGGAAGTAGGGGCAATATTACGGCAATTGTGTCAATGGAAGGGGGTAAATATAATAGAGGCAGAGGTGTGCCCCGATCATGTGCATATGTTGTTGGAGATACCACCCAAAATGAGCGTGTCAAGTTTTATGGGATATTTAAAAGGGAAGAGCAGTCTAATGATTTATGAAAAGTGGGGGAATGTGCGATATAAATATCGGAACCGGGAATTCTGGTGCAGAGGATACTATGTGGACACGGTAGGTAAAAATGCAAAAAGAATAGAAGAGTATATCCAGAATCAGTTAAAAGAGGATGAACTGGCAGGTCAACTGACAATGGATAATATTAACCCGTTTACGGGTAGCAAATAACAATCTTTTCGCGTGGGCCAGACCGTATATGCGCCTTGAGGCGCTGCTAGTAAACAAGGGCTATGCCCGCATATGAAAAACCCCCGGCTTTGCCGGGGGATATTTATTCAATGGATGTGGGCGGGCGGTGGCGATCCCTTCATGCGGCCCCCTCCGGCACTTTTTCTGTCAGCAGTTTTTTCCGCAGCGCTCCATAGGCCACCACCAGCGCCGTCCCTGCGGCCACCCAGCTAACGGGATAGACCAGGAGCAGCCCCTGGAAGGTGGGCATGTGGGGGAACACAAAGGCCACCCAAAGGATCCGCAGCCCGCAGATAAACACGGCGCAGAGGACCGTGGGCACGAAGGAATAGCCCAGCCCCCGGAGGGTGCCAGACATGATCTCAATGATGGCATTGAAGATTTCCAGCGGCAGCACCCAGATCATTCGCGTTAGGGCCAGCAGGGCCACAGCCTCCTCGGTGGTGTAAATCCCCGCAAAGGGCAGGCCGAAGGCCAGCAGCAGCAGGGAGAAGACCTCAGAGAACAAGCAGCCCAGCAGCAGGCACCAGCCCGTGGCCTTCCGGCACCGGCGCAGGTTTCCCGCCCCGTAGTTTTGGCTGGTGAAGGTCATGCTGGCCTGGCCGAAGCTATTGATGAGGTAGTAAACAAAAATCTCAGCGGTGACCCCGATGGTGGAGGCCGCCACCACCTCCGACCCCAGCCGGTTGATGCCCGACTGGATGATGACGTTGGCAATGTTGAACATCATCCCCTGGATGGCCGCCGGGATGCCAATGTACAATAGATTGCCCAAGAGTTTCCGGTCCATCCGCAGCAGCTTGGGCTCCACCCGAATGGGCCCGGTCTCCCGGCGCAGATAGTACCACAGCAGCCCCGCCCCCACGGCGTCGGCAATGACCGTGGCCAGGGCCACCCCAGCCACCTCCAGGCCGCAGAAAATAACGAAGACCAGGTTCAGCACCACGTTCAGAGCCCCGGAAAAAATCAGGCAGATCAGAGGCCGGCGGGTGTCCCCGTTGGCCCGCAGAATGGCTGCCTCAAAGTTATAGACCATCTGGAACACGGCGCCCAGCAGGAAAATCCGCAGGTATTGTTTGGATAGCGCTATGATGTCCTCCGGGGTGTCCATGATCTCTAGCAATGGGCCGGCCATGCACTCCCCGATGGCCATCATCACAAAGCCGAAAATCACCGACAGCACCAAGGCCGTGTGGACCGCTCGCCGGACCTTTTCCTCCTCCTCAGCCCCAATGAACCGGGCCACCACCACGTTGGCCCCCACAGCCAGGCCGGTGAAAATGGTAATGTACAGGTTCACAATGGAGGTGGTGCTCCCCACCGCCGCCAGGGCCAGCTCCCGGTGGGCAGAAAAGCGCCCCACCACCGCCACGTCCGCCGAGTTAAACAGCTGCTGGAGCATGCTGGTGGCAGCAATGGGCAAAGCAAACAGGAGGATCTGTTTCCAGAGGACCCCCTGACGCAAATCATGTTTCACATTCATAGTTTCTCTCCGCCAATGCGGAGGCAAGCCTCCTTCTTTGGGTTGGCCCCCTATGGGCTTCCCTATTATACCCCCTCCGGCGGGCAAAGCAAAGGGTTCCGGTGAAAATTCTTTTGTATTTTCCTATCGGTTTACCAGGAATTTCTCTTCTCCGTGCAAAGCCCTCAAAAAAAGCCGAGGCTTCTGAGAAGCCTCGGCTTTGGTATGTATTCAGGGCTGCGCCGCGTCCAAGTGGGCCTTCCATTTCTCCATCAGAGGCAGGAAGACACCTCCCACCACATTTCCTAAGGAAATGGTCAGAATCCGCAGCAGGGACTCCCCTGGCTGGTCATAGAGCACACCAGAGACCGACCAATAGTACATATCGGCCACGCTATGCTCTGTGCCGCAGAGGATGAAAACCGAAACCCCCAGGAAAAGGGCCAGGTATTTTCCCACCTGGTGGGGGTTTTTCGCATAGCCATTGACAGCAATGAAAATGCAGATGTTACAGAGGATCCCCAAGACAAACAGGCTGAGATAGGTCCCACTCATCTTGCCCTCAACGAGCCCCGCAGCGGTAACATTGATCCCCGCCTCGGCCCCGGTGATCCCCGTCAGGTTCTCCAGGCCGGCGATGAGCATGGCCCCTAGGAGGTTGCCCACCCAGAACACTACCAGGTCCAGCAGGTAGGCGGGCAAGGGGTTGTCAAAGAGGTAGCAGGCCTTGCCGGTGAACAGGGCGTACCCTCGAGTGCAGACGGTGAACAGGCCAATGGTGAACAGCAGTGCGCCCACCACATTGCCTCCAGGAAAGGCGTCCTTCAGCCGCAGGAAGATGGTTCCCCCCAGGCCGATACAAAAGCCGGCTAAAATCGCGTAGAGGAAAAGTCCCCAGATCCGTTTCATGTGTATTCCTCCCACTCCGGCGTCGGGCCGGGTCTCTCTGTTTAATTCTCTTCCGCTTCGCTGCGGATGTGATCCAGAATAACCTCTAGCAGTTCTTCCTTTCCCAAGCCCTTTTCGGCAGAGAAGGAGATCACTGGGGTAGCCTCGTCCAGCTCCAGGGTCTCCCGGATCCGGGCCAGGTTGGGTTCCCACTCGCTTTTTTTGATTTTATCGTGCTTGTTGGCCACCACCACAAAGGGCTTGCCCGAGGCCTTAAACCACTGGGCCATAACGCAGTCGTCAGCGGTGGGCTTGTGGCGCAGGTCCACAATGAGGATGCCCAGGGTCAGCAGGCTGGCATCGGCAAACCACTGCTCAATGAGCTTGCCCCACCGGGCCCGCTCCTGTTTGGAGACCTTGGCATAGCCATAGCCCGGCAGGTCCACAAAGTAGACCTTTTTGTCGATGCGGAAATAGTTGATGTGGGTGGTCTTGCCGGGGGAGGACCCCACCCGAGCGAAGTTCTTCCGGTTTAACAGGCGGTTAATCACCGAAGACTTGCCCACGTTGGACCGCCCAGCAAAGGCGATCTGGGGCAGACTGTCTCGGGGACAGTCTGCCATTTTCGCCGCAGAGAGAATAAACTCCGCGTTTTGTGTGTTTAATTTCATGCAGTACCTCTTATGCCTGGGGGACCGAAGCACGGGTGCTGGTGCTGGCGCCTCCCAGGGGGGCGTTCTCTGTCTTCTCCTCCGGCTGGGCCAGGGGTGGGCGCTCCAGGGCGTTGGCCAGAACCTGATCCACATGGGAAACCGGGATAAATTGCAGGGCGTTGCGCACCGTCTGGTCAATTTCCTCCAGGTCGGTTTCGTTGTCCTTGGGGATCACCACCGTGTGGATGCCGTTGCGCAGGGCGGCCATAGACTTCTCCCGCAGGCCGCCGATGGGGAGCACCCGCCCCCGGAGGGTTACCTCGCCGGTCATGGCTACATCTCCCCGCACGGGGATTCCCGTCAGGGCCGAGACCATGGCCGTGGTGATGGTGACGCCAGCGGAAGGGCCATCCTTGGGCACAGCCCCCTCGGGGAAGTGGATGTGGATGTCCTTCTCCTTATAGAAGTTGGGGTCCACCCCCAGCTCCTTGGCCCGGCTGCGGATATAGGTGAACGCCGCCCGGGCGGACTCCTTCATCACGTTGCCCAGGTTGCCGGTGAGCTCCACCTTGCCATTTCCGGGCACCACGTTGACCTCGGCCTCCAGCAGGGTGCCCCCCACGGAGGTCCAGGCCAGGCCGTTGACCAGGCCCACCTGGTTCTCCAGGCCGTTCTTCTCGGGGTGGTACTTCCGGGGGCCTAGGAATTCCTCCAGGGTATCTCCGGTGACCTTGGCCGCCTTATACTCCTCTGAGACAATGCCCATGGCCACCTTCCGGCACAGGCTGCCCAGTTCTCGCTCCAAAATTCTGACGCCGGACTCCCGGGTATAGGACACGATGATTTCCCGGATGGCGTCGTCGGTGAGCTTCAGCTGGCTCTTCTTCAGGCCGTGGCGCTTGAGCTGCTTGGGCAGCAGATGGTTTTTGGCGATCTGAAGCTTTTCCTCGTCGGTGTAGCTGGGCAGCTCGATGACCTCCATCCGGTCCAGCAAGGGCTTGGGGATGGTGGCGGTGGTGTTGGCGGTGGTGATAAAGAGCACATCGGATAGGTCAAAGGGGAGCTCCACAAAGTGATCCCGGAAGGTGCTGTTCTGCTCGCTGTCCAGCACCTCCAGCAGGGCGGCGGCGGGATCTCCCCGCATGTCGCTGCCCAGCTTATCGATCTCGTCCAGCAGCAGCAGGGGGTTCTTGGTACCCGCCTGGCGGATGGCGTTGATGATCCGCCCGGGCATGGCCCCCACATAGGTCTTCCGGTGGCCCCGGATATCGGCCTCATCGTGGACGCCGCCCAAAGAGATCCGGGCCAGCTTCCGGTTTAGGGCCCTGGCCATGGACATGCCGATGGAGGTTTTGCCCACGCCGGGGGGGCCCACCAGGCAGATGATCTGGCCTTTCAGGTCGGGCGCCAGCTGCTTCACCGCCAAAAACTCCAGAATCCGCTCCTTCACCTTTTCCAGGCCAAAATGATCGGCGTCCAGAATCTTTCGGGCGGCCTGAACATTCACCCGCTCCTTGGAGGTCTTGGTCCAGGGCAGCTCCAGGCACACGTCCAGATAGTTCCGCAGCACCGAGGCCTCTGCCGAGCCAAAGGGCTGCTTTTCCAGGTGGATGACCTCTTTGAGCAGCTTGGCCTCCACCTCTTCCGGCAGCCGGGCATCGGCGATCTGGCGGCGGTAGGCGGCAATCTCGTTGTCGCCGTCCTCCCCCAGCTCCTCCTGGATCACCCGGACCTGCTCCCGCAGGAAGGCGTCCTTTTGGTTCTGGGACATGTTTTCCTGGACCCGGCGCTGAATGCTCTGCTCCATCTCCAGGATCTCCACCTCCCGGCGGAGGAGGCGATTCATTTTGTTCAGCCGCTGGACGGGACGGATCTCATCTAGAATGGACTGCTTGTCCAGCACCCGCATGGAGACATTTTGGGCGATGAAGTCGGCAATGTAACCGGCGTCCTCGCTGGACATAATATTCATCAGCATTTCTGCCGAGGCGTTTTTGGGGGCCAGCTCACTGTATCGGTCAAAGAGCTCATAGGCCTGACGGACCGCCGCCTCAGCCCGGAGGGAGTTGGTCTTCCCCTCATAGCTCTGGTCACTTTCCACCTTTTCCAATTTGGCCACCAGATAGGGCTCGGTCTGGACCAAGTCGTGGAGACGGGCCCGGTACTGGCCCTCCACCATCACCCGGATGGTCTTGCCCGGCAGGCGGAGGATCTGGCGAACCACCGACACGGTGCCCACGTCAAAGAGGTGATTCCGGTCAGGGGCCTCCACCCGGATGTCTTTCTGGGCCACCAGGAAAATGGGGGTGTTGGAGGACATGGACTCCTCAATGGCCTTTACCGAAGCCTCCCGGCCCACGTCAAAGTGGACCATCATCTTCGGGTAAACTGTCAGGCCCCGCAGCGCCAGGGCCGGCAGGGTTTCCAGCACGGTGTTCTTTTCTTCTTCCGGCAAACCGATTCACTTCCTTTCCAAAAATAGGGGTTCCAATCCTTTGGCCCCAAAAGGGCCAGAGGGAACATGCCTCGTTATCACGTGCCCAGCCCGCTCAGAGGCATAAGGGCACGAAGGGCGGAGAGTTTCCCCCTCCGCCCTGTGATTCTTCGTATTGGGTTTTTCGCGCTCAGGCGGTGCCGTCTTGGTGGGCCAGGCCACCGTTTTGGGCACGAAGGGCTGCAGCACCCAGCTGGGGACGGAATCCCCGCTCGGGATCTCGAATGAGCACAGGCTCTGCTCCATCCCTGACGCTCTCAGGCGTGATATCCACCTCTACAATGGTGTTGTCCGAGGGGATATCATACATAATCTGGGTCATAACCTCTTCCAGCACAGCCCGCAGGCCTCTGGCGCCGATGCCCCGCTCCATGGACTTATCAGCCACAGCCTCCAGGGCGCCGGGGGAAAAGACCAGGTTCACCATGTCATATTCCAGCAGCTTTTGATACTGCTTTACCAGGGCATTCTTAGGCTCGGTGAGAATCTTCACCAGGTCCTCACGGCTCAGAGGAGACAGGGCCGTAATCACAGGCAGGCGGCCCACCAGCTCGGGAATGATGCCGAACTTCAGCAGGTCGTGGGGCTGGATCTTCCCCAGGATGTTGCTCTGCTCCAGTTCGGCTTTGCTCTTAATCTCAGCCCCGAAGCCAATCCCCTTCTGGGTGACCCGCTTTTCGATGATTTTCTCCACCCCATCAAAGGCACCGCCGCAGATGAAGAGGATGTTTTTGGTATCCACCTGAATAAATTCCTGGTGGGGGTGCTTCCGGCCACCCTGGGGCGGGACGTTGGCCACGGTGCCCTCCAGAATTTTCAGCAGTGCCTGCTGGACACCTTCGCCGGAAACGTCTCGGGTGATGGAGGTATTTTCGCTCTTTCGGGCGATTTTATCCATCTCATCGATATAAATGATGCCCCGCTCGGCCTGCTCAATGTCGTAATCAGCAGCCTGAACCAGGCGCAGGAGAATATTTTCCACGTCGTCACCCACATAGCCAGCCTCAGTCAAAGTGGTGGCGTCGGCAATGGCGAAGGGGACGTTCAGGATCTTGGCCAGGGTCTGGGCCAGCAGGGTCTTGCCGCTGCCGGTGGGACCCAGGAGAAGGATGTTGCTCTTCTGAAGCTCCACATCGTCTCCGCCGCCGAAATAGATCCGCTTATAATGGTTATATACTGCCACAGACAGGGCTACCTTAGCCGCATCCTGGCCGATGACGTAGTCGTCCAGATAGGCCTTGATCTCTTTGGGGCTGGGAATGATCTCCGGCACATCAGACCGGATCTGCTCCTCGGGGGGCGCCATGTTATCCAGAATGTCCATGCACAGATGAACACACTCGTTGCAAATATAGGCGCCTGGCCCTGCGATGATCTTTGCCACCTGGTCCTGGTGCTTGCCGCAGAAGGAGCAACGGACGGCTCGTTTTTCTTCGTTTTTGGACAAAACCGTTTCACCTCTTTCAAACACAGGAAAAAAGGGGGGACCGACGCCCCCCTTTTTCTTGTCGCATCAGCGCTTATCGATCACTTTATCAATGAGACCATACTCCATGGCCTCCTGGGCGGACATAAAGTTATCCCGCTCGCAGTCTGCGGTGACCACATCCAGGGGCTTTCCGGTGTTTTCCGAGAGGATATGATTCATACGCTTTTTGATCACTTCCAGGCGCTTCAGGTGAATGGCCATGTCCGTGATCTGACCCTGGGTCCCTGCGGAGGGCTGATGGATCATAATCTCTGCGTTGGGCAAAGCCATCCGCTTTCCCTTGGTTCCTGCTGCCAGGAGGAAGGCACCCATGCTGGCAGCCATGCCAATGCAGATGGTAGAAACATCGCACTTGATGTACTGCATGGTGTCATAGATGGCCATTCCTGCCGTGACAGAACCGCCGGGGCTGTTGATATAAAACTGGATATCCTGATCCGGGTTCTGAGACTCCAGATACAGCAGCTGGGCCACGACCAGGCTGGCTGTGGTATCGTTCACCTCTTCGGACAGGAAGATAATCCGGTCGTTGAGTAAGCGGGAGAAGATGTCATAGGACCGTTCTCCCCGGTTGGTTTGTTCGACTACATAGGGCACTAAACTCATAGCTTGATCTCCTTTTCCATTCAGAGCACAGTATGCCCGCCTGACGGAAAATTATTCCTCACCCTTGGGCTCTTCAGCCTTTTTCTTGCGGGTGGTGGTCTTCTTGGGGGCCTCTTCGCCCTCTGCGGTGGTCTTCTTGGCTCTGGTCTTCTTGGCAGCGGGCTTCTTTTCCTCGCCCTCGGCAGCTGCCTCTTCAGTCTTCTTGGCCTTGGTGGTGCGCTTCTTGGGCTTTTCCTCGGTCTTTTCTTCGGCGGGAGCTTCCTTCTCCTCGTCCTTGGTGACCTCGGTAACCTTGATCTCACCGTCGTCTGCCTCAGCGGCGATCAGGTGGGGCTTGGCAGCGGTGGCAACGGCGGCCATGGCGCGGTCGCGGGCCAGGTCGGCCTTCAGGCCCTCCCGGTCCAGACCTTCCACTACCCGCTCATAGGGGAGGTTCAGGTTGGCAACGGCCTTCTTGACCTCTTCCTCCACGTCCTCATCGCTGATGACGATGCCTTCTGCAGCCACCACGGCGTCCAGGGCCAGCTGCTGCTTGATCTGGGTGATGGCGGGCTCCTTCAGGTCCTCACGGAGCTTGCTCACGTCCATCTGCATGTACTGGAGATACATCTCCATGCTAATGCCCTGCTGCTCCAGGCGGGAGGCATAGCTGTTCACCAGCTGGTCGATCTGTGCCTCGATCATGGCTTCGGGGATCTCAATCTCCACCTGCTCGCACAGCTGGCTCAGCAGAGCCTGGCGGAACTTGGCCTCGCTCTGGGCCATGTTGCGATCCACGATCTTCTGCTTCAGGTCTTCCTTAAACTCGGCCAGGGTCTCAAACTCAGAGACATCCTTGGCGAATTCGTCGTCGATGGCGGGAGCCTTCTTCTCCTTCACCTCGATGCAGTTCACCTTAAACTGAACGGGCTGACCAGCCAGCTCAGCTGCGTGATACTCCTCGGGGAAGGTCAGGTCGATGGTCTTTTCCTCGCCGGCCTTCATGCCGACCACCTGCTCCTCGAAACCGGGGATGAAAGTGTGGGAACCCAGCGCCAGCTCATAGCCCTTGGCGGTGCCGCCCTCAAAGGCCACGCCGTCCTTGGTGCCCTCATAGTCCATGACCACGCTGTCGCCCATTTCGGCAGCCCGATCCACGGGCTCCAGCTGGGTAGCGCGCTCCACGTACTGCTTCAGCTCGTTCTCCACAGCGGCATCGGTGACAGTGGGCAGAACCTTGTCAGCCTCCAGGCCCTTATACTGCTTCAGGGTGATCTCGGGACGAACTGTCACGATGGCCTTAAAGGTAAATCCCTCCTTGCCCAGCTCGGTGATCTCCACCTTGGGGGGAGCGACGGAATCCAGGCCCTTTTCCTGGATGGCCTCCATGCAGGCCTGGGGATAGATTTCTTCAATGGCGTCTTCATAGAACACCCCGGCGCCGTACATACCCTCGATAACCTTACGGGGGGCCTTGCCCTTACGGAACCCGGGGACCGAGATATTGCCGCGGCTCTTGCGATAGACCTTTTCCAGGCCTGCTTCGAACTCTTCCTGGCTTACTTCAACGGTCAGCTCGACCTCAAATTTCTCTTTGTTTTCTACAACGCTCTTGACATTCATGTCCTTTTTTCCTCCTGTGAAACGCCTTTTTACTCCTTGGAGAGCCCGAAAAGGCATTGTATTGCAGTATGTATAGGCTATATTATCAGATTCTTGCCAGAATTACCAGCTTTTTTTTCCTTATTCCAAGACTTTTTCTGGACAAAAGTTTAGATAATCCGCCGAAATGAGACGATATGCCACCCCATTTCGATCTCCCTGCAGGGCCAGACGGTGGCTTGCCCCGTGGAGATGGCCGTAATAACAGGTTTTCACCTGGTATCGTTCCAGCAGCTCTAGGATGGGCTCACAGCAGTAGCCAGTGTAATAGGGCGGATAGTGGAGAAAGCAGAGTTTCTCTTTCTCCCCGGCTGCCTTCAGGGAGGTCTCCAGCCGCATGAGCTCCCGCTGAAAGACTTTCTGGCTCTGGCCGGCTTTATCCTCCTCATAGAACCACCCCCGGGTGCCGCACAGCGCAACGTCCCCGTAAAAGTGGCAGTTGTTGTGAAGGATCTTCAGGCTGTGAAACCCCTTTTCCTCGAAGAAGCGGGTCATCTTAGCCGCTGTGTTCCACCAATAGTCGTGGTTGCCCTTCATTAGGATTTTGGTCCCCGGCAAGGCATCCAGCCAAGCAAAATCTTTGGCCGATTCCTCTAAGCTCATCCCCCAGGAGATATCCCCGGCGATGACCAGGGTGTCCTCGGGCTGGAGGACCGACAGGCCTCGGGCCAGCTTTTCTACATAACCGGTCCAGGCTCCGCCGAAGACGTCCATAGGCTTGTTGCTGCTGAGGGACAAATGGGTGTCACCGATGGTATACAGTGCCACGGACTCACCCTCTTTACTTTAGCAGCGCCAGGACCACGTCCATCATCTTCTCTTTGTCCACACTCTCCTCAAACCGCACGGCCTTGTCCCGGAGGGAGGCCAGGGGCACGGGAGCAGGGCGGCCAGAAACCTGGGCCAGCTGGTCCAGCGCGTCGATGCCTCCCTTCACCGCTTCCACACCCAAGCTGTGGAGAACGCTGTCGCAGAACTTAAAGGGGCTGGCAGTGGAGACGAACACAGTCTGATTGGGGTCACCGGTCTCCTTACGGTACTTTTCCATAACATCATAGGCAACAGCCGTGTGGGGGTCGATCAGGTAGCCATGGTCTTTCCAGACCTTGGTGATCACCTGGCTGGTCTCCGTCTCGTCGCAGAAGCCGCCGTAGAAGGCCTCCTTCAGCCTAGCCTGGATCTCCGGGGAGACGGTATACCGTCCGGTTTCGTTCAGCTGCTTCATGTAGCCGGCCACCTCCTGGTCGTTCTGACCGGAGAGGGCAAAGAGCAGGCGCTCCAGATTGCTGGAGACCAGAATGTCCATAGAGGGGGACATGGTGGTGTGGAAGGGACGGTTCTTGTCATAGGTCCCCGTGGCCAAAAACTCGGTGAGGACGTTGTTGCTGTTGGAGGCGCAGATGAGCTTGCCAACAGGCAGTCCCATCTGGCCGGCATACCAGCAGGCCAGGATATTGCCGAAGTTGCCAGTGGGCACGCAGTAGTTGACCTTCTCTCCCATCTGGATCTTACCCAGGTTCAGCAGGTCGCAGTAGGCGGAGATGTAATAGACCAGCTGGGGCAGGATGCGGCCCCAGTTGATGGAGTTCGCGGAGGAGAGGAAATAGCCTCTCTGAGCCAGGTCATCCCGAAGCTTCTCGTCAGAGAAGAGGATTTTCACCCCTGTCTGGGCATCATCAAAGTTGCCGTGGACAGCACAGACCCCCACGTTGTTCCCCTGCTGGGTCTTCATCTGCAGGGCCTGGACCTCAGAGACGCCGTTCTTGGGATAAAAGACCAGGATTTTGGTCCGGTCCACATCCTTAAACCCTTCCAGGGCGGCCTTGCCGGTGTCCCCGGAGGTGGCCACCAGGATGCACACGGTCTTCTCCTCCTGGTTTTTCCCCAGAGAGGCCGTCAGCAGGTGGGGCAGCAGCTGCAGGGCCATATCCTTAAAGGCCGAGGTGGGGCCGTGCCACAGCTCCAGGCAGTGGGTGTTGTCGTCCAGACTATGGAGGGGGGCCACCCGTGGGTCGTCAAACTTCTCGCTGGAGTAACCTGCCTGGGTAAAAGCCGTCAGTTCCTCCTCGGTGAAGTCCTCTAGGAAGAGCTTCATCACCGCCACGGCCCGCTGGCCGTAGGGTTTGCCTCGCAGGTCCTCCAGCAGCTCGGGGGTGAGCTTGGGGAAGACCTCCGGGGTCAGCAGGCCGCCGTCCCGGGCCAAGCCCTGGGCGATGGCCTGGCTGGCGGTCAGGCGGACGGATTTGTCTCTCGTGCTAACATAGTTCATAATGATCACACCTCAAGATAGGAAATTGAGGACCCGCCATTCCAACAGGCGCAGAAGCAGGGGTCCGATATTGTTCAGTATTACATTATATTAAAACGCGTTCTCCCAGTGGTGAATCTCCGGCCTCCTGGTGGCCAAATGCCTTTGGACCCGCTGCGCTGGGCTCCAAAGGCAGGGGCTCTGCAGCCCGAACCGCGCCTGGCTACGCCAGGCACTCCCGGGCCGAGCAGTATTTTTTCACCGGCAAAGCCGGCAAAAAAATGATTCTATCCCCTTCCGGCCCAAGGGCCGGAATTCTGCGAAGCAAAAGCGTCGGGCTCAAAACGCGTTCTCCCAGTGGTGAATCTCCGGCCTTCTGGTGGCCTCTCCCTGGGGGGCGTACACCTCCACCACGTCGAAGCGGGGCTGGAGGTCGGTGGGGTGCTCTATTAAGTAGCGGAGGGCAGCGGTGCGCACCTTTCGCTGCTTGGCCGGGGTGACGAACTCCCGGGCCTGGGCCAGGCTGGCGTCCTTGCGGAGCTTCACCTCCACAAAGCAGAGGTAGGGGCCCTGGGCGGCGATCAGGTCGATCTCCCCCTCCCGGCAGCGAAAGCGGGTGTCCAGCACCCGGTAGCCCCGGTGTTCTAGGTAGCGGGCAGCCTGTTTTTCTCCCCACAGGCCCAGCTCAGTCCGGTCGCCGCCCCTCATAACTTTTTCAAAAAGGTCCGGCGGTGGATGGGACAGGGGCCGTATTCCCGCAGCCGGGCATAGTGGAGCTTGGTGGGGTACCCTTTGTGCTGTTCAAAGGCATAGTTTGGGTACTTTTGGGCCATCTCTATCATATAGCGGTCCCGGGCCACCTTGGCCAAAATGGAGGCGGCGGCAATGGAGGCACTTTTCTGGTCCCCCTTCACCACCGTCTGGTTGGGAACGGTGATCCCCACAGAGCGGTTGCCGTCGATGAGGGCCAGGTCGGGGGGGACCTTCAGCCCCTGGATGGCCCGCTCCATGGCCAGCATCCGGGCGTTGAGGATGTTGATCTGGTCGATCTCCTCCGCCTCTGCCCAGGCGATGGACCAGGCCACCGCCTGCTGGGTGAGGACCTCGTAAAGGATTTGGCGGCGCTTTTCGGTGACCTTTTTGGAGTCGTTGAGATAGGGGTGGGTCCAGCCCCGGGGAAGGATCACTGCCCCGGCGTACACCCGCCCGGCCAAGGGACCGGCTCCCGCCTCGTCTACCCCACAAATGGCAGTGTATCCCTGGGCGAAGAGGCCTTCCTCGATCTGCCACAAATCAGGGCGTTCCACGGTTGTCCTCTCCCCTCTCCAGGTCTTCGGGCATCTCCAGGGTGATCCGGCCCAGCTTGCCCCCCCGGAACTCGTCCAGGAGGATATTGGCCATGCGCTCTAGATCCACCTCACCGCCGGACACCAGGAAGCCCCGCTTGCGGGCGCCGGCCTCCAGCAGCTCCCAGCCGGTCATCCCCTCCTCCGGCACAAACTTGAACCGGGCGGTCAGGGCCTCTGGCTTTCGCTGGGCCAGCAGCAGGATTAGGTGGCAGGCCAGGGTTTCTACATCCATGATAGCGTCTCGCACAGCCCCGGTGAAGGCCAGATGGAGGCCGATGGTCTCGTCCTCAAACTTGGGCCAGAGGATGCCGGGGGTGTCCAGCAGCTCCAGTCCCTGGTCCACTGTGATCCACTGCTTTCCCCGGGTGACGCCGGGGCGGTCAGAGGCCTTGGCAGACTTTTTCTTTGCTACCTTATTGATGAAGGTGGATTTTCCCACATTGGGAATCCCCACCACCATAGCGCGGACCGGGCGGCCCACCTGGCCTTTTTCCTTCCACTTGGCGATCTGTTCTTTCAAAGCCCCCCGCATCACCGGAGAAAACTGCTTCACTCCGGCGCCGCTGCGGGCATCGCACTCTAACACAGAGATCCCCTTGGACCGGAAATAGGCCCCCCAAGCCTTGCTGGCGGCGGGGTCAGCTTGGTCGGCCCGATTGAGGATGACTACCCGGGGCTTGCTGCCCACCAGGTCGTCAATATCTGGGTTTCGGCTGGCAATGGGGATACGGGCATCGATGACCTCTGCCACCACGTCCACATATTTTAGGTTTTCCCCGATCATCCGCCGGGTCTTGGTCATGTGACCGGGGTACCATTGGATGTTCATTTTGTTCTTGTCTCCCTTCCCTGCCGGGGCGGTTTTGGGCCGCCCAAAAAACTTGATTCATAACCAAGTAGTATACACGATTTTCCCCATTCTGAAAAGGCTTTTCCGGAAAAAACCCCGAAAACCCCGCACTTTTCTGTGCAAAAGTTTCCGGCGGAACAAGGCCAAACTCTGGGCACTTTTCCCCTGGCCATCCCAACAAAAAAGGGAGCGCCGAAGCGCTCCCTTTCCTGAAAACTTTTGGGAATTACAGCTTTTCCTTAACCTTAGCAGCCTTACCCACGCGGTCACGCAGATAATACAGCTTAGCCCGGCGGACCTTACCTTTGCGGACGGTCTCCACCTTCTCAATGACGGGGCTGTAGAGGGGGAACACCTTCTCCACGCCGACGCCGTAGGAGATACGACGGACGGTGAAGGTCTCGTTGATGCCGCCATGCTTCTTTGCAATGACAGTACCCTCGAACACCTGAATACGCTCGCGGTTGCCTTCCTTCACGCGCAGGTGGACACGGACGGTGTCGCCCACGCTGACGTTGGGGGCAGCCTTTTCAGGCATGTTCTTCTCGATAAAGTTCTTCATGAGATCCATAGTCTTTTTTCCTCCTGTTATACAGGTGTTCGTGAGGCTGCGTTCGCCGTCTTTTTGCGGCACCCCAGAGGACCACCCTTTTTACAATCAATAGACCGGAAAGTATTTTATCAGGTGCTACAGAAAATTTCAAGTATAAATTTCACTTTTTTATTTCCTTTCTGGCAGAATC
>DBEYYM010000059.1:0-12855 GCA_048184675.1 Evtepia sp. | reverse complement strand
TGTTATAGCAGCTGCTTACCTCGGTTTTGCTAAAAAACCTGCCAGCCACGCCGCCGGCGTAGGAAGTGCCGCTTGCATCCGTGGCAGAGGCGGTCACTTTGCCGGTATTATAGCAGTTTCTCACGGTGGCGCCGTTCGTATCGCCCACCACGCCGCCGGCAAAGGACATAGCGCTCACGCTCTGGGCAGACACATTGCCGGTGTTATAGCAGTTGTTCACATCGCCAGAAGATACATAGCCCACCACACCGCCGGCCCCTTGGCTGACAGAAGCGCCGCCGGTGCTTGAAACAGTGCCGGTGTTATAGCAGTTTTCCACGGTAGCGCTGCTTGCAGAACCCACCACACCGCCGGCATAGATGCTGGCTCTGTTGCTGGTGCTGGCCGTGACCGTGCCGGCGTTGGAGCAGTTCTTCACGGCAGTGCTGTCCGCAGAACCCACCACGCCGCCGATATAGGATATGCCGCTGCTGCTGGATTCACCCTTCACCGTGCCGGAAAAAGAGCAGTTTTCCACGGTGGCGCCGTTCGTATCGCCCACCACGCCGCCGGTATAGACAGAACCGTTGCTACTGCCGCTGCTGGCCGTGACCTCGCCGGTGACATTGAGATTCTGCACCTTACCGCTGGTGCCCACATAGCCGAACAGGCCGACGCGTGCGGGGATGATTGAATTATTATTTATATTGATATACAGCTTCGATACCGTGTTGCCCTGGCCGTCAAAGGTGCCCTGGAACTGTTTGGTGTTACTGTTCCCGATGGGCGTCCATTCCTTGCCGCTCAGGTTAATGCTATCGCCCAGCGTGATTGTTTTGCCCTGAAATGTGACCCCGGAACTGTAACCTTCCGCTGTACCGTTGACCAGCACCGCCAGTCCGGCCAGCTGGGCGGCGGTGGAAATGGTGAATTCGGTCGTGCCTTCCGTGGCTTCGGTATACCACTTCGTGTCTGCGCTGTCGGCCCATTTTTCCGTTTGGGCTTCTGTGTCGCCGGTGCCCTCGTCACCCTCCGCCCAGGCTGTGGCCGGCAGCAGGGACAGGCACAGCACCAGCGCCAGGAAGAGACTCCACCCACGTTTTTTCATCAAAGGCACCCCTTTTCTTCAAAAAAAGACGGAGCGCCCTTTCATCGTCCCTGGGCATGTGCCCAGGGACGGCTTTGCGCAAAGCCGTCTTTCTGTTATACTGATACAATTTTAGTGTAGCATCAAACTTTTCTCCCGCCCGGTGTCGTTTCCGCCGGAAGGGGTGCTGTTTACGCAGGCGGCGCCCAGGGCGGCAAAAAGGCGCCCCCCGGAACCGCTCCGGGGGGCGCCATGGTGGATCAACGAAGAAGGCGGGGGGCTTACCGCTTGTTGGACCGTCTCCAAATGTGCATCTTTTCGGCCTCTTTGATCAGGTCCTCGCGGAACTGGGGATGGGCGATGGAGATGATCTTGTCGGCACGCTCCCAGGTGTTCAGGCCCTTCAGGTTGATCATGCCGTACTCGGTGACCAGGTACTGAACGGTGGAACGGGGATCGGTGCAGATGGAGCCGTTGGTCAGGGTGGGGACAATGCGGGACTTCAGCTGGCCGTCCTTGCCCTTCATGGAGGAGGACAGGCAGATGAAGGACTTACCGCCCTTGGACAGGTAAGCGCCCATGACGAAGTCCAGCTGGCCGCCGGTGCCGGAGATGTGCTTGATGCCGGCGGACTCGGCGTTCACCTGGCCGAAGAGGTCCAGGTCCACGATGTTATTGATGGAGATGAACTTATCCAGCTGGGAGATGACGTGGACATCGTTGGTGTAGTCCACGGGGGCGCCCATGACGTCGGGGTTCTTGTTCACGTAGTCATACAGCTTCTTGGTGCCGGCGGCGAAGGCGAAGACCTGACGGCCATAGTCCAGGGTCTTGTTCTTGCCGTTGATCTTGCCGGCCTTGGCGATATCCACGAAGGCATCCACGTACATTTCGGTGTGGACACCCAGGTCCTTCAGGTCAGACTCGGCGATGAGGGCGCCCACGGTGTTGGGCATGCCGCCGATGCCCAGCTGCAGGCAGGCGCCGTTGGGAATTTCGGGGACGATGAGGTTTGCCACGGTGCGGTCCACATCGGTGGGGGGCACGGAGCCCAGCTCGGGGATGGAGGGGTTGCTGCCCTCGACCACGTAAGTGACCTGCTCGATGTTGACCTCGGTCTTATGCAGGCCATAGACCACGGGCATGTTCTCGTTGACCTCCACGATGATGTGCTTGGCCCGGGCGCACATGTCATACAGGTGGGAGGGAGCCAGGGACAGGGAGAAGTTGCCGTGCTCGTCCATGGGGGGGCACTGCATCATCACCACGTCCACGGGGTCCAGATTTTCGCGATAGAAGCGGGGCAGCTCAGAATAGCGCATGGGGGAGAACCAGCCCATGCCCTTGCCGATGATCTTGCGGTCAATGCCGGAGCAGTGCCAGGAGTGCCAGGCGAAGTGGTCGCCGGCGTCGTCAGCCTTGGCGATCTCGGGCATCCACATGGTCACGCCGCCGCGGATTTTAACGTCTTCCAGCTCGTTCTGGCGGGCGGCCAGGGCCTTATCCAGCTCCACAGGGTGGTTGGTGCACCAGGTGTAGTCCACCCAGTCGCCAGACTTGACCAGCTTTACGGCCTCAGCGGCGGTGGTCAGCTTGCTGTTGTACAGTGCCTGAAAATCCATCGTTCGTAATCTCCTTTTCTAAATAAAAAGAATAAAAATAGTACCCCCAGGGACTCTTTGTTCCCAGGAAGTATCCCCTCCCTCGGCCGGGGGCCGAACAGAAGGGGGATAAACAATCAGGTACAGTTTATCGGGGAAAGTGGGAAAAGTCAAGCAAAACCTTGCATTTTTCCCCCTTTCCTCTTGCAAAAATTCGGGTCAATTTCCATGCCGTGAAAACCGCTAAAAAAGGATATAATTTCGCCAAATTTTCGGGCGTTTTTTTGGAAGACTTCCCATCTTGCCAGGGCCCTGGGCATCCAGTACAATAATATATTACAGTAGTACTTTCGTGAGAAAATTCCAGGAAGGGGCGTTTTTTGTGGAAGAATTGAAACAGCGCATTCGCCAGGAGGGCAAAATCCGCGGGCGAAACGAGGTGCTTAAGGTAGACGGCTTTTTGAACCATCAGATGGATGTGGCCTTCCTCCAGGCCATCGGCCAGGCCTTCCGCCAGCGGTTTGCCGGGTGCCAGGTGGATCGCATCCTCACCATCGAGGCATCGGGCATCGGCATCGCCTGCATGGCCGCGCTGGCCTTTGACAACGTGCCGGTGGTCTTTGCCAAGAAAAACAAAACCAAGAACATTGCCGGGGACGTGTATATTAGCCCCGCAGAGTCCTTTACCCAGGGCAAGCGGCCCTATAACATCTTCGTCTCCAAGGAGTTTTTGAAGGCAGGGGAGAAGGTCCTGCTCATCGACGACTTCCTGGCCAACGGCAGCGCCCTAAGCGCCCTCATTGACATCGTCCACCAGGCGGGCGCCGAAGTGGTGGGCGCGGGAATCGTCATTGAGAAGACCTTCCAGCCCGGGGGCGAGCTCATCCGGGGGAAAGGGGTCCGGGTGGAGTCTTTGGCCCGGATTGCCAGCATGAGCGAAGAGACGGGCGTGGTGTTTTGCGAGTGAGGCAGGGCCTTTCGCGCCCTGTTCCCCTGGGCTTTGTGCACCGGAAACCCGTTTTGGAAATCCATTCTAAGGAGGCGCACCCATGAAAACGCGCATTCTTGCCCTGCTGATGGCCGGCGCGCTGGCCATCGGCCTGACCGCCTGCGGCAGTGACCCCGCCCCAGAAGGGGAGGACACCCAGCAGACCGCCGGCATCGCCGCCGAGGCGCTGAAGGTGGGCCTGATCCTGGCGGGAGAGACTGCCGACACCAACAGCAAGAACCATATTGAGGGGATGCAGGCCGCCTGCAAGCAGCTGGGCCTGGACTATGACACCCAGGTGGTGGTGAAGGCCAGCATCAGCGAGGACGCCGACTGCGCCGAGGCCATTGACGAGCTTGTGGCGGCCGGCTGCCAGGCCATCTTTGCCACTTCCGCCGGCCACGAGCAGTACCTGGTGGAGGCCGCCCTGGACGATCCCCAGATCCAGTTCTGCCAGGCCGCTGGCTACCAGGGGGCTTCCGATAACCAGGACAACACCCATACCTACGCTGCCAAGCTCTTTGAGGCCCGCTACCTGGCCGGCATCGCCGCCGGGCTGAAAACCGAGACCAACAAGCTGGGCTATGTGGCCGCCAAGCCCTTTGCCGAGGATATTTCCGGCTACACCGCCTTCTATCTGGGCGCCAAGAGCGTGAACCCCGAGGTGACCATGCTGGTCAACTACACCAACCAGTGGGCCGACGCCGCCAAGGAAGCCATCAACGCCCAGGTCCTCATTGACCAGGGCTGCGACGTGATCGCCCAGCACTCTGACACCGACGCCACCGCCACTACGGCGGAGATCAACGGCGTCTTTGCCGTGGGCTGCAACGAAGACTGGATCTCCGTGGCTCCCAACGCCGCCCTGGTCTCTGCCCGGGTCAACTGGGGCGCCTACTATACATACGCCCTGGACTGCCTATGCAAGGGCGAGGCCATCGCCCAGGATTGGTGCGGCACTTACGCTGAGAAGGCCTGCTATCTCTCTGACCTGAACGAGGCCATCGCAGCCGAGGGCACCAAGGAGGCCATCGAGGCCGCCGCTGCCGGCCTGGCCGACGGCTCTGTGCAGGTCTTTTCCGGCCCCCTCTACGGTGTGGACGCCGACGGCAACGAGCTGAACCTGGCAGAGGGGGAGTTCTATGAGGAGAACAAGGATTCCTCTTCGCCCTCCTTCGCCTATGTGGTGGACGGTATCACCGTTTTGTCCTGAGCCTTGGCGGAGCAGGGCATTCAGATGGTCTATGATGAGGTCCACATGGTCCTGGCCCAGGGGAACTTTGTGCTGGCCGTCAGCGAAGGGACCTTTGGGGGCAAGCCCACCAGCTATTACGATCTGTGGCGGGTGGAAAACGGCAAGATTGCCGAGCACTGGGACGTGATGGAGACCATCGCCGACCAGGCAGATTGACAGAACGAGAACGGAAAGTTCTAAAAACCGCCTGTGCCAAAGCAAAAAACCGCCCCGCAGCAGAGTGTTGCTGCGGGGCGGTTTTGGTGGTTCTGTGGGAATGTTTGCCGGAGGGATCAATACTTATAGAAGCCCTCGCCGGTCTTCTGGCCCAGCAGGCCAGCGCGGACCATCTTCTTCATGGTCAGAGCGGGACGATACTTGGAGTCGCCAGTCTCGGTGAAGATGGTCTCCATGATGGCCAGGCAGATGTCCAGACCAACCAGGTCAGCCAGAGCCAGGGGGCCCATCTTGTGGTTGGCGCCGTACATCATAGCGGTGTCGATGTCTTCCTTGGAGGCGATGCCGTTCTCCAGGACGATGATAGCCTCGTTGATCATGGGGAACAGGATGCGGTTGACCACGAAGCCGGGAGCCTCGCCAACCTCAACGGGGTTCTTGCCGATTTCCTTGGCGCAGCCATAGACGGCCTGGAAGGTCTCGTCGTTGGTACGAGCGCCGCGGATGACCTCAACCAGCTTCATAGCGGGAGCGGGGTTGAAGAAGTGCATGCCCAGGACCTTCTCAGGACGCTTGGTAGCAGCAGCAATGGCGGTGATGGAGATGGAGGAGGTGTTGGAAGCCAGGATGGTCTCGGGCTTGCACAGCTCGTCCAGTTCCTTGAAGATGCCCTTCTTGATGTCCAGCACTTCGATGGCAGCCTCGACGACCAGGTCGCAGTCCTTGGCGTCAGCCAGCTCCAGGGTGAAGGAGACGCGGCCCAGCATTTCGTTCTTCTGCTCCTCGGTGATCTTGCCCTTGGCAACCTTCTTCTCCAGGTTCTTCTTCAGAACGCCCTCGCCGCGCTGAATGAAAGCGTCAGCGATGTCGCGGACGATAACGGTCTTGCCAGCCTCAGCGAAAACCTGAGCGATACCCATACCCATAGTGCCAGCGCCCAGCACCATAATCTTATTGATAGCCATTGTGGTGTTCCTCCAATAAATTGAAATTATTACAAGATTGCGGTTTCCCCCGTGGGAAACCATTTGGGATAGCAGTGTGATGGAAAGGCTTACTTGTTCTTAAAGTGCTTGTCCTTTCTCTTCTCCAGGAATGCCTGCATACCTTCCTTCTGGTCCTCGGTGCCGAAGCAGGTGGCGAAGGCCAGGGCCTCGTAAGAGACGGCGGTGGAGATGTCGCAGTCGATGCCGCGGCGGATGGCCAGCTTGGAAACGCGGATGGCCTTCTGGGCGTTCTTGCAGATCTTCTCTGCCATTTCCATGGCGGTGTCCATGAGCTGGTCAGCGGGGACCACGTGGTTGACCATGCCGATTTCCAGGGCGCGGTCAGCGCCGATGGTGTCGGCGGTGTAGATGAGCTCCATAGCGGGGCCGGTGCCGATGATACGGGCCATACGCTGGGTGCCGCCGAAGCCGGGGATGATGCCCAGGCCCACTTCGGGCTGGCCGAACTTTGCCTTCTCAGAGGCGATGCGGATGTCGCAAGCCAGGGCCATCTCGCAGCCGCCGCCCAGGGCGAAGCCGTTCACTGCGGCAATGGTGGGCTTCTCCATCATGTCAACCCGCATGAGCACGCGGTTGCCCAGCTCACTGAAAGCCAGGCCGTCTGCCACGTTCATGGGAGCCATTTCGCCGATGTCGGCGCCGGCGATGAAGGAACGGCCGGAACCGGTGATGATGATGACATAGACGTCGTCGTCAAACTCCACCTGATCCAGGGCGGCCTCAAAATCAGCAAAGACAGCCTTATTCAGCGCGTTCAGAGCCTCGGGACGGTTCATGGTAACAATCGCGATGTTATCCTTTTTGGTGACCTCAACAAATGCCATAGGGATTACCTCCTAACATTGGTCATACAGGACAAAAAGCCTGTACACAATACTTCTTGAATAGTATACTGCATTTTCCCCCATGGGACAAGGCAAACTTTTTCGCTGATTCGCCAAAAAAAAGGAGGAAAAAAGCCCCATTTCCGTTGAAATGGCAAGGGTTTCCCCCCTCTCCTTTTTACAGACGGATCTTGTGTGCTTCAGGCCATTTTTTGCAGGAGAAAATAACCAAACTTTCAAGGCCGGCCTTGGACAGGTTGACAAATTCCCTCCACCGCCAGGGGCTGTCCTCCTGTTCCGGCCCTTCCCCACAGGGGGTGGGGAATCCCCCGCCCCCTAACCCCTTCGCGGGTTCACAGGGCATCGTATCAGGATCTGGCGGGCCTGCCTTTGGCATAGTTTTCCGCTCTCCCCTCATACAGTAGGGGAGAATAGGAGGTGAGCCGGTGCGTGGTGTGGCGGTGCTGACCATCACGGGGGTGTTATCCCAGGTGGTGGGGTTTGTGTATCGGATTGTTTTAACCCGGCTGGCAGGGGCGGAGATTTTGGGGCTGTATCAGCTCATTCTGCCGGTGTACTCGGTTCTGCTGTCCCTGACCTCGGTGGGGCTGACAACGGCGGTGTCCAATCTCTCGGCCTGGTACCAGGCCCTGGGGAACCAGCGGGCCATCTATCAGGTGCGGGGGCAGGCGGTGAAGCTCTTTTTCCTGCTGGCCCTTATGCCCTGCTCCCTGCTGCTGCTGTTTTCCGATGGGGCCTCGGTCTATCTGCTGGGGGACGCCCGGACCCAGCTGGGGCTCATCCTGCTGATCCCCTGCCTGCTGCTGACGGGGACGGAGAATTTACAAAAGCATTATTTCTACGGCACCGGCCGGGTCTATCCCGCCGCCATCACGGAGCTGGCCGAGCAGCTGCTGCGGTCCATTCTGGTGCTGGCCCTGGTGTGGAAGCTCTCCCCCGCCACCGCCGA
The DNA here is from genome assembly GCA_048184675.1 of Evtepia sp. Lineage (GTDB taxonomy): Bacteria > Bacillota > Clostridia > Oscillospirales > Oscillospiraceae > Evtepia. The sequence goes on along the minus strand of DBEYYM010000059.1, from coordinate 4,988 downwards.
GGGCACCGTGGGGGCCATCGTTTTGGGCATGGCCCTGTGCGAGATCGTCTCGGCCCTGACCCAGACGGTCCTCTTCCGGGTCTATCTGGGCCCGCCGGAGGGCCTGCCGGGGGAGGGGGTAGCCCCCAAGGCTCTGCGGGGAAAGATCGGGCGGATCGCCCTGCCCCTGGGGCTGGCGGCCCTGCTGGGGAACCTGATCTCCTCAGCCAACGCGGTGCTGATCCCCCGGCTGCTGGTTCTGGGGGGTATGGATCAGAGCCAGGCGGTGTCCACCTACGGGGTGACCTTTGGCATGACCCTGCCCATGCTGATGCTGCCCACGGCCTTCCTCAGCGCCCTGGGTTTGGTGCTCACCCCCAAGCTCTCCCGGTTTTCCGCCCTGGGCAGCCGGGGGGACATCCGCCGGGTGGTGAAACAATCTGTGGGGGCGGCCAACCTCATCCTCATCCCCGCCCTGGCCCTGCTGGCGGTGCTGGGCTCGGCCATTGGGGAGAGCCTGTACAAGGACGCCCGGGTGGGGGACCACCTGCCCCTGCTGGCCTTAGGGGTCCTCTTCTCCTGCTGGCAGAGCCTATCGGCCTATATCCTCAGCGGGGTCAACCGCCAGGGGGCCTCGGCGGCCATCGCCCTGGCCGCTGACAGCCTTCAGCTGGCCCTCACTTGCCTGACGGTGGGCCGGTGGGGAATGGGGGGCTATGCCCTGAGCTTTGCGGTGTCCGCCCTGGTGGGGGCGGCCCTGAGCTGGCGGGTGGTTTCCCGGGAAATTGGCCTGTCCCTGCCGGTGTTCTCCTGGTTTACGGCCCCCACCCTGGCCGCCTGCCTGGCGGCCTCCTGCGGGGACCTGATGGAGACCATTCTGCTGCGGGCAGCCATGGCCTCCTTTCCTGCGGCCCTGGCGGGGCTGGGGTTTGGGCTGGTGCTCTATTTGGCGGCTTTGCAGGCTATGGGGGTGGGGAGCGGGGCCCCTTCGCCCCCTGAGTAACGGACAAAAATGCTCTAAATGACTAGGTCATTTAGAGCATTTCTTTATCTTCTGTTTACCAAACCATGCTACAATGGAATGGAAAGAAGGTGATTTTATGAACAGAGTCCTTGTAGTAGACGACGACCAGGCGATCCTTCGGCTGATCAGCACCATGCTGCGGGAGAACGGCTTTCAAACCCATGAGGCCGAAGACGGACGCCAGGCCCTGAAAGCCCTGGAGGAAAACAGGACCGACCTTTGTATCGTCGATGTGATGATGCCCCACATGGACGGCTTTGCCTTTTGCGAAAAAGCCAAGGCGCTGTATGAGGATATGCCCATCCTTCTGCTCACCGCCAAGCAGGAGATCTGGGCCAAGCGGGAGGGCTTCCAGGCAGGAGCCGACGACTATTTGACCAAGCCCTTTGAAATGGAGGAGCTGGTCCTCCGGGCCCGGGCCTTGCTGCGGCGGTATCAGATCAACGCCTCCCAGCGGGTTACGGTGGGGAGGCTAACCATTGACCAAGCTCGGCACACCGTCTCTGCCGGTGGGGTTTCGATGGACATTCCCAGAAAGGAGTTTGACCTGCTTTCCCGGCTGGCCGGGGCAGTGGGGCGCACCTTGTCCCGCAATCAGCTGATCGAGGATATCTGGGGATACGACTTTGCAGGCAATGAGCGCACCATCGACGTACACGTCAACCGCCTGCGGGAGCGCTTTCCCCCGGAGGCCTATGGCTTTCGGATCACCACCGTTCGGGGCCTGGGCTATCGGCTGGAGGTGATCCCTTGAACCGAACCCTGCACCTTGTAACGAATTTTTTGCTGTTTGGAACCTGCTTCGCTTTGAGCTACCTGTTCTCTCTGGGTATTTTTTCCCTGATCGGGACGCCGCCAGAACTGTGGCGGCACGTGATCTCGGGGATCTTCGGCTGTTTTCTGGCCGGGCTTTTTCATATGGTCCTTCACAGAAAATCTGTCTGCAACAGGGCGATCACCGATATTTTTAACGCTCTGGATCAGATTGCCCAGGGAAATTTCAACGTCTTTGTGGAAAAAAACGTCGACGATGGCCACAGAACCGACGAGCTGGTGGACCGGGTGAACAATATGGCTCGGGAATTGAACTCCATGGAGCAGCTGCGGCAGGACTTTATCTCCAACGTGTCCCATGAATTTCGGTCTCCCCTCACCTCAATCAGCGGCTATGCGGCGCTGCTGCGCAAAGAGGCCACCACCCCGGAACAGGTGGAATACGCCAGGATCATTGAGGCAGAGAGCAAGCGGCTGTCTAAGCTGTCGGAGCATCTTCTCCTGCTGTCGGTGCTGGAGGATGAGACCATGGACCTAAACCGGCAAGACTTTCGCCTAGACCGGCAGATAGAGGATGTCATTTTGCTGCTGGAGCCCCAATGGACCGCGAAGACCATTGGGATAGAGGTCTCCCTGCCCAAAACCACCCTCTCCGGCAGCGAGGATCTGCTGCGGCAGGTGTGGATGAACCTCTTGGCCAACGCCATAAAATTTACCCCGGAGGGCGGGACCATCTCCGTGCAGCTGGAAGCGACAGGAGACAGGGTTGTCTGCCGGGTTCGGGACAACGGCATCGGCATCCCAGCCCAGGATCAAATACACATTTTCGAGCGCTTTTACAAGGTAGACAAGGCCCATAGCCGGGCCCTGGGCGGAAATGGGCTGGGGCTCTCTTTGGTGAAGAAGATCACAGAGCTCCACGGAGGCACCGTGGGGGTGGAGAGTTTGCCGGGGGAGGGGAGTACCTTCACCGTCTCCCTGCCCCGACAAACACCGGCAGCCTGTTCAGAGGGATAATTTTGCCCTCCATTTAACTGCCGTTTACAATTTCCCGGTAAACTATCCCCAGAAAGGGGACGACAAGGGATGAAACTTAGCCCGTCCAGTGAGGACTACTTAAAGACCATTTTGATCCTTCAGAAAAAACAGGGCCTGGTGCGGTCCATCGACCTGGCCCAGTACCTGGGCTACACCAAGGCAAGCATCAGCCGGGCTGTGAACAATTTACGCAAGGGCGGCCTGCTAACAGTGGACTCGAATCACTTTCTTCACCTGACGCCGACCGGTCAAAGGGCTGCAGAAGAGGTCTATGAAAAACACCACATCCTGACCTCCCTGTTGGTGGGGCTGCAGGTCTCCCCATCTCAAGCGGAGGCTGACGCCTGCCGGATGGAGCACAGTCTCAGCGAGGAGAGTTACCAGAGGTTAAAAGCCGCCGCCCTTTCTCAGCACAGAAATCAGCCAACCCCTCCAAGCAGAAAGGAGCCATAAAATGGAGACCAAGCAAGCAAACCTCCCAAAAGCATTGTCAGACTTTCTTTGGCAGATTATCCGCCAGGAGCTGGAACAGGAGGCCGTGGACCTGGCCCTGGTAGAGTGCCGACTGGCAGCAGACCAGTGCGGCGGGCGCCCGGTGCAGAGGATCTATTTCTGGGGGAAAGAATATATGGCCTTTGGGTTTCCCCCTGTGGATGACAAACTGCTGGTGTATGTGAGCCCCGCCGGTTCCGCGCTTTTGGCCGCGTAAGGGCGGCCTGGGCTGACAAACGCCCTGTTCTTGCTTCCTTCCACAGAATCCGTTAAAATGGGGAAAAAGGAGGTGTTCCCAATGACCCGGGAAGACTATATGCGCCAGGCTCTGGACCTGGCCAGGGAGGCCGCCGCCGCCGGGGAGGTCCCGGTGGGGTGTGTCATTGTGGATAAGGAGGGCCAGGTCATTGGCCGGGGCCGGAACCGGCGGGAGGAGGACAAAAGCCCCCTGGCCCACGCGGAGCTGGCCGCCATTGCCGACGCCTGCAAGCAGCACGGAGACTGGCGGCTGAAGGAGGCCAGCCTCTACGTCACCCTGGAGCCCTGCCCCATGTGCGCCGGGGGCATCCTCTCGGCCCGGATCCCCAACCTCTACTACGGGGCCAAGGACGAGGGCTTTGGGGCCTGCGGGTCCATCCTCAATCTCTTCGAAGAAAACTTCCGCCACCACCCGAAAATCATCGGGCACATTCTGGAGGAAGAGTGCGCGGCGCTGCTGCGGGATTTCTTTTCCGGGGTGCGAAAAAAGTTTCCACAAAACTTAAAGGTTTTGTAACATTTGTGGCCTTTTTTTGTAACATGTCCTTGGTAAGATATCTCTGCAAGAGTCAAGAAAGCTTCTTTTCATTTTTTAACCTTCGGAAAATCGGGGTCTGCGAGTGGTTTACGCGGGCCCCGTTTTTCTGTGCAAAATTTGGGTGGTGTCCGGACCCAAGGCCGGGGAGCGTGCCGTACCCTGCGGCTGGGGGGTCCGGCCCGGAGGGCCGGGTACCGGCGGTGGTGCGGACCGCACCGCTGGGTGCCCTCGCCGGGCGGGCAGCCTACCCGGCTGGGGCCCCATTTCTTTCAAAGAAATGGGGGAAAGAAGACCAGGGGGAAGGAGTTTCCATGGTTTAAGGAGCTTCGCATTGGATCTGACCGAACTGTCCCCCGGACAGTTCGACCCCCTGGACCCCTCTTCTCTAGTGGGTGTAGACCTTCGGGCTGTACCGTTGGGCTGGTGACGGGCCTGCGGCCCAAGCGCGTTAGGTGGGATGCGTGCGCGCCTGCCGGCTCGGCGCGCAGGGGTTGTGGGTATGGCACTTCGGGAAAGGCGTGAGTAAGTCTTTCTTCACATTGTAAAAACCACCACGCTCACTCTCTTCTGATACAAAGCATCGAAAAGTAGAAAAATATGGTTGCAGTCTTTCACCCTCTCCTAGCAGTCTTCCAAAAACTGCCCCAGCCCGCCTAGCTGGTGGGCGGGCCCGTAGAGCTTAGAGGATAAGGGCCGCAGGCCAGTCAATCCCGTTAGGACCACTGCCCAAAAGTCTCCCCCAAACCAGAGTTTGGGGGTCCAGGGGGAAAGAACCTCTTTCCCCCTGGTGCTCTTTCCCCCATTTCTCCAGAGAAATGGGGCCCCCGCGCCGGGCGGCGCAAACCCCACGGCGCAGTGTGCGCCGACACCGGTACCGGCCCTGGG
>DBEYYM010000058.1:0-23508 GCA_048184675.1 Evtepia sp. | reverse complement strand
TGGCCCAGGGCGTCGGAGAAAAAGGCCATGCGGCTCTCCACCACCATGGTGGACAGCAGGCCGAAGAGGGGGGTGACCACCAGCACGGCCAGCAGGGCGTTTTTCATAAAGAGCATGGTGCCCGGCGCGGCCCACTCGAAGGGGAGCCAGGAGACCAGCCAGTACCAAACACTCATTGGAGCTCCCCTCCTTCCTGGCCTAAGTTCAGGTGGAAGACCGCCTGAAACTCTGGGGATTGGAGGACCTCCGCCGGGGTGCCCACCTTGAGGATGGCCTGCTGGAGGAGGATCACCTTGTCGGCGTAGTGGCGGAGGGTGGAGAAGTCGTGGGTGGAGAAGAGGATGGACAGGTCATACTTCTGGCGGATCTCGTCCAGCATCTCCAGCAGCAGGTGCTCGCCCCCCACGTCCACCCCGGACAGGGGTTCATCCAGGATGAGGATTTGAGGGATGGGCTCCAGGGCCAGGGCCAGCAGCACCCGCTGGAGCTCCCCGCCGGAGAGGGAGCCGATGCGCTTGTCCATGAGGGCCTCCCCGTGGACTCGGGATAGGCACTCGGCCACCTTTTCCCGCAGGGCGTGGGGCACCGGGAGGAACACCGGCCAGCGGCTGATGGCGGCGGTGAAGAAGTCCAGGACGCTGATGGGGCAGCTGCGGTCAAAGCTGGGGCTCTGGGGCACGTAGCCGATTTTCGCGTGGCTGGGATAGCCCCCGGCCAGCTCAAACTTAATGGAGCCCGAGTAGGGGATCTGCCCCAGGATGCTGCGGAAGAGGGAGGATTTCCCCGCCCCATTGGGGCCGATGAGGGCCACGATCTCCCGGCAGTTCAGCTGGAAGTTGATGTCCCGCAGGATGCTCTCCCCCTCTAGGGTGACCCCCAAGTTCTTGACCTGGAGCCGGCAGGTGCCGGGCCGGCCGGGGAGGGGGACCCGGCTGTAGTGTTGTTTGGCAAATCTCATGTATAGGCCTCCAGAAGGGTGTTGACGTTGGTTTGGAGCAGGGCCAGATAGGCGGCGATGCCGGGGGAGAGGTCCTCCTGGCGGCTCATCATCAGGTTCAGAGGGTAGATCTCCACGCCGCACTCCCGCTGGATCATCTGGGCGGTGGCGGTGGCTCCGTTGACCTCGGTGAAGATGGCGGGGAGGCTGTGGGATTGGATCTCCGCCACGATATCCGCCACGTCCCGGGCGGAGGCCTCGCTGCCTGCCTCCTCCTCAATGGCCCGGAGGATTTCCAGGTCAAAGGCCTCGGCAAAGTAGGAGAAGCCGTCGTGGAAGGTGATGAGCTCCCGGCAAGTGAGGGGCTCCAGGGCGGTTTTCATCAGGTCGTAGGCCTGGGTCACCTGCTCGGTGGCCAGGCGAGCGTTGGTCTCGTACAGGGCGGCGTTGTCCGGGTCCAGCTGGGCCAGACCTTGGGCCAGGTTCTCCAGCATGGCGCAGGCCCGCTGGGGGTCCATCCAGATGTGGGCGTCTGACTCGTGGTCGTGGCTGTGGCCGGAGAGAAAGCTGCTCTCCTGGTGGTCATCGTCCCCGTGGTCATGGTCGTGGTCGTGTTCCTCCCCCTCCAGCAGGGCGATGCCCTGGGAGCAGTCAATCTGGGGGGTGCCGGCCACGGTTTCCAGGGCGTCTTCCATGGCCTCCTCCAGGCCGGCGCCGCTCAGGAGGATGACATCGGCCCGTTCCAGGGCCTTCATATCTTGAACGGTGAGGGTATAGTCATGCAGGCAGCTCACAGGCTGGTCAATCATCAGGGAAACCGTGATCCCCTCTACCCCCTGGGTGATTTCGTTGGCAAAGAGGTAGACCGGATAGGTGGTGGCCAAAAGTTGGCAGGTTTGGTCATCGGCGCTCTCCTGCTGCGCCGGGGAGCAGGCAGCCAGGAGCAGGCAGAGAAGGAGAAGAATTGGCAGGCACTTTCGTCCCATGGAAAGCCTCCTTTCCAAAATCATACAATAACACTTTATTATACCCCAGACAGGGGAATTTGTAAAACCCCAAAAGCCCTTAAGAAAGGGTTAAGAATGGACAGAAAACCCTAAGAAAAGAGATGCCGTTTGGGGGAAAAGACGTAGCCGTGCAGATGGAAAAAGGTCCTATCCTGGGGAAAACAAAGCCCAGGAGGATGGATTTATGGAGTATTATCATAACCCCGGCAAGCGGTTGGAGATTCAGGTGGATGGGAAACGCTACCTTCGCCACGGCATCCGCACCCATTTCGTGGCGGTGGGAGAGGACTATGTGGAGCTTTTCCGCCGGTATGTGGCGCCAGTGTACCGGCCCGGGGACTGGGTGGCCGTCAGCGAGAAGGTGGCGGCCCTGTGCCAAGGGCGGGTGATCCGCCGGGAGGAGATTACGGTAACCTGGCTGGCCCGTTTGCTGGCCCACCTGGTCCACCAGACCCCGGCGGGGCCGGGGATGGGGCTGCCGGTGAAAATGCAGTTTGCCCTGGATCTGGAGGGGAGAAGAAAGGTGCTGTGGGCCGCTCTGCGGGCAGGGCTGGACAAGGTGCGGGGAATCCATGGCACCTTCTACCGGCTGCTGGGGCCGGAGGTTCGGGGGTTGGATGGGTTTTACGGAGAGGATATTCCGGCCTATGAAAATTTAGGCATCCGCATCCCCGCAGAGCCGGACAAGCTATGCGACCAGATCTATGAAGAGACGGGAATCGCCAGCTATATTGTGGATGCCAACGGCCTGGGGGTGGAGCTGCTGGGAAAGGCCGCCGTGATCCAGGAACCGGCGGAGTGGCTGACGGAAGTGATCCAGGATAATCCTGCCGGGCAGGAGGGGCAGCTGACGCCCTTTATTTTGGTGAGGCAATGGGACGATGAGGAATAGAAAACAGAGCATCCCAAGATAGAAAAACTGGGCAGCCAGAGAAGGCTGCCCAGTTTTGATTTGCGTGTTTCCGCTTACAGCAGGTGGAATGCGATGATCAGGCCGGAGAACACAATGGAAACGGTGGAGCACAGCTTGATCAGGATGTTCAGGGAAGGACCGGAGGTGTCCTTGAAGGGGTCGCCCACGGTGTCGCCCACGACAGCAGCCTTGTGCTGCTCGGAGCCCTTACCGCCGTGATTACCCCGCTCGATGTACTTCTTGGCGTTGTCCCAAGCGCCGCCGGCGTTGGACATGAACACGGCCATGGCGAAGCCGGTAACAGAGACGCCGCCCAGCAGACCAACCACGCCAGTGGGGCCGAGGATCAGGCCGGTGATGATGGGCACGATGATGGCCAGCAGAGCGGGAGCCACCATTTCGTGGAGAGCGCCCTTGGTGCACAGAGCCACGCACTTACCATACTCGGGGTCGGTCTTGCCTTCCATAATGCCAGCAATTTCCCGGAACTGGCGGCGAACCTCCACCACGATGGACTGGGCAGCGGTCTGAACCGCGCTCATGGTCATGGCGGAGAAGACGAAGGTCAGCATAGCGCCGATGAACAGGCCAACCAGCACGGTGGGGCTGGTCAGGGTGAAGTTCAGAGTCTCGGTGGTGCGGCTCTGGACGATGTTCACGTAGGAGACCAGCAGAGCCAGAGCGGTCAGGGAAGCAGAGCCGATGGCAAAGCCCTTGCCGGTGGCAGCGGTGGTGTTGCCCAGGGAGTCCAGGGCGTCGGTGCGGTCACGGACCTCTTCGGGCAGACCGGACATCTCGGCGATGCCGCCGGCGTTGTCAGCCACGGGGCCGTAAGCGTCGGTAGCCAGGGTGATGCCCAGGGTGGAAAGCATGCCCACAGCGGCGATGCCGATGCCGTACAGGCCCTGGTTAAAGGCGGCGCTGAACTCACCGGAGGCGTCCATGATGGTGGCGGAACCACCGGCTGCGAAGTAGGAGACCAGAATGGCCACGGCCACGATCAGGATGGAGGCGATGGTGGACATGAGGCCCAGGGAGATGCCGCCGATGATGATGGTGGCAGCGCCGGTCTCAGAGGCAGCGGCCAGCTTCTTGGTGGGCTTGTAGTTATCGGAGGTGAAGTACTCGGTGAAGTAGCCGATCATGCAGCCGCCGATGAGGCCGCACAGGATGGCCACATAGATGCCCCAGCAGTTGTTGGCAGGACCCAGGATGAAGTAGCACAGGGGGGCTGCCACAATGGCGGAGAGAACAGCGGCGGTATAAGTGCCGGTACGCAGAGAGGTCAGCAGGCTCTTCTGGGTGGCGTCTTCCTTGGTCTTAACCAGGAAGGAGCCGATGATGGAGCAGATGATGCCGCACACAGCCAGGGCGATGGGCAGCAGCATGCCCTGCCAGCCGTAGCCAGCGCAAGCGCCCAGGGCAAAGGTTGCCAGGATGGAGCCAACATAGGACTCGTACAGGTCGGCACCCATGCCGGCCACGTCGCCCACGTTGTCGCCCACGTTGTCGGCGATGGTGGCGGGGTTACGGGGGTCATCCTCGGGGATGCCGGCCTCGACCTTACCCACCAGGTCAGCGCCCACGTCGGCAGCCTTGGTGTAGATACCGCCGCCCACACGGGCAAACAGAGCCATAAAGGAGGCGCCGATGCCGTTCATAACCATGATGTTACCCAGTTGCACAGGGTCGGTGATCCCGGCAGCAAAGCGCAGGATGGTGAACCAAATGCTGATATCCAGCATGCCCAGACCCACCACGGTGAAGCCCATAACGGCACCGGAGGAGAAGGCCACCCGCAGGCCGCGGTTCAGGCTCTCGGAAGCGGCCTGGGCGGTACGGGCGTTGGAGTTGGTGGCGATCTTCATGCCGATCAGGCCGGCCAGCATGGACCAGATACCACCGGTGAGGAAGGCGAAGGGGGTGAACTTAGACAGCATTTCACCGCCACTGGCAAAGGCAATGATCAGCAGGATCACAAAGACCACAGCGAAAACCTTTGCAACGGTAGTGTACTGATGCTTCAGATAAGCGTTGGCACCCTCACGGATGGACTGCGCAATCTTCTGCATCGTGGCGTTGCCCTCGGAGTAGGACATGACCTTCTTGCGTTGGATCATGGCAAACAGCAGAGCTAAAATGGCGCCGATGAAGCCGATCCACAGATAATTTTCCACGAACGACACTCCTTTTCTTTTGCGCATTGCCCGGGAACGACAATGCTTCTATGTTTAACAGAGTAATTTTAGCATAACGGAAAGGATTTGCAAGCCTCTGACGAATTTTTTTTTTCATTCAGAGAATTTTCACAAAAAACACAAAAAGGGGGAGATTTGATTGGCCAAAAAGGGCAGAGTAACAAGGGAGCTGCGCCCCTCCATTTCGCTTCCAAGTGGAGGGGAGGAGGAGGATTAAAATGGGGAAAAGCTCCAACCTGCCCAAAAGCATGGCCAGGGAGAGAACCACCTTGCTCAAGGGGGAAAAGGCGGCGAAACTTCCCATGGGTCCCACCGCTTCCAGGCCGGGGCCGATGTTGCTCAGGCAGGCCAGCACGGCGGTCCAGGTGGTGGTAAAGGAAAAGCCGTCTAAGCTCACCACCAGGCAACCAGCCCCCAGCAGGAAAAGGTAGCAGGTGAAAAAGACAAAGACCGTGTTCAGGGTGGCCTCGTCCACAGCCTTGCCGTCTAGCTTGACCACTTTGAGGGCCCGGGGATGGCACAGGCGGCTGAGAGAGCGCCGGGCGCCCCGGAGAAGGAGCAGGACCCGGGCGCACTTGATACCGCCGGCAGTGCTGCCGGCGCAGCCCCCCAAAAACATCAGCAGCACCAGCACAGACTGAGACAGGGTGGGCCACAGGGCAAAGTCCGCCGTGGAAAAACCCGTGGTGGAGACCACCGAGGCCACCTGAAACAGAGTATCCCGCAGGGCGTGGCCGGGGCTGTCATACAGGGGCAGGACGTTCCAGAAGATAAGGCCTGCGGCCGCAGCCACGGCCACCAGGAAAAACCGCAGCTCGTCACTGCTCAGGGCCTGCCTGGCCCGGCCGGTGAGGACCAGGAAAAACACGGCAAAGTTCACCGAGCACAGGAGCATGAACACCGTTACGATGATCTCGCAGGCAGGCAGCCCATAGGCGGCCAGACTGAGATTTTTAACGGCAAAGCCCCCGGTGCACACGGTGGCAAAGGTTGTGACCAGGGCGTCGTAAAGGGGCATGCCGGCGAGCTTTAGGGCGACTGTTTCCAGGAAGGTCAGGGAGATATAAATCAGGTAGAGAATCCGGGCGGAGAGGGAGGTTTTGGGCACCAGCTTGCTGCTGACAGGGCCGGTGGCCTCGGCCTGGACCAGCACCTGGGTGCGGCCGCCCACCTTAGGCAGAAAAGCCAGGGTGAAGATGAGCACCCCCATACCGCCAATCCAGGAGGAGAAGGAGCGCCAAAAAAGGATCCCCCGGGGCAGGGACTCGATCTCGGTTAAAATCGACCCCCCTGTGGTGGAAAAGCCCGAGACGATCTCAAAAAAGCAGTCCACAAAAGAGGCAAACTCCCCGGAAAGCCAGAAGGGGAGAGCCCCAAAGAGGCTCAAGGTCAGCCAGATCAGGCCCACCACCACGAAGCCCTCCCGGGTGTAAAAGTCAGGTTTGGCCTGGATTCGGGCCAGGAGAGTGCCCAGCAGGCCCACCAGCAAAATGGTGCAGAAGAAGGGCCAGGGATCCTCCCGGTACAGTAAGGTCACCAGCAGGGGCAGCAGCAGGCACAGGGCCTCTAGCTGCAGGGTGCGCCCCAGGGTGCGGAGCATGAGTTTGTAATTCATAAGGTTCCATTGCAACAGGGGAGGGCCTGAGGCCAGAAGACCTCAGGAGCGTCTCCAGGTAGAGGGCTGGAGGAGCAGGAGAATGGGGAAGATCTCTAAACGACCCACCAGCATGAACAGGGACAAAAAGAGTTTGCTGAACCCAGATAAGGGGGCGAAGCTGGCCATGGGGCCCACCCCGTCCAAACCGGGGCCCACGTTGCTCAGGCAACCAAGGGCGGCGGTGAAGGAGGTGGTGAGGGAATAGCCGTCCAGGCTCACCACCACGCAGCCCAGGCCCAGCAGAAGGAAGAAGCAGGTAAAAAAGGAGAACACAGAGCGCAGGGTCTCCTCGTCTACGGTTTTGCCGTCCAGCTTCACCACCCGCACGGCTCTGGGGTGGGACAGGCGCAGAATGGACCGCTTGGAGCAGCGCAGCAGCAGCAGGATGCGGCCGCACTTGATGCTGCCGGCGGTGCTCCCCGAGCAACCGCCCACAAACATCAGCAGCACCAAAAGGGTTTGGGAAAAGGTGGGCCAGAGGTTATAGTCTGTGGTGGAAAAGCCCGAGGTGGAGATGATGGAGGTCACCTGAAACACCGCGTCTAGCAGGGCGTGGCCGGGGTCGTCGTAGAGCGGGAAGATATTCAAAAAGATCAGCAGGGACACCACGCCCACAATGCTCAGGAAAAACTTCAGCTCGTCGCTGCGCAGGGCCTGCTTGGCCCGGCGGGTGAAGACCAGGAAAAACAGGGTGAAGTTCAACGAGCCCAACAGCATGAAGACGATGGCGATGATCTCGCAGGCAGCTGAGCCGTAGGCGGCCAGGCTGGCATTCATCACGGAAAAGCCCCCGGTACACACACAGGCGAAGGTGGTGACCACGGCGTGGTACAATGGCATCCCCGCCAGCAAAAAGGCAATGATCTCTGCCCCCGTCAGGATGAAATACATGAGATAAAGGATCTGGGAGGAGTGGACCGTTCGGGGCACCAGCTTGGCGGAAATGGGGCCGGGGACCTCTGCGTGGACCAGCACCTGGGTGCGGCCACCCACCTTGGGCAGAAAGGCCAGGGTGAAAATGAGGACCCCCATGCCTCCAATCCAAGAGGAAAAGGAGCGCCAGAAAAGGATGCCCCGGGGCAGGCGCTCAATATCCGTTAAAATGGTGGCGCCGGAGGTGGTGAAGCCCGAGACAATTTCAAACAGGCAGTCGGCGAAGGAGGCAAACTCCCCGGAAAACCAAAAGGGAAGGGCCCCGAAAAGGCTGAGCACCATCCAGATCAGGCCCACCACCGTGAAGCCTTCCCGGGAGAAAAACTCCGACTTGGACCGCAGCCGGGCCAGAAAGGTCCCCAGCAGGGCCACAGGGAGAATGGTGTAGAAAAAGGGCCGGGGGTCTTCCCGGTAGAGCAGAGCCACCAGCAGGGGCAGCAGCAGGCACAGGGCCTCCACCTGAAGGGTGCGCCCCAGCATGCGCAGCATGAGTTTATAGTTCATTTCTCTCTATCCCCTCGCTGTTAGCCTGCCGGGAAAATATCCCGGAAGGCCTGAATCCGCTTGCCGTGGGAGATTACAATAACCCGGTCCCCGGCAGAGAGAACAGTGGTGCCGGAAGGGATGACCACCTGGTTTTCGTGGAGAAGACCGCCGATGAGGAAGCCTTTGCGGATCTCCAGGTCCTTTAGGGGGACGCCCAGATAGGGGGTGTTTTCGTTGAGGATAAACTCGGCGGCCTCGGCATCGGTGTCTGCAATGCGGTGGAGGGAGGTCATCACGCTGCCGCTTTTGTCCTGGAGGCCACGGACCAGCCGGAGGATCCGGGCGACGGTGATGAGTTTTGGGGCCACCACGCAGTCCAGCCCGGCGGCCTGGACCACCTCAGAGTAGTTGACCCGGTTGCACTTAGCCACCACCTTTCGCATGCCCTGCTGCTGGGCGTAGAGGGCGGAGATCAGGTTGTCTTCGTCCCGGCCGGTCAGGGCCACAAAGGCGTCGTTGTTGGTAAAGTGCTCTGAGGCCAGCAGCTCCTGGTCGGTGCCGTCCCCGTGGAGGACAATGGCCTGGGGAAGCCACTCAGAGAGCATCCGGCAGTGGGCCTCCTCGCTTTCCACCAGGGTGACCCGCACCCCCATGGACAGAAGAATTTTGGACAGGTAATAGGCAATGCGGCTGCCGCCAATGAGAAAGGCCGAGTGGACCCGGGGCAGGTCCCGGCCCAGGGTGCGCAGATAGGTGGATAGATCCCTGGGGGAGCCGGTAACGTACAGTTTATCCCCCACCTTAGGCACAAAGTCGCCGTTGGGGATAATCACTTCCCCCTTCCGCTCTGCAGCGGAGAAGAGGATGGACAGGCTGCTGGTCTTGCGGAACAGATCCGACAGGGGAATGCCCACAATGGGGTCCTCCTGGCGAACCCGGATGCCGATCATCTCCACCTTGCCCCGGAAGAAGGTGTCCACGTTGGCTGCGGCCGGGAACCGGAGCAGCCGGGAGATTTCCATGGCGGTGGAATACTCGGGGTTAATGACAATGTCGATGTTCAGGTCCTTTTGCAGGGCGGGCAGGTCGTCGGTGTAGGCCACGTCCCGGATGCGGGCGATGGTAAACTTGGCCCCCAGGCGCTTAGAGGTGAGGGCGCAGAGCATGTTGACCTCGTCCATGTTGGTGGTGGCCAGGACCAGGTCGGCGTCTTCCGCGCCGGCCTCCCGCAGGACCGAGGGGGCGGCACCGGGGCCTTTGATGCACATAACGTCCAGGGTGTCACTGGCCCGTTGGATGGCCTCGTCGTCGTTATCAATGATGGTGACATCGTGATCCTCACGGGAGAGATAGGCCGCCAGGGTGGAGCCCACTTTACCGGCCCCTACAATGAGAATATTCAAAAAGCATCCGCCTTTCCATAAAACGGGGAAGGCCCCGCCGAGATGAGAAGGGTTTCCATTAAAGATTTTATCATCATATCACACCAGGCGGGAAGACGCAATTACGAAGCTGACGAATATTTCCCCTGTGGAACGGGGGCAGCTCTTTCAAAATAAAGAAAAATATGCTATGATAAACCTAACTATTTGCAGAAGAAAGGAGGGGTAGCATGCGGCAAATGGACTTGACCGAAGGGGTCATTTGGAAAAAACTCCTCCTTTATGCCGGGCCGGTGATCCTCTCCTCTCTGCTCCAGTCGGCCTACGCCATTACCGATCTGATTGTGGCCGGGTGGTTTGTGGGCAAGGACGGCATTTCCGCCATCAACAATGCCGGACAGGTGACCATGCTACTGACCCAGGTGATTATGGGGATTACCACCGGGGGCAATATCCTTATGGGGCAGTATTTTGGCAGCAAGGACCGGGTTAACCGCATGCAGACCAACCGGACCCTGTTTCTGTTCTCCTGCGGCGCGGGGACAGGGGTGTGCGTGATCCTGGGCCTGTTCAGCCAGCCTCTTTTGGCGGCTATCCGGGCGCCGGCTCTGGCGGAGGCCACCGCTTATTTGGAGATCTGTGCCATCGGTATGATTCCCGTCTTTGGCTATAATGCCCTGGCGGCCATGCTGCGATCCGTGGGCAACTCCAAGCAGCCCTTTTACTGCGTGGCAGTAACGGCGGGGTGCAACATTGTGCTGGACTGCCTGTTTATGGGCCTGTTCCACTGGGGGGTTCGGGGTGCTGCCTTGGCCACGGTGCTGGCCCAGGGGGCCAGCTTTGTGGTCTGCCTGGTGTATGTGCTGGGACAAAAGGAGCTTTTCGGCATAGCCCGGCACCAGATGTCCTTCCACCGGGATAAGATGGTGCAGATGCTGAAGCTGGGCATCCCCTGCGCGGTGCAGATGACAGTGGTGGGCCTATCTTGGCTGGCCATGACGGTTCTAATTAACGATTATGGGGTGGAGGCCTCGGCGGCCAGCGGTATCTGCGCCAAGGTGAAGGACGTGGCCCTCATGTTCACCCTGGCGATGTACACAGCGGCCACCACCATGATTGCCCAGTGCCTGGGGGCGAAAAAATATGACCGGGCCAGCCGGGTGGTGCACATTGCCATGCGGATTGCCCTGGGGGTGACGGCGGTGCTCATTGTCCTAATCGAGATCTTTGCGCCGCAGATCCTGTCCATTTTCCACCCGGACGGGGCCACCATGGCCCTGGCGACGCAAAACCTGCGCATTGAAATCCTAGGTCAGATCTTTTATGCCAGTTTTATGGTCTATAACGCCCTCCCCCTGGGGGCGGGGAACACCATGTTTGCCCTGGGTTCCAGCCTGCTCAACTGCGTTGTGGTGCGGGTGGTCTTGGCGCTGATCCTCAACCACGTCTGGGGCCTGGTGGGGATTTTCTGGGCTTGCGCCATTGCGCCGGCCTCTTCGGTTCCCCTGGGGTACTTTTACGAGCGGTCTGGCGTTTGGCGGCGGACCCTGGTTCAGGATAATCCGTAGAAAAAAGAAACCACGCGAGACCGCGTGGTTTCTTTTTGGGCAAAAAACCGGGCGGCAGCGGGGAGGGTTGCCGCCGGGTTTCATAACGGAAGCGCTCGAGTTAGGCCGATAGTCCCTTTTTCTCCAGCCTGGCGTTGACCGCCTGCCGGGCCAGGGCGTAGAGGACGGAGCAGAGGGGCACGCTGATGAGCATTCCCACCAGGCCAAAGGCGTTGCCGCCGATGGTCACCGCTGCCAGAACCCAAATCCCCGGCAGCCCCACAGATTTGCCCACTACCCGGGGGTAGATCAGGTTTCCCTCCAGCTGCTGGAGGAGGACCACGAAAAGGACAAACCACAGGGCCTTGACCGGGTTTACTAAGAGGATCAGGAAGGCCCCGATCCCCACCCCGATGAACGCGCCAAAAATGGGGATGAGGGCGGTAAAGCCAATGAGCACCGAGATCACCCCGGCATAGGGCAGGCGGAAGAGGAGCATGCCCAGAAAGCACAGGGAGCCTAGGATGACCGCCTCAGTCAGTTGGCCGGTGACGAAGTTGGAGAAGGTTCGGTTGGCCAGCTGGGCCACCTCCAGTATCCGGTTGGCGCGCGCCTGGGAAAAGACCGCCCGGAGGACCTTTTTCACCTGGCGGCCCAGGGTCTCCTTTTGGGCCAGCAGGTAGAGGGAGAAGACCAGGGCCAGCACCAGGTTCACAACCAGGGAAAAGAGGGAAGAGGTGATGCCAATGGTGGCGTTGAGAAAGTCGTCTCCATACCGGGAGACCAGCTCCATGAGCTTGGCCTGGATGGCCTCAGCGTTCAGAGAGAATTCCGGCAGGTAGACGGCGTGGCTCTCCAGAAAGGCGACCAGATCGTTCCACCAGGTCTCCAGGTGGGTCAGCCGGGCCGGGAGCAGGGAGACAAAATGAATTACGCTGTCCTTCAAGGCCGGGCCCACAATGAAGAGCAGGGCGAAAAGGGCTCCCACCACCAGCAGGGTGCTGGCCAGCAGGCAGACGGGCCGTTTGGCCTTTTCCTGTTTGGGGCCATAGCCCTTGCCCCAGGCTTTTTGCCACCCACGCTCCACCGGACGGAGGAGCACATTGAGCAGAAAGGCCAGGCACCCGCCCAGCACAAAGGGCAGGAAAAGGGAAAAGAACGCCGACAAAAGCTGCCCGGCCTGACTGGGGTGGCTCAGCCCCCAGTAGAGCACCAGGGCAAAGGCAATCAGCAGAGCCAGCCGCTTCATATTTTTTCGATTGAGATCCATGGGGCACCGCCTGTGAAACAATGAGAGTGATGGGTCATTGTACCGGAAAACCTTAGAAAAGTCAATCCTTTCCTCCCGCCCAGGGGGACGCAAAACACGCGGCATTTCCCGCCGGGCTTTTGGGCCGGAGGGGAAATGCCGCGTGCAAGAAGAGCTGTAATAGAGGCAGTGGGAGCGGGGATTCAGGAAATGAAGGCCGGTGTCAGCGGGGAAAACCCACTGGCCTGTTGGCTTTGCGTGGGCCGGGAACGCCCCGGTGCTGCCCCAAAATCGGCCTGCCGGTGGCAGCGGCTGGAGGCTGTCAGTACAGGGAGGTGATGAGATCCACGCATTTTTCCAGGCCCAGGGCGCCGCTGTCCAGGGCGATGTGGAAGTTTTTGGCGGCACCCCACTCCATGTCGGTGTAGAAATGGTAATAGGTGGCCCGGCGGCGGTCCTTGTCCCGCAGGCGCTTTTCGGGGGCGGTGTCGGTTTCGCCATACTGCTGGACGATGCGCTCCATGCGCTTTTCCAGGTCGGCGTGGATGAAGACGGTCAGGCAGTCGGCGTACTCTTTCAGGATATAGTCGGCGCAGCGGCCCACGATGACGCAGGGACCTTGCTCAGCCAGCTCCAGAATGGTCTTTCGCTGAACGGCCCACAGATAATCTTGGTTGGAAGAGCCGGCGAAGGAACGGCCGGCCAGGGCGTTGGCGAACCAGCCGCCCCGGCTGGAGGCCTCTTCGGTGTTTTTAATATAGTCCTTGGAAAAGCCGCTTTTTTCGGCGATCTTTTCAATGAGCTCCTGGTCGTAGCAGGGGATGCCCAGACGCTGGGCGGCGAGCTTGCCGATGGTCCGGCCGCCGCTGCCGAACTCTCGGCTGATGGTGATGATACGATGCTTCATAGGGCGTGCTCCTTTCGATCATGGTTGGGGGGTGACGTCTGCCAAAGGGGAGACCTTTTTCCGGTAAATGCCCTTGAGCAGGATGCAGGCGATGAGGGTGGACAGGCCCTCAGCAAGGAGGAAGGTGACCCACACCAGCCACTCCGGGCTGCCGGAGCGCAGCACCAGCTGGGCGAAAATCCAGGCCACAGGGAGGACGAAGAGGATCTGGCGGCAGATGGAGATAATCAGGGATTGGATCCCACCCTCCATGGCCTGGAAGATCCCTTGCAGGGCTACGTTGGCGCCGGCGAAGAGGAAGCTGATGGAGATGATCCGAATGGCGCTGATACAAAGCTGTTCGGTCTGCCCGGACAGTCCAAAGAGATGGGCGAAGGGAACGGCGAAGATCTCCAGCACGGCCAGGCCGATGACCATAATGGCCAGGGTGTAAATAAGGCCATACTTCATGCTGTCGCGGATCCGGCCCTTGTCCTGCTTGCCGTAGTTAAAGGAGAGGATGGGGGTGATGGCATCGCGCAGGCCGAAGGCGGCGAAGAGGATGAACTGCTGGATCTTATAGTACAGGCCGTAAGCCGTGACCATCGACTCGCTGATGGACACCAAGATCAGGTTCAGGCCATAGGTCATAACGCTCATAAGGGCCTGGGCGATGATCGCCGGCAGGCCAATGGCATAGATCTCCCCGATGATCTTCTTGGAGGGCTTCATATAGCTCAGGCCGTTGGAGACGGCCTTGTTGATCCGCAGGTGGAAGATCAGGGCCAGAACCATGGAGACGATCTGGCCGAGGATCGTGGCCAGGGCTGCGCCCCGCACCCCCAGCTCCGGGAAGCCCAGCAGACCGTAGATCATAATAGGGTCCAGAACGATGTTGGTCAGGGCGCCGGCCACCTGGGCGATGGTGGAATACATCGAGTGCCCAGCGGCCTGGAGAAGCTTTTCAAAGATGGCGAAAAAGATCATTCCGAAAGAGACCGTGCAGCAGATGCGCAGGTAGTCCACGGCCATCTCAAAAATGACGGGGTTGGTGGTCTGGGAGCCGATGTAGAGCTCCACGCCAAACAGGCCAAAGACGAAGAAAACCAAAAAGATCACAATCCCCAGGAAGAGGGCGTTGCCCGCCACTTGGCTGGCCTTTTTCTGGTTTCCCTGGCCCAGGCTCTTTGCCAGCAGGGCGTTGGTGCCCACGCCGGTGCCCACGCTGACGGCCACCAGCAGCATCTGCAAGGGGAAGGCCAAGGTCAGGGCGTTCAGGGCCTGTTCTCCCGTCTCCGCCATGTTGGAGACAAAGGCGCTGTCGACAATATTATAGAAGGCCTGCAGCATCATAGAGACGATGATCGGCAGCCCCATGGATAGCATCAGCCGGTTGATCGGCATGACGCCCAGCTTCAGTTGTTCAGTTTCATGTTCCATAGTTACCTCCTGATTTGCGTTTTCTGCAAAGGCACAAAAAAACGAAAGCGCGTAAAGTCCATGCCCGGACTTACGCGCTTTCGCTACACAGCATTGCGGGAGTTATTATAGCAAATAAAAAACAAAAAAGTCAAATGTTTTTTGTGGCAGGGGAAGGGTCAGAGAAGGGTGATGCTGTCAGCAAACAGGAGCAAACTGGTGTCAAAGAGCCACTTGCCGTCGGTGTAGGTATAGTGGACGTCATAGGGGTCTCGCAGGGGCTGGCCGTCGAGGTACGAATGGACTGTGATGGTATAGCTGGTGCTGGTATCCTGCTGGATGGACACTTGGGCGTCCACGGGCATGCCGCCGCCCAACCCGTTGGGGTCTGACACATACAGGGCGGCCTCAGGGGTGGTGACCTCAGTCCAGGCCAGGTTGCCCATGAGGGTGGTGACCACGTCTGATGTGTAGTACTGCTCGGCCAGCTGACGGACATCCTGAAACGTGGTGACCCCAGGGTAGTTTACCCTGCGGTAGGTCCAGTTGGACATGCCCTGATAGCTGTCAAACCTGACGTCTGTTTCGTCCACATAGGTGCAGGCGTAGAACCAGTGGTAGGCGAAATCTCTGGCCTCCTCCATGGCGTGGACGATCTCTTCCTCCGTTTTGGCGGCTGTTTCCTCTTGGGGGACCGGGGTGCTGGCGGGGGGTTGGGCAGGCTGGGCCGGGGAGTCTGCCGTGCTGCCGCAGCCTGCCGTGGCCAGCAGGGCAAGCAAAACCAGAACCGTCAGCCAGGGTTTCCTATTTTTCATGGAACGTCACCTTCTTCCCAAAATTTGATCTGCAAGGGGAAATGATAGGTCCATTATATCGAAAAAAGGAGCGGTTGCAAAGTATTTTGAGAACAGTTCTGAGAAAAGAAAAACACCGGCATCCTTCGAAGAAGAATGCCGGTGCGTGGTGCGCGAGGCGGGACTTGAACCCGCACGTGCGTATTGCACACTAGAACCTGAATCTAGCGAGTCTGCCAATTCCACCACTCGCGCGTGTTTGCTCTGTTGGGCCGGGGCCTTGTTCAGGGCGAGACTTATATTAACACAGGAAAGGGCCTGTGTCAAATGTTTTTTTCAAAAAAGAAGGAAATTTTGGGAAAGAGGAGAGATAAAAAACACCGGCATCCTTCGAAGAAGAATGCCGGTGTGTGGTGCGCGAGGCGGGACTTGAACCCGCACGTGCGTATTGCACACTAGAACCTGAATCTAGCGAGTCTGCCAATTCCACCACTCGCGCGTGTTTGCTCTGTTAAGGCTGAACCTCATTCAGGGCGAGATTTATCTTAGCACAGACGGGGCGGCCTGTCAAGCACTTTTTTCGACTTTTTTCAAAAAAGTGGGAAGCGTCCCCGGCCGGGGGAATGGCCAGCCTGACCGGGGACAAAGGGGAACCCTCATTTGGTGCCAAAAATCCGATCGCCGGCATCACCCAGGCCGGGGACGATGTAGCCGTGGTCGTTGAGCTTTTCATCCACGGCGGCCACATAGATTTCTACGTCAGGGTGGTCGGCCCGGATGCGCTGGATGCCCTCGGGGGCGGCCAGGATATTCATCAGCTTAATATTTTTCACGCCATATTCCTTCAGAAAATCGATGGCGGCAGAGGCGGAACCGCCGGTGGCCAGCATGGGATCCAGGATGATAACATCCCGCTCGGCGATGTCGGAGGGCATCTTGCAGTAGTATTTTACAGGCGCCAGGGTTTCAGGGTCCCGGAAGAGGCCGATGTGGCCCACTTTGGCCGAGGGGATGAGGGTGAGGATGCCCTCTACCATGCCCAGGCCGGCCCGGAGGACGGGAACGATGGCCAGTTTTTTGCCAGAGAGCTGCTTGGTGACAGCCCTGGCCACAGGGGTTTGGATCTCCACGTCCTGAAGGGGGAGGTCCCGGGTAGCCTCGTAGCACATGAGGGTGGCAACTTCGCTGACGATCTCCCGAAAGTCCTTGACGCCGGTGTTTGCGTCCCGCAGGATGGAGAGCTTGTGCTGCAGCAGAGGGTGATCCAATACGTGTACCATTTCCATTTGTTCCATTCTCCCTTTCGATTTGTTGGGCGCCGCGGGCTGGACTGCGGCGGGGTGTCTCTCTTTACGGTTGGGGGGCCTGAGCAGCGTTTTCCCGGGCCAGCCGCTCCCGCTCGGCTTGGGACAGCCGGTGATAGACAGGGGTGAGCTGGTGGACGGGAACGGTCTGGCCCTTTTGGGCCAGCTCCAGGGCCATTCGGGCCACGCCCCAGGCGCTTTGCATGCGGAGGTTGGGGGGCGCCAGCAGGGCGGGGATACCGGCGGCCACCAGGGCGTCATAGCAGAGCTGAGCGCCGTCTCCCACCACGATTTGGGTGGTCTGGGTGCCGGATAGCTCCTGGATCAGGTCCTGGAGGGCGATGGCCCGGTCAGGGGTCAGCCGATGAGGACGGTGGCCGTCCACCCGGAAGCGGGCGTTGTATACCTGGTGCCGGCGGGCATCCATGGCGGCGCAGACCTCCCCGGAGAAGCCGGCTAGGCTCCAGGCCATGGCCTCCAGGGTGGAGCAGCCGGCGCAGGGGAGCTCTGCCGCCCAAGCCAGGCCCTTGGCGGCGGCCACGCCAATGCGCAGGCCGGTGAAGGAGCCGGGGCCGGCGGCCACGGCGATGAGGTCCAGGTCCTTTGGGGTGAGTCCACAGCCTTCCAGCAGGCGCTGGGCCATGGGCAGCAGGGTCTGGCTGTGGGTCAGACCGCTGTTTTGAAAGGTCTGGGCGATGAGGGTTTCGTCCTGGCACAGGGCCACGGAGGCGGCCACAGCGGAGGACTCCAAGGCTAAGATTTTCACAGGATCCTTCCTTTCCTTGGGGGGTTACAGGCCGGGGCCGCGAATGGTGAGCAGGCGCTGGTCCTCGGTCTCTCCCCGGCGGATATCCACATAGATGGTGTCGGGCTCCAAGGCCTCTTGGATGTTTTCGCTCCACTCCACAGCGCAGATCCCGCCCCGGCGGAGAAAATCTTCCCAGCCGATGTCGAAGAGGTCATCGGCGCCGCCCAAACGGTACATATCGAAGTGGAACAGGGGAAGCCGGCCCCCTTCGTATTCGTTGACGATGGTAAAAGTGGGGCTGGTGACCCGCTGAGAGATGCCCAGGCCCCGGGCCATGCCCCGGACGAAGGCGGTCTTGCCCGCCCCCAGGTCGCCGGTGAAGGCCACCACAGCGCCGGGGGAGAGACGGCTCACCAGCTCCTGGCCGATGGCTTCGGTCTCCTGCTCGCTTGCGGACTGTCGTTCCATGGGGAACCGCTCCTTTCCCAGGGGGCGTTTCCGGGCCCCCAAGCAGATTGACTGTATTTTAGCATAAAATCAGCGCGGTTGCACCCCTCTGCGACAAAATTTATGACCCTTTGCGCGTATTATGAGGGGAGAAGTTTCCTCCCAGGGGACAAGCCCCCGGGAACCCGGAAAGGAGGGGGAGCAGATGGGGCAGCAAAAAAAGGAATGGCCCCTGTTTTTTCTCTGCGTGGGGGCGGCGCTGTATGGCCTGGCTTTGATTTTCAGCGCCACCCGATATGACCAAGACCTCCACAGCCTGGTGGGCAAGCAGGCGGTGGCCCTGGGGGTGGGGGTTGTGCTGTGCCTGATCCTATCGGCCCTGGACGTGCGCCGGCTGCTGGAAAAACTGTGGTGGGGGCTGCCCATTTTGAACCTGGGCCTGCTTCTGCTGCTGATCCCCCTGGGCAACGACGACGGCACGGGCAACAAAAGCTGGATCTCCCTGCCGGGCGGGGTGTTCAACCTCCAGCCGGCGGAGGTGGTAAAGGTCACCTTTTTGCTGCTGCTGGCTCTGCAGCTGGGCAGGCTGCGGGAGGGAGGCCTGGACCGACCCAAGGCGGTGTTCCAGCTGCTGATTCATGTGCTGGCCTTGTGCGGCCTGCTGTATGGGGTCTCCGGAGATATTGGCATGGTGGCGGTCTATCTGGCGGTCTACTTTGTGATGCTCTGGTCAGCGGGGGTGCACCCCCTGTGGCTGGTGGGGGAGCTGGCCGCCGGCGTGGGGGCGGTGGTCGCCCTCTGGTCCCGGCTGCCCCAGTATGTACAGCTGCGGTTTCAGGTGGTTTTTGACCACGAGCTGGACCCCCTGGGCAAGGGCTTTCAGCAGGAGAGAAGCCTGCTGGCCATCGGCTCCGGCCAGGTGACGGGCCAGGGGTATTTGCAGGGAACCCAGACCCAGAGCCTTTCCCCGTCCTCCCTGCCTGCCCGGCACACAGACTTTATTTTTTCTGTGGCGGGGGAGGAGCTGGGCCTGGTGGGTTGCCTGGTGATTTTGGCCCTGCTGGGGGCTATCCTCTTCCGGTGTGTGTGGCTGGCCCATCGGAGCCGGGACCCGCTTTTTGCCAACGTGGCCATGGGGGTGGCGGGGATCTTTGGGGCCCAGATGATCCTAAACATCGGCATGTGCCTGTATGTGGCCCCGGTGGTGGGGGTGACGCTGCCTTTTTTTAGCTATGGCGGTTCCTCTTTGCTCACGGCCTTTGGGGCTGTTGGTGTGGTGATGTCCATGAAAAAGGAAGCCCTGCCAGGAAGCGGCAGCTGGCCGGAGGCATAAGGGGCTCTGCCCAGGAGAGACTAAAGGCAATTCCAATGAGGAGGTCATTCCAATGGCACAGTCTCGCTTTTTCCGGCGGCTGGGATTCCTTGTGGTCCTTGTCGCCCTTTCCGGTTCCTTGGCCCTGCCGGCCTTTGCTCTGTTTGACATGGACGATAATGTGACAGGGGAGACATCCCTGCCCATTGCGGAGAATTTTTCCCTGACCACCTACCGGGATGTGGCGGTAAGCGCCACTTTTTCGGCGGTGGACCCGGAAGGGGATCCCCTGACCTTCCGGGTGACGAAGAACCCCGCCCGGGGGGCCATCACCTTTGCTGAGGAGGGCTCGGCCCGGTTCACCTACACCCCCTATGAGAACAAGACGGGGAAGGACTCCTTCACCTACGTGGCCGTGGACGGAGCAGGAAATGTCTCCCAGCCTGCTGTGGTCTCGGTAAAAATTGAAAAGCCCAACACTAAGGTCACCTACGCCGATCTGGAGGGCAACCCCGCCCACAAGGCGGCCATTGCCCTGGCGGAGGAAGGCATTTTCGTGGGGGAGCAGATGGGGGACACCTGGTTCTTCCGGCCGGATGCCCCGGTAAGCCGGGAGGAATTTCTAGCCATGGCCATGGATGTGGTGCAGCTAGAGACCCTTCCAGAGGCGGTGAACACAGGCTTTGCTGACGACGATAGTATCTCCGTTTGGGCCAAGCCCTATGTGGCCTCGGCCCTGCGCGCGGGGATGATTCAGGGGAGTGAAACCGGCCTTCAGGGGGCAGAGTTTGCCCCCGAGCGGACCATCACTCAGACCGAGGCGGCGGTGATGCTCAACCGGCTGCTGCGGGTGGCCGATGTGGCGGCCAAGGGGAACCTGGCCCAGGACGCCGCCCCTGCCTGGGCTTACCAGTCGGTGGTTAATCTGGAGGCTGTGGGGGTTTTGTCTTCTGAGGAAGATGGCTCCCTGGCCCTTAGCGACGCCTTGACACGGGGAGAGGCGGCGGAAATGCTGCTCTCGGCCATGGAAGTGCTGGACTTTCGAGATGGGATTTGGTAAACTAAATTTATAAAACCCCTTTGGCTATGGGCGGGGAGACGGGTTCTGCCGGGCTCCCCGCCCTCACAGAAGAAAGAGAGTATGCCATGGAGCAAGCAGTGATCTACTCCCCTCTGGGGCCCCTGACCCTCTTCGCGGAAGCCGACCACCTGACCGCCTTGGTATATGGCGATTACGGCAACTATGACGATATCCCCCTGTTTCGAGAGGCCCAGCGCCAGCTGGAGGAATACTTTGCCCGCCAGCGCCAGACCTTTGCCCTCCCGTTAAACCCCGGCGGCACGGCGTTTCAAACTAGAGTTTGGCAGCAGCTGTGCGAGATTCCCTATGGTTCGGTCATCAGCTACCGGGACTTGGCCTGCCGGGTGGGGTCCCCCAAAGGATTCCAGGCTGTCGGCCAGGCCAATGGGCGCAACCCTTTGCCCATTCTCATCCCTTGCCACCGGGTTGTTTCTGCCAACGGCACGCTGGGGGGCTATTCCGGGGGATTGGACCGGAAGCGCTTTTTGCTGAAGCTAGAAGGGGTGGACGTTCCGCCGCTTAAGCCAGTCAGACGAAAGAAAAAGGAAGAGGTGGCTATTCCGTGAGGCGCTGTCACGCCTGCTATTTGCTGACGCTGCTGGGGGTGGCGGGCAGTTTTGGGGGCTGGCTTGCCCTGGCTAGAACCGATTTCCAGGCCCACGCCTGGAGCCTGTCCTTCGCCCTGTTCCTGCTGTTTAATTTGGCGGCCGCCCTGTTCTGCTTGGCACGGCTGCCCCAAGCCCTGCAAAGAGAGGGCCTGAAAAAGCTGGACGCCCTGACCGATGGCCTGCCTCTTCTGCTGGGGATGGGAATGCTCTGCCTGGTCGGCGGCCCGGTCAACTTGGCAAGGCTGATGGGCTCTCCCTTTGTGGCCATCCCGGCGGAGATTCTGTATTTTATGGAGTACCTATTCTAAGTTCCCGTTCCCGCAAGCGGACGGCGAAATCACATACGGATTTTTTTGACCAGCAGCGTAAGCTGCTGGTCTCTTTATGCACCATTCCCGCCATTTCCTCGTAAAGCTGCTGTATGGCTTTGCGGATATGGTAGCCCGCTGTGCTGCGGCTGCGTCCGTACCGCCTGCCGATTTCATGCTGTGGCAGACGTTTGAAAAAGGACAGATAGAGCATTTCCCGATCCTGCGCTGGCAGACGGGAGAGGGCTTCCACAAGTAAGCCGTTGTCAAACAGGACGGTATCGCCGCATAGGATAAGCGTGTATTGCTCGTCCGGCTCCGGTGCTATGAAATATTCATCTTCTGTGCCGAAAGGGCAGTGCTTTTCATCTGTGAGGTAGTCAAGGGATATTTCTCTTTTGTTCTTCCTGCGACCTGTCCTTAATGCTGTGTAGCTGGCGTTACGGATAACGACTTTGCAAAAGGCATGGAACGTGTACTCGATATGTTCCCGGTATTCTTCTGTGCAGGTCATGGAAATCCCCCTTTCCTCCCAAAAGGGCTGTGGCTGGTTGATAGTTGCCTTTTATGATAGTAATGTGCGGCAGCACTTCAGGCTGTCGCGCCTTGACTGCCCAACTGCAAAACCGGGCGGGGCTGTCAACGGCGGGCATAGCCCGTTCATCTTGACCGTTGACTGGCTCGGCTGGGTTTGCTATTTATCAACTTTGCGTAGCAATATACCACATACGCAAATAGCCAATATAAGAATCATCATCAGTGGAAATAAATTTTTAAACTGTAATGTACTATCTGCCATTAATCTGTATCCCCATGAAGCCGGAAAAATCTTTCCTATTGTCTCAAATACTTTTGGAAGTAGCTCAATCGGAAACATAATTCCAGAAAGCATGATTGACGGTAAAAAAACTATAATAGAAAACATAGAGGTTTTTGCTTGGTCTTTCACTACCAGACCGATTATGCTGGCAATACTAAGTGATACTGCAATAAAGATAGCAAGACTGATGAAGTACATACCTGGATTTTTTGGTATTTCAGCATTAAAGACCAGTGGCGCAGCAATATATAAAATAATGCTCATAATGAACAAATGAATATACGCTGAAATGTTGGTTAAGGCAAGACCGAGATAGAATGGAACACCATTTGCTTTATAGACCTTTTTTATATCACTACTATAAATTTCAACAAGAGAGGGGGGCAGACCAATCAACGCTCCCATTGTTACACCAAATACAGTCATTGACTGAATAAGCGTATATCTCGCTTCTGGCATAACTGACGTAAATATGCCACCCATGATTGCAAAGAATAAAAGTGGAACGAGATAGCAGGTTATAAGTAATGTTTTGCTCCTTATATCTAATTTCCATTGTAAAGAAACTCCATATAGAAATGCTCCCATTGTTACGCCCCCTTTGCAATTTTTATAAAGTGTTGTTCCAGTGAACCGCGGTCTATCTGAATATCTACTATGTTTTCCCCTTTTTCTTTATACTGCATAAGTAATGCAAGTAAAGAGTCTCCGATATTTTCAGATTCATATTTTTCCATTCCATTTTCAGTTTGGATTGTAATATTATAATGCTTTCCGATTGTTTTACCTAACTGTTCAACAGACCCAATAAAGGCAATTTTGCCGCCAGAAAGAATAGCAATCCGGTCACATAAATTTTCCACTTCCGTCATATCGTGGCTTGCTAATATAATTGTTTTTCCGATTGCTTTTAACTGCCGGATTTGCTCATGTAAGGATAAGCGCCCCTCAACATCAAGTCCTGCGGTTGGTTCATCAAGAAACAGAATATCTGGATTTCGTGTTAAAGCAAGCGCTAAATGAAGCCGCCGCTTTTGCCCTGTTGATAATTGATAATACTGTTTTTTTGCAAATTCATAAATACCGAGAGCCTCAAGTGTTTCTTTATCAAGAGGTGTCTTATTCCATTTAGCAAACAGCTTGACGGCTTCCAGTGATTTAATATGCTCTGGCAAAGAAGCTGACTGTAATTGAATACCCATGATTCCATTTATTGTAATGCTTCCACTGTCATATTTTCGTAAACCCTCAATACATTCAAGAGATGTGGTTTTTCCTGCACCATTTACGCCAAGCAGAGCAAAAATTTCCCCTTGTTGTATGCAAAAATCTAAACCATTCAGCACAACGTGAGTTCCATAACTCTTTGTTAAATTGCTGATTTTTATAGCTTCATTCATTCTGTTTCCTCCTTAAATGGGTCAACACCTAAATGTGAAAAATAGAAATCCAATGCCTGCCCAATATATATG
>DBEYYM010000057.1:0-6360 GCA_048184675.1 Evtepia sp. | reverse complement strand
CCACCTCGGGGGTGTGCATGTCGGCCTGGATGTGGGGGAAGGCCTCGTTGAGCTCCCCGCCCACAAACTGGGACAGCTGGATGGAGGTCATGGGGAAGGACTTATCCGACCGCTTGGACTCCACCTTAAAGGTGTTGGCGGCCAGGAGATCCTCCCGGAGGTAAGTCTTAGCAGTTTCCAGAATGGCCTCGGGGGTCTTCTCACAGGCCTTGGCCCGGGAGAGCCCCACCACGCCGAAGAGGCGGCTGAGGGTTTCAAAGGCCCCCTCCATGTCGCAGCCGGCCTCCTTGGGCTCGATGTAGGTGATGGACTGGCGGGAGTAAATGCGGAACTTGCCATATTTTTGAAGGCGACGCCGGGCATTGCCCATGAGGCGCTCCTCAAAGGTCCGGCGGTTGAGGCCCTTGAGGACCATTTCGCCCATTTTTAGCAGAAAGATCTCGTCCCCCACAGGGGGCGTGTTGGGTGTGTGAGACATGGTGGTGGTTCCTTTCGTTGGTGGTTTTGGGAGCCCCTGGGAGGGGGATCATCCCTGAAAATATTCGGTCTCTCGGTACTGAATGGCCTCGGCCAGGTGGTGGGTTTGGATGGCGTCGTCCCCATCCAAATCGGCGATGGTCCGGGCCACCCGCAGAATGCGGTCATAACTCCGGGCGGTGAGGCCCATGTGCTCATAGGCCCCCTTCATCAGGGCCTGGCCTTCGCTGTCCAGAGTGCAGTGCTGGCGGAGCTCCTTTTGGCCCATGGCGGCGTTGCAATAGGGGCCGTCGGGGCCGAAGCGCTGGCTTTGGATCTCCCGGGCGCGGACCACCCGGGCCCGAATGGCGGCGGAGGGTTCCCCGGGGCTGCGGTTGGAGAGGTTTTCAAACTCTAAGGGGGGGACTTCGGCGAAGAGGTCGATGCGGTCCAGCAGGGGGCCGGAAATTTTACCCAGGTATTTCTTCACCTGGGCCGGGGTGCACCGGCACCGGCCGGAGGGGTGACCGTACCAGCCGCATTTGCAGGGGTTCATGGCGCACAGGAGCATGAACTGGCTGGGGTAGGTCTCTGACGCCGCCGAGCGGACCACGGAGATTTTCCCCTCCTCCATGGGCTGGCGGAGGACCTCCACCACGTCCTTGTGGAACTCCGGCAGCTCGTCCAGGAAGAGGACCCCGTGGTGGGCCAGGGAGATCTCCCCCGGTCTGGGGTAGGGGTTGCCGCCCCCGGCCATGCCCCCGGAGGAGATGGTGTGGTGGGGGGACCGGAAGGGCCGCTGGGTCAGCAGGGGCCGCTCCTTGGTGGTCAGCCCCAGGACCGAGTGGATTTGGGTGGCCTCCAGGGCCTCCCGCCGGGTCATGGGGGGCAGGATGGAGGGCAGGCGCCGGGCCAGCATGCTTTTGCCCGACCCCGGCGGGCCGATCATGGCGGCGTTGTGGCCTCCGGCGGCGGCGATTTCCAGCATCCGCTTCACCTGCTCCTGGCCCCGGACCTCGGAAAAGTCGGGGCAGGGGAGGTCCTCCAGCTCCCCCGACCAGGGGGGCGCGGGAGAAAGGGGCGCTTGCCCGGTGAGATGGGCGGCCAGCTGCTCCACGGTCTCCACCGGGTAGACAGTGAGCCCCTGGGCCAAAGAGGCCTCCGGGGCGCTGTCGGCGGGGACATACAGGCGCTGAATCCCCGCCTCCCGGGCGGCCAGGGCCATGGGGAGCATGCCCACCACCGGCCGGAGGGTGCCCGACAGGGAGAGCTCCCCCACAAAGGCACAGTCTGGGTCCGACCAAGTCAGCTGGCCGGCGGCGGAGAGGATCCCCACCAAAATGGGCAGGTCATACACCGTGCCGGATTTCCGCCGGTTGGCGGGGGCCAGGTTCACGGTGATCCGCCCCACAGGGAAGGTGTAGCCGTTGTTTTTGATGGCCGCCCGGACCCGTTCCCGGGCTTCCTTCACAGCGGTGTCGGGCAGGCCCACAATGTCAAAGTTGGGCAGCCCCCCAGATAGGTCACACTCTGCCGTGACCTCGTACCCGGAGATCCCCTGCAGCCCAAGGGAGCGCACTTTTTGCAGCATAGTAGGCCTCCTTCCAGATAATATACCACACTAACTATGCCACAAAACGCCCGGTGATACAAGGGGGTAGCGGGGAGTTTTTGGCAAAAAGAAGGCCCTGCCGGCGTGCGGCAGGGCGGGAAAATGGTGGGGGTTTATTCTTCCTCCCCTGGGATCACAGGGGGCTCGAGACCATCCCGGAGGATGAAGAGGGGCAGCAGGGCGGCAACCAGAAACCCAACGAACTCCGCAAAGTAGCGGGAGGGGTTGGCGCCCAAGTTGGTCAGCTGGCTGGCCAGGGAAGCCAGGACCCCGCCGGCGGGCAGGAAACCCAGGGCAGCGGCCAGGAGAAGGGCGTACATCGCCAACTGGAACAGGAGAACCACCTGGACGAACCGCACATAGATCCGCAGCGATGCTTGCTCACTGCTCTGCTCCAGCAGGCGGGAGACCAGCAGGAGCAGCACAAGGTTCAGCGCCAAGCAGACCACCAGCAGAGGCAGCCGGGGCGGCGGGGGCTGTATGGTGGTGGGGGAGGCGTTCAGGATGATGTCAATCACAACCCCCGCCACCCCCAGGGCGGCGATGACGTATATCCGAGTGCGAAGAGAGGGGGCGAGCTGTTCCATCAGGACCTCCTTTCTAAGGGGGCAATACCATCATATTATAATTCCATTATGGCATAAAACATAGAGAATGGCAAGAAATTAGCAGTGGTTTTTGTGAAAAACAACCACCAAGGGGCCGTTGCCCTTGGTGGTTGGGATAAGTTGGTCTATTAGGAAAAGAGTGCCTGCAGCCGGGCAATGGGCCCGGTGGAAGGAAGGGCCACATCGCTTTCCCCTGTGTTCCAGTGGAACACCAACCGTTCCGTTTTCGGGAAGAAACCAAAAAGACGATACTGGATGGTGTATTCTGTGGGGTGGTTCCGGGGTGGGAATGCGGACCAAAGGGTACCCAGCGCGATATTATTGCTGGTGAGGGTCGTCCCTGAAACCGGCAGAATGGGCCCGTCGGAAAAGGTCTCGCCGAAGGCATCCGGTGGGCCGGTCCAGCTGGAGCTCATCAAAACGTGCACATCCTTCTGGTCATAGAGACAGAGCTCCGGCGAAAGGGGTTCCTGGGAGACCGTATCTGTTACGGTGACATCCACAAAGGTGGTCGGAAATGTTTGGGTGGGGGAGATCTGAATGGTGGAAAGGAAGACCTCCCCAGAGGCGATCTTCACCCCGCCGTCGGGGGAAGGCATGCTGCATACGTATGGCCGCAGGGAAAAAACGGCCATCTCCCAGAGAAAGAGCAGGACCAGGAGCGCAGCGCAGCAGAGCAGGCAGATCCACCGGCCCACATGCTTTTTGGGGGCGGAAGGGGTTTTGTGAAACATAGGTACCTCCTAACTGTGTTGGGGGGACAGGTTTAAGCAAACCATGCTTGCAGCTGGGCAATGGGTCCTGTGGAAGGGTAGGTTACCTCCTCTTCCGCAGTATCCCAGTGGAACACCAACCGTTCTGTTTTCGGGAAGAGGCCGAAAACGCGGTAGTGGATGGTATATTCGGTGGCGTGATCCACAGGGGGCAGGTCTGGCCACAGGACCGCCAGGGCGATCTCGCTGCTGGTCAGGGTGGTGCCCGCCACGGGGAGGAGGGGGGACTCATATGCGGTTCCTTCCAGGTTTTCTATGGTCCCTGTGCCAGTGCCCATGCTGAGGTGCTGTACCTTTTCTTCGTTAGAGAGTCCCAGGGTTGGGGCGAGGGCCTCTTCCGTAGCAAGGTCTTCCACGGTGACCTCTTGGAAGGTAACCGGCCACTTTTGGGTGGGCTGGAACTGGAGGGAGGCTAGCGTGAATTCTCCAGGGGGAATGTCCTGCTGTCCGGGCACGCCGAGAATACCGGGGCATATGGAAAACACGAGGAGTTCCCAGAGAAAGAGCAGAACCAGGAGCGCGGCGCAGCAGAGCAGGCAGATCCGCAGGCCGGCATGCTTTTTGGGGGCGGAAGTGGTTGGGTGAAACATAGGCGCCTCCTAACTGTGTTGGGGGTGGAAGGTTATAAATCGTCCTCTGGAAGACCAAGGGCGTCCAGCACGAAGCTGCGGATGCCGTCGGCGTCCAGCAGGTTGCCTTGGGTGCGGTTCCAAAGGCCGGAGCCCATGGAGCAGAAGGAGAGGTCCACGGCGCCGCGGTACCTGCCTGGGGGATCCGAGGCCTCAAAGGGGCTGGGCCCCAAGAAAATCGCAAGCCCCAGGGAGAGAGGGTGGAAGGGGGAATAGTATACTTCCGAGCTTCAAAAGCGCCGCGCAGCACTTAGTCAATGTAATACATGATATCCGCCTTGTGTTCGTCCAGCAGGCTCGACAGATAGTCCTCTACTGCGTCCTGTGCTTCCTGGGGCGGATTCAGCCGGTCATAGGTGAGCCCGTGGGATTGACAATATTCCTTTGCGATGGCCTCTTTCAACTTCCACTTTGCCAAAATCTTAGGCGCCTGGGCGCGCTGGGCATCCACATATTCCTCGTAGGTGATTCCTGCGTTGGCGCAATAGGCGTCAATCCCCTCTTTCCCCTCAGGCAGGTCATAGGCGGCGTAAACCGTCTCCTGGAGATACTGTTCCACCTCTTCTGGGGAGGGGGTGAGGCCCCGGCTTTCTGCCTCTTCTAAAAGGATCACATTTTTTAAGAGATCATCCACAATCTCTCGATCGCTGACCGTTTCCCCGGATGCAGAGCCAGCCAAGGCGGCTTGCGTCCGCTTTTGATAGTCTACAACGGACATCATCACCTTTTCCTCTTTATAGGTGGCGGCTACTGTGTCTGATGGAGAAGACTGACGCTCGGCAGCTTCTTCATAGTATGTTCCGAGTTCAGCTTCGACAGGGGAGTTATTTGAGCTATACGCAACAACGCCGATGGATGTAACGATTAGCAAAATAGCGAACAAAATACCTGCTTTCTTCATTTGGATTCCTCCTAACTGGAAAACAGCTTTTGTAGGACACAACCTCATCGCCGTATGTTGAGAGGAGGCCCCTGGAGGGGAAGAAAAACTTATTCAAGGAGCAGCGCGGCTGCTGTGTGCATCTGCGAGGAAACGTTTGCGAGACCTTCGTAATAAAGTGCCAAATCTGCCTCTTTGCCCGCTGACTCTAAATCGCGAACTTGTCGCAAGGAGAGATCCACTTGGTCAAACTTCTCCAACAAGGCGGGTAAGGCGGAACGGAAAGAGGAGGCCGAATTGGTCAGTTCGGGGGAGTCTTGCTGGGCCAGAATCGCTTCGAGGAATTCCTTTCTGGCTGTCGTGTAGTTTTGGTAGGCCTCAGATTGCTCTGAGGACATCATCTGCTGAACGGTTCCATCTGGTACGCAGAGACACAGGTTTTGGTAGGCATCGGTCCGGGTGAGCATGACGCTGATTTGCCCCAGCAGATAGTCTAAAGAATTTGCCTTTTCCGCATTTAAATTGCACAAATCCTGGAGAAGCTGTTTCATTTCTTCCAGTTCCCATTTTTGCTCTATGTTGAAGTAATTATCTGCGGTGGCATATAATTGGCTTTCGCTGATGGTTGGACCCTCTGGCTCCGACGATTGCTGGCAGCCAGAAAGCAAAAAGAGAAAAAGAAGAGCAAGACAGAATCCTTTTATTTTCATAGTGACCTCCATTCCATAGAGTTAGCTTTTGTTTTTGAGGGGATGGGGGGAGCGGTTATCTTTCAGGGTATCACCTCCCGTCTGTTCTCCGCCGCAGAGCTAGAATAAACAAACGCTTTACGTTTTCTTTACCCTGCGGCGAATGAAAATCATCAGGGCCGCTACTATGGCGGCAGAAAAGATGGGGAAGGAACCCCAAAGCCCATCGCCATGCCATTGACCGAGGATGTTAATCAAAAGGTTGTTTGAGAGTTGGAAATCTGGCCAACTGAGCATAATGGTGATTGGATAGACAAAAAAGTAAACCAGGGAAGCCACAATTTGAAACCGAACGAGTTTTTCTTCTGCCACTTGAGCGGGGTTGCTCCAAGTGATTAGGAGCAGAAGCAACGGAACAGCATGGAGCAAAAGCGTGGCGAGTAAATCGTACCTCATAGAGAATACCCCTTTCTTTTCGTCACGGCGCCAATATCAACCCATACTTTGCAGATGACAACAGCGCGATTTCGTTATGCGTTCAGAAGTGTGTTTCTAGGAATAACGGCATACCATTGCAGGGGGTGCGTTGTTGATTTGGGCAGGTTCGTTTCTGGGAAAGGTGTGCCCCAGGCCACCAATGCTTGGGCGTTTTCCTGTGGGAGCGTGTCGGAGCTTAAAGCGGTGTCTGATCACCGATAGGATATCACAAAATG
>DBEYYM010000056.1:0-18119 GCA_048184675.1 Evtepia sp. | reverse complement strand
CGAGTTGTATTTTAACACAACTCTTTGCCGTTGTCAAGAACTTTTTTCATTTCTTTTGTCCGGCTTTTGCCTCCGTGTCTCGCGACAGCTTTGATAGAATACCACTGTCTTCCTCAAATGTCAACCCCTTTTTTCAAATTTTTTCAGATTTTTCCCGTCCTTTCTCGTCAGCCCCAAACAGAGCACCAGCAGCGCCAGCACAACGAGGTTTCCCGCCGGGAGAAAGGCTCCCGCTAACACCTTATTCCAATAGGTAACAGGCAGGCTGCCCAGAAACACCAGGCCGGTAATCCCCCAGCCCAGCCCCTTGCCCTCTTGGCGTGCCAGAGCCTGGGCAAAAAGCCGCCGGAGCACCAGCAGAAGCAAGCTCAGCAAAGCCGCGTCCCCCAAAACCCACAGGGCGGAAGCCAGTTCCTCCAGCCGCTGGAAGGCCCCCTCAAACCCCAGTCCAGAGACCATCTGAAAGAAGGGCCGGTTGATCTGCGCAGCCAGATCCGGCCCCAGCCGCCCCAGCACCAGCAGGACACCGAGGGACAGCAAAAGAAAGAGCCCGCCCAGCCGCCAGAGAACCCGGCGCCGGGCTTTGGGTTCCGGGCGCACCTCTCCCAGCAGGAATAAAAGGTAGCCTCCAGCCGCTACAGTGCCCCCAGCAGAGAGCGCTCCCTGCGGCACTTGGGCCAGCCCTTGCCAATCCCAGAGGAGGACGTAATCCCACCGCAGGCGAAAGATTCCGAACAGAACGATCAGAAAAAAGCCAAAGCCCACCGCCAGGGAAAAGACCTCACAAGCCCGGGCAAAGGCCGGCAAACCTCCAGAGGCCATCCACCCGGCCAGCAGCAGCGATACTGCCGTGATCAGAACCGGCGAAGCTCGCAGCGAGTCTGACAGCCGGCTGCCGATTCGGGCGGCATGGGCGGCCGTCAGGTAAAGGCCCCACAGAAGAAACAGGCCCGCGATCACACGGCCCGCTTTCTCTCCCCACCGCCGGGCGAGGTTCTGCCCCAGGTCGCCCTGTCCCAGCAGCGGTTTGCGGCTCACCAAAGCGCCCAGGACAACCGCCACCCCTCCGGCCAGAAGGGGGCACAGCCAGGCAGCCGCCCCTGCCCCCGACAAGCGGCCTGGAAGGCGCTCCGTTCCCAGGGGGAGGAGGGTTAGGAAGAGAATGGTCATCAGTTGGCGAAGCGAGATTTTGGCGTCGGTCATGTGGGACCTCCTTGTGGTAACGGGGGCACAAGCTGCCCTGTGGTATCCATTGATCTATCCGCCTCCCGGCGCTACTGCCGCTCGGCTACCGTAATGGTAACGGTGATTTTTCCGGGAAGGGTGGGAAAGGCCTCCTGCCACTGGCTGGATAGCGTCTGCCAGCGAAGGGGGCTGGCTAGCCCCCCTCGCCCCTGAAGGTTGGCAGCGTCGGCACCGGCCTGCTGGAGGGTCTGCAGGGCATCGGACATGGCCCCGGCAGTCTCTGCCTCCAAGGTCGTCACATCCTGTTCCTCCCCCTTCCAGCCCCCTGTGAGGACCCCCTCCAGATGACAGTGGAGGGATAAGCCCACGAGCTTGCCCTCTGAAAATTGGGGGCGCACCTGGCAGCCAGTGCTTTGGAGAACCATGGCCCGGTCCTCCACAGAGCCTGTCCAGTGAATCTTCTCTCCCAGGAGAAGCGCAGCGCCCAAGGCCTCCTGGCCGGTGAGCCAGTGGGTGATGGTCCCCTTTTGATAGAGCGCAAGGCCTCCAAAGGTCAGCCCCTGGTTTCCCGGCTCCAGGAAGGGGATCAGCAGCGCTTCTCCTCGGGCTAGGGTCGCGGCGGCCTCCCGGAGGGTTACCGGGCAAAACCCCTGGCGGTTTTTGCCCTGGGCTTTGATGACGCCCATCCGCTGGGCCGCGTCAGTGTCCCCGGAAAAAACCTCCGCCAGGCTGTCTGCCCGCACAATCCAGAGCTGGCTTTCTGTGCTCTGCTGGGGCTCCTGAAAGGCATAGCTCAAAAGGGCGGGCAAGGACCCCACCGCAGTTTGGGCCAGGAGAAGATGCTCCACATGGGCGCAGCTGACCACCTGGCTGCCCTGATTGGTCAGCCCCTCTACTGCGGCGGCGGGGGTAGCGCCTCGACTGTCGCAGAGAAAGGCCTCCCCCTCGCCCCGTCCCTCGGCAGCGGCCAGGAAGCGAAGGCCCTCCCCTGTCGGCTCCACCCCCAGAACACTGACCACGGCGGTGCCGCCAACCTCCCGGCTCTGGGGGGTGCCAGCGCACCCGGTGAGCAGCAGGAGCATGGCAAGGGCTATGGCTGCAATCCGCTTCATCCCTGCCTCCTTTTATTCCCGGTCTTAAGGGCCCGCTCCCGGAACTTCACCCAGTGGGTGGGCCAGCGAATGACCCCGTAGCCCTGTGCCCGCTGCCCGCCGGAGGCGGCAAAGGGGGTGAGGTAGGCCACCCCAAAGCTCTCCAGCTGGGCCAGCCGATAGACCAGCACCGCCGCCAAGGCTGTAACAGCGAAGAGCCCCCCAATGCTGGCGGCAATGGCCAGCCCAAAGCGCCAGATCCGCAGGGCGGCAGAAAACTCCTGGCTGGGCACAGTGTACCCGGCGATGCCCGCCATGGCCACCACAATCAGGACCACCGGGGAGACGATGGAGGCCTCTACCGCAGCAGATCCCACCACCAGCCCCCCTAAGATCGACGCGGTTTGCCCAATGGGCCCCGGCAAGCGCAGGCCCGCCTCCTGAACCGCCTCAAAGGCCAGGAGCATAATGAGCACCTCAAAGACCGTGGAAAAGGGCACGTTGGTCTTGGCTTCTGAAATGGACCAGGCCAGCCGGGCGGGGATCATCTCCGGGTGGAAATTCACCGCCGCCACATACCAGGCCGGGAGAAACAGAGACCCCAGCATACAGAGATAGCGAAGAATGGACAGAAACGACGCCGCCACCCAGTTCTGGGACCGGTCCTGGCCAGTGCGGAAAAACTGCCCCACGGTTCCCGGCAGCAGATAGCCCAGGGGGATGCCATCCACAATGACCCCCACCCGGCCCTCCACCAGGCCGGCGCAGAACCGGTCGGGGCGCTCGGTGTAGGCAATCATGGGGAAGGCGGTGTCCACTTCGTCCACAATGAGCTCCTCCAGGGTGGCGGTCTGGAGGAGTTCGTCGGTGTCGATGGCGGCGATCCGCTTTTTGGTCTCAGCCACTAGGTCGGGGTTGGTGAGGCCTTCAATATATAAAATGTCCACCGGCGTGACGCTTTGCCGGCCGGCAATGACCTCGGCAATCTTCAGCTCCGGGGCCCGGAGCCGGCGGCGGACCAGAGAGGTGTTGGTGCGCAGGGACTCCACAAAAGAGTCCTTGGCCCCCTTGATGGAGGGTTCATTGTCCGGGGCGCTGACCGAGCGTTTTTCCTCTGTGGCCACGGCATAGGCCACCATCTGTCCCTTCCCCGGGAAATCGAACACGGCGCTGCCGTCCACCAGCGCAAAAACCGCCTGGTCCAGGGTTTGGCAGACCTGGACGCTTTGGCTGTAAACAATCCCGTCCACCATCATGCGAAAGGCCGCCTCTGGGGTGGCCTGGCGCAGCAGCTGGCTGGTGGCCAGGGGGCGCAGGACGTAGTCGTTCATCCGCTCGGTGCGCACCTGGCCGTTGATGAAGAAGACGGTGGCCCGCTTCTCCGGGTCCCCGCCGATGAGGACCTGGCGCTCCCCAAAGTCCACACAGTCCTGAAAAAGGAAACGGATATGGTCCGCTGTCAGATCCCCTGAAAACCGGGGCTCCTGGCGGGGGTGGGGCGGGATATCCTCCCCTTTGGGTCCAATCCAGTGCATGGGACGGCCCCCTTTCTTTTGGTTGATGATGGTTAGTATGGACGGCCGGAGACCAAGTTATACCAAAGGCAGCGGACTTCCTTGGGTGGACTGCCAGGATTTTCCGCCCTCGGCCCCTTTCCATGGCCGGCTTGCACTCCTTGGTTTCTTATGGTAGAATAAAAACAACTCCTGTCGTGTTTTCCCGCCCCGTTCCCGGGGCTGACATAGGAAAGGAATCGATATGAAAAAGAAACTATTGTCCCTGTTTTTGGCCGTGGCGCTGACCTTCGCCCTGGCCGTTCCCGCTGCCGCCGCCACGCCGGTGGGCGCCCAAGACTCCGCCCAGCTGCTGTACAACCTGGGCCTGTTCCGGGGCACCGGTGTCAACGCCGATGGCACCCCCCAGTTTGACCTAGACCGGGCCCCCACCCGGGCCGAGGCCGTCACCATCCTGGTCCGCCTGCTGGGCAAAGAGGCCGAGGCCATGGCCAAAACCTGGTCCATTCCCTTTACTGATGTGCCCGACTGGGCCCGCCCCTATGTGGGCTATGCCTACACTGCCGGCTACACCAACGGCGTAAGCCCCACTTTGTTCGACGCCAACGCCTCCATCTCCACCGCCCAGTTTTTGACCCTGCTGCTCCGGGCCCTGGGTTATCAGGATGGCACAGACTTTGTTTGGAACACCCCCTGGACCTTAACGGACAAGCTGGGGATTACCAGCGGAGAATACAACGCCCAGACCACCACCTTCCTCCGGTCTGACGCCGCTGCTGTCTCCGCCAGCGCCCTATATGGCCCCAAGAAAGGCGGAGAGAAGACCCTTCTCCAGGATCTGCTGGACAGCGGCGCCATCACCGGCAGCACTGTGGTCATCTGGGACTATGACGCCCTGCTCTTCCAGGAGGACTTCGCCTCCTTCCTCTTCTACCCTGTAACAGGAAGCCCCGCCAGCTTCACCTCCTTTCGGTTAAACAAGGTCACCGTCAACGGCCAGGCCTGTGAGACCCTTCAGATCACCACCCCAGCGGAGGTCACCGCCTACCTGGCCTCCATCGGCCACACAGCGGGGGGCTTTGGATATGTGGAGGTCACCTATGACGAGGACGCCGCCAAGGCCGCTGCCACCCAGCACTATACCGATGCCAACGGGGTAACCTATCCCCTGCTGGCCTTCACCTTTACCTACACCGCCACCGAGGCCGACGGCGGGCAGGTGACAGGAAGCTTTACCGACTACTATTATTTGGACCAGTAAGGCCCCGCGAATTCCAACAAAAACGCTGCCGCGCAAATGCGGCAGCGTTTTTCATTACCGCCGTGAACCTGCTTCCCCCCCAAGTAACTGGGCGGTGACCAACGCCGCAGGCCCTTCACACGCCAACACCCCCAGCCGCCAGGGCTGGGGGTGTTGCTTTTATCGATATGCCGGCGCGCCCACTTCAGCGGCCTCCGGCTTCTTTCTCCGGGCGTGGCGGATGGCCTTTTCGATTTCACAGACCACCAGGGGCGTCAGGGCCAGGCCCAGGACCATCCCCCACTGGCTCAGGTCCATGGGGACCACCGAGAAGGCCCCCTGGAGGGGCGGGGCCAACAGCACCAGCCCCTGGAGGACCACCCCCGCCAAAAAGGCCTTGTTCATGGCCGGGTTGGAGAAGACCCCCAGGCGGAACAAGGAGGTCTCCTCACTGCGCACGTCAAAGGCGTGGAAGAGCTGGCTCAGGGTCAGGGTGGCAAAGGCCATGGTGTTGGCAACGGCATAGTCGTGGGCCAGCCGCAGCCCCAGGCCGTAGGCCAGCAGGGTCAGCCCCCCCACCATCACCCCCTGCCAGGTCAGGCGGAGGGAGAAGGCCCTGGAAAACAGGGGCTCCTGCTTTCCCCGCGGGGGCTGGCCCATCACCGCCTTCTCCACCGGCTCCATGCCCAGGGCCAGGGCGGGGAGGGAGTCGGTAACCAGGTTTAACCACAGCAGCTGCACCGGGCTCAGGGGGGCGTGGGGGAAGGGCAGGACGGTCGCCAGAAAGATGGTTAAAATCTCCCCGATGTTGCAGGAGAGCAGATAGTGGATGGCCTTGCGGATGTTGGCATAGATCCCCCGCCCCTGCTCCACCGCCGCCACCACGGTGGCGAAGTTGTCGTCGGTGAGGATCATGTCCGAGGCCCCCTTGGCCACGTCGGTGCCCGTTTTGCCCATGGCGCAGCCGATGTCGGCGGCCTTTAGGGCGGGGGCGTCGTTGACCCCGTCCCCGGTCATGGCCACCACGTGGCCCTTTTTCTGCCAGGCCCGGACAATGCGCATTTTGTGCTCCGGAGTCACCCGGGCATAGACGGAAAAGGTTTCGACCTCCTCCTCCAGGGTCTTCTGGGGGAGAAAGTCCAGGCCCGCCCCGTCGATGGCCTTGTCCCCAGGCCGGAAGATGTTCAGGTCCCGGGCGATGGCCACGGCAGTGTCTTTGTGGTCCCCGGTGATCATCACCGGGCGGATGCCGGCGGCGGCGCACCGGTCCACAGCCTCCCGGACCTCGGGCCGGGGCGGGTCCATCATGCCGATGAGGCCCACAAAGGTCAGCTCCCGCTCCAGCTCCTGGGGCTCAAAGGATTTGGGCGCCGCGCTCTGCTTCCGCTGGGCCACAGCCAGCACCCGCAGGGCCTTGGCCGCCAGGTCACCGTTGGCCCCTAAAACTCGCCGCCGGTCCCCTTCGGTTATGGGCCGGGGGCCGTCGGGCCCCAGCATCTGGGTGCACCGGGCCAGAACGGCCTCTGGGGCCCCCTTCACCGCAACCAGATACCCTCCGGCGGGCAAGGCATGGCAGGTGGCCATGCGCTTGCGGACCGAGTCAAAGGGGGCCTCCCCCTGGCGGGGCATGTCCCGCTCCAGGCGGGCCTTTTCCAGGCCCTCCTCCAGGGCCTTTTGGGCGATGGCGGTCTCGGTGGGGTCGCCGATGTAGCCCCCGGGCCCCTCCTTGGCGTCCCCGCAGAGGGTGCCCAGAGTCAGGGCCTGGTTTGGGGGAACCGAGGTGGGGGTCCACACCTCCAGCACGGTCATCTGGTTTTTGGTGAGGGTCCCCGTCTTGTCCGAGCAGATTACCGAGGCGCAGCCCAGGGTCTCCACGGCGGGCAGGCGCTTGATAATGGCGTTGCGCTTGGCCATCCGCCCCACCCCCATAGCCAGGACGATGGTGACGATGGCAGGCAGCCCCTCGGGGATGGCGGCCACGGCCAGGGCCACGGCGGTGAGGAACATATCCAAAATGTCCCGGTGCTGGAGCATCCCCACCCCAAACATCACCGCGCACACCCCCACGCAGACCAGGGAGAGGACCTTAGACACCTCCCCCATCTTCCGCTGGAGAGGGGTTTCCCCCTGGGTCTGGCGAAGGAGGAGGCCGGCGATTTTGCCCATCTCCGTGTCCATGCCTGTGGCGGTCACCACCGCCCGGCCCCGGCCGCCGGTGATAACCGTGCCGCCGATGACCATGTTTTTCCGCTCGGCCAGGGGGGTGTCCTGGGGCAGGCCGCTTCCCCCGCGCTTGTGGACGGGAAGGGACTCCCCCGTCATGGCCGACTCGTCCGCCTGGAGGCCGGCCTCCCACAGCACCCGCCCGTCGGCGGGCACATAGTCCCCGGCCTCCAGCAAGATGATATCCCCGGGCACCAGCTGGGTGCTCTCCAGCCGGCGCTCAATCCCCTCCCGGATCACCCGGGCCTTGGGGGCCGAGAGCTTCCGCAGGGCCTCCAGGGCCTTCCGGGCGTTGTCCTCCTGGGAGACGGAGATCACCGTGTTGAAGACGACGATGAGGAGGATAATCACCGCATCCAGCCAGTCCCGCCCGCCCCCGGCGAAGAAGGACAGGGCGGCAGCGGCCAAAAGGACCAGGATCATAGGGTCCTTCAGCTGCCCCAGCACCTGGCGGAATAACCCCGCCTCTTTGGCCTCTTCCAGGCGGTTCTCTCCCTGCGTTTCCAGCCGGCGGGCGCCCTCCTGCAGGCTTAGGCCCTGCTCCTGGTCGGTCTCCAGCTTTTCTAACACCTCATGGAGGGTGTCACTGTGAAATGTGTGGTCCATGGGTATCGCCTTTCCTTTCGGGTTGTCCTTGGTTTTGATGGTACCAGGATACCGGAAAGGGCACCACGATTCTGTCGGTTTGTGGCTGGGTGGGAAAATTTTTTGGCAGGCCCCCGTCCAGGCCCTCCAAGGGCAGAAAAAACCCGGCCCCATAGCGGGGCCGGGTTTGTCCGTGCAAGGTGATTATTCTGCAGGTTCCTCTTCAGCGCCGGCGTCGGAGGTGTCCCCTCCGTTCTCGGCATCCTGGCTCTGGGCAGAGGTGTCCTCGCCATCCTGGGAATCCGCTGCTCCGTCACTCTGGGTGCCATCGCTGGAGGTATCCTCCTGGCCCTGGCTGTCCTCGTCTGTGGCGTCCTCTGTGGTGTTGGCGTCTTCCTCCTGGGGCTCCAAGGACTCCCGGTAGGCAGTGAGCTTCTCATAGAAGTCCCCTACGCTCAGGTTGTCATAGGTTTCGGTGGTCTCCACCTCAGCCTCGTCCACCCACTGCTCCAGCAGGGTTCCGATCTCCTCGCTGCTCCACTGCAGGCGGACAGCTTCGGAGGTGGAGGGGTCCAGCCGGAGAATGATATGGTAGCCATAGGAGCTCTCCACAATGCCGC
This sequence comes from Evtepia sp., assembly GCA_048184675.1. GTDB lineage: Bacteria > Bacillota > Clostridia > Oscillospirales > Oscillospiraceae > Evtepia. Next base: position 9,661 of record DBEYYM010000056.1, on the reverse strand, counting down.
TGATCTGGCCGGGCTCCAGGGCCCGGGTGGCGTTCTCAAACTCCTCCACCATGTCCCCGGCGGAGAAGGCATAGCCATCGGGGTTGCTCTCCAGGCCGCTGTCCTCGCTGTTGGCCTGCATGAGCTCGTCAAACTTTTCTTCCAGCTGGGCAGAGTCGGTGATAGCCTGGAGCTCGGTCAGCAGCGCTTCGGCCTTGGCCTTCTTCTCGGCGATCTCCTCCTCCGACAGCGCTTCCTGGGTGGTCATGTCCTTGGTCAGCAGCAGGATGTGCTTGGCCACCAGGATGTCGTTGTCCTCGGCATACTGCTTCAGGGTCTCGGCGTCGGGGGCGTCGGGCTTGCCCTCCTGGAACATCCCCTCAGCCATGTGGTTATAAATATAGCTGACGGAGCTGATCTTCTCAAAGCCGCTTTCGCTGATGCACAGGCTCTTGAGGTATTTCTCATAGGCCTCATCGCCCCCCAGCTGCTCCTTGGCGGCGGCAAGGTCTTCCTGATAGGCGTCTTTATCTTCCTCGCTATAGGTGTAGCCCAGCTCTTCTCCCTGGGCCGCCACCACGCTGTACATTACGGCGGTCTGCTTGGCGGCTTCCTTCACGCCCTCACCGGCGGTGGTGTCGCCCAGCTCCATGTCCCAGTCGGTCTCCATGCCCATGGCGGAGAAATATTGGGCGGCGGTGTCTACCTGCTGGGCCAGCCAGAAGAAGTACTCCTCTGCGGTGATATCCTTGCCATTGGCGGTGAGCATGACGGTAGAGCCCTTAACCCCCATCACTTCCTGGACCGGATCCACACTGCCGCAGCCGCTGAGCAGGCCCAGGGCCATAACCAGAGCCAGGGCTGTGCCCAGCGCTTGGCGCATTCTTTTTTTCATAAGAAACGTCTCCTTTGGTGCTTTATGCCGGGCCGAGAGACCCTTTCGTCCCCACGCCGCGGACAATAGTTTTCAGCAACTATTGTTCCATATTGTATCATGGCTGGCTCCATCTGACAACTCTTTTCCGGGATTTCCTTTTCTATTGTTCCCTCTCCTGTCCAATTTTGCAGAAAATCCTGCAAAATCCTCCGGCTTTTTTCCCAAAAAAATCACCGAAAATGGGTGCAATCCGCTCCGCGATTTGTTATAATAGCTCCAGATAACAGACCCTGCCAGGTGCTGGTGGGGAAGATTGCCCAGAGGAAAAGAAAATTTATATTATGAATCGAGAGGGATGTTACGATGATTTCACATGGCAAGGATCTGAAAATCTTCAGCGGAAACTCCAACCACGCCCTGGCCGAAGCCATCTGCAAGGAGCTCCGCCTGCCCCTTGGCGACCTGGAGTGCGGCAACTTCTCCGACGGAGAGTGCTTTGTCTCTATTTATGAGTCCGTCCGCGGCTCTGACGTATTTGTGGTCCAGTCCACCTGCTCCCCAGTCAACGACAACCTCATGGAGCTGCTGGTAATGATCGACGCCTTCAAGCGGGCCTCTGCCGGCCGCATCACCGCCGTAATCCCCTATTTTGGCTACGCCCGCCAGGACCGGAAGGCCAAGCCCCGCGACCCCATCTCCGCAAAGCTGGTGGCCAATATGCTTACCTCCGCCGGCGCCGACCGGGTGCTGACCATGGACCTTCACGCCGCCCAGATTCAGGGCTTCTTCGACATCCCGGTGGATAACCTCCTGGGCAGCCCCCTGTTCGTGGACTACTTCACCTCCCGTTTCGGCGACGACACCGACCACACCATGGTGGTCTCCCCCGACGTGGGCTCTGTCGCCCGGGCCCGGGCCTTCGCTCAGAAGCTGGGTATGACCATGGCCATCGTGGATAAGCGCCGCCAGAAGGCCAACACTTCCGAGGTTATGAGCATCATCGGTGACGTGAAAGATAAGCGGGTCATCCTTCTGGACGACATGGTGGACACCGCCGGCTCCCTCTGCGGTGCTGCCAAAGCTCTGGTGGAGATCGGCGGCGCAACCGAGGTCTATGCCTGTGCCTCCCACGGCGTCCTCTCCGGCCCCGCCATCCAGCGGATTGAGGAGAGCGTGATTAAAGAGGTCCTCTTCCTGGATACCATTCCCATGAAGGAAGGCCTTAAGAGCGACAAGATTAAGTATCTCTCTGCTGCTCCTATGCTGGCCGATGCCATTAGCTTTATCTATCACGAGGACTCTGTCTCCCGGCTATTTGTGTAAAATAAAGGTGGAGCCCCCTTCGCCGGGCTTCCAACTTTGCGGTCTGTGTCCCGAACCCCACCCGGTAACGCCAGGCCCTCTCGGGCCGAGCGGAAGGGTTCCCGGCCCATATCCGTGGAAAGCACCTCGGATTTGCGCTCCCCGCCGGCAGGCGAGGAAGATCTGCAGGGCGTTTTCTTGGCAGACCGTTCTTTTGAAACCGTAGGATTCCGTCGCCTGTGGGCGGCGGAATCCTTTTTGGGTTGCTTTTGGATTTGCCGGGGTGATATAATCATGGCCTGCAACGACTACTTTTTTTGAGGTTGATGGAATATGTTTTCTTTGAAGCGTACCGGCCCGGTGGAGTGGCTGGTGGTGGGTCTGGGGAACCCTGGCCCCAAGTATGAGTGGACCCGGCACAATATGGGGTTTTTGGTGGTGGATGAGCTGGCAGAGCGGGAGAGCATCCCGGTGCAAAAGCTCAAGTATAAAGCCCTGACCAACACCGCCCTGATCGGAGGGCAATCGGTGCTGCTGATGAAGCCCGTCACGTATATGAACCTCTCTGGGGAAGCCGTGGGCCAGGCGGCCCGGTTTTACAAAATTCCCCCGGAGCGGGTGCTGGTGATCTCTGACGATGTGGCGCTGCCCCAGGGAAAGCTCCGGGTTCGCCGGAGCGGCTCGGCCGGCGGGCACAACGGGCTAAAAAACATCATCGCCCACCTGGGCACCGACCAGTTCCCCCGCATTAAAGTCGGGGTAGGCGGAAAGCCCCACCCCGACAGCGATATGGCCGACTGGGTCCTGGGGAAGTTTACCGGCCAGGATAAAAAGGTGATGGAAGACGCCATCGCCCGGGCGGCGGACGCTGTGGCTTGCCTGCTGGAAAAAGGCGTGGATCAGGCTATGGCGAAGTTTAATGGGTGACGGCCGCATGCTGCGACGGGGGCTTGCCCTGTTGGTGGGTGATCCGGCCTTGCGGACCGGGAACCGACCGCCGCGCACGCTGCACCGTGGGGGCCCTGTCACTGGGTGATCCGGCCTTGCGGGCCGGGGACCGGCGTTGGCGCACCCTGCCACGTGGGGGCCGTGCCCTGTGGCTGAGTGGTCCGGCCTTGTGGGCCGGGGACCGGCGTTGGAGCAGCCTGCTCCGCTGGGCGCCCTGCCCGGGCGGGGGCTCCATTTCTCTGAAGAAATGGAGGAAAGAGCACCAGGGGCTGCGGCCCCTGGACCCCGGGGATTTTTATGGGCCGCTGGCTGTCGCTCGCTCATTTTTTCGATCGTGGAAGTTTGTTCCCTCTGTGGAACCATGCTTCTTCTCAAAAATCGAATGGGCGGTGTGCAGCGCAAGGGGTAGGTGGTTTATAAGACTGCTACGGTGGAAAGTGGAAAAGATATTCCGCTACCCGCCGATACTCTACACCGAAAGAGAGCAAGCTCTAACGATTTCACAGCGCAAGGAAAGCCACACCCACGCCCTCCCAAAGTGCCACACCCACAACCCCTGCGCGCCGAGCCGGCAGGCGCGCACGCATCCCACCTAACGCGCTTGGGCCGCAGGCCCGTCACCAGGCCACGGTACAGCCCGAAGGTCTACACCCACTAGAGAAGGGGGGTCCAGGGGGTCGAACTGTCCGGGGGACAGTTCGGTCAGATCCAATGCGAAGCTCCTTAAACCATGGAAACTCCTTCCCCCTGGGGTTCTTTCCCCCCTTTCTTCTCAAGAAAGGGGGCCCCAGCCGGGCAGGCTGCCCGCCCGGCGATGAGCGCCCGCAGGCGCCATGGAAGCGAGCAACCGGGCGCAGCCCGGCTCTTAGCGAGTCCCAGGGCATACCACGGCGCAGGGCTACGCCCACCCCCCAGCCCCGGGGCCGGGCCCCTCTTTGCACAGAAAAACGGGGCCCGCGTAAACCACTCGCAGACCCCGATTTTCCGAAGGTTAAAAAATGAAAAGAAGCTGTCTTGACTCTTGCAGAGATATCTTACCAAGGACATGTTACAAAAAAAGACCCCAAATCTTACAAAACCTTTAAGTTTTGTGGAAACTTTTTTCGCACCCCGGAAAAGAAGTCCCGCAGCAGCGCCGCGCACGCTTCCTCCAAAATGTGCCCGATGATCCTGGGGTGGTGCCGGAAGGTTTCCTCAAAGAGATTGAGGATAGACCCGCAGGCCCCAGCCCCCTCGTCGCAGGGTTGCGACCACCCCTTGTACCCGGCCCTGGGGCCGGCCCCAAGGACCAAAAGGAGTGACCACCCCTATGCCCACCCCCATGTTAACTGAATTCCTCCCCCGCCTAGGGGACTACACCCGCCTCCAGGCCGCCCTAACCCAGGGGAAAAGCCCCCTGGCTCTCTCCGGCCTGGCGGCGGTCCACCGGACCTGTGTGGCCGCCGCCCTGCAGCGGGCCACGGGCCGCCCGCTGGTGCTGGTGGCCTCTGACGACGGAGAGGCCCGGCGTCTGGCCGGGGATCTGGAGGCCTTTACCGGCCAGACTGTGCCTGTGCTCCCCGCTCGGGACTTTCTCTTCCACCCCGGCGCTTCCAGCCGCCAGTGGGAGCACCAGCGGCTGGAGCTGCTGGCCAAGCTCCACCGGGGAGACTGCCCGGTGCTGGTGGCCACGGTGGAGGGCCTTCTTCAGCGAACCATCCCCCCGGCGGTCTTCTCTGAAACCTGCCGGCAGCTGCACACGGGGGAAGTTTGCCAGCTGGACAGCCTCACTGACTTCCTGGTCCAGGCAGGGTATACCCGCTGCGACCAAGTGGAAGGGGTGGGGCAGTTTGCCCTGCGCGGGGGCATTTTGGATGTCTTCTCCCCCGGCCTGGACCTCCCCATCCGCCTGGAGTTTTGGGGAGATGAAATCGACTCTATGGGGCTTTTTGACCCTGTCACCCAGCGGCGGACTTCTCAGCGGGAGAGCTGTACCCTCCTCCCTGCCGGAGAGGTGATCTCCCCCAAGGGGGAGGAAATCCTAGGCCCCCCTGATCTGGCGCTGCCCAGGGTCTATAACCAGGTGGCCACCCCGGCAGACTACTTGCCCCTGGACGCCCTGGTGGGGATCTGCGACACCCCCCGGGTGGCCGACCGGGCCAAAAACTACCTGTGGCAGCTGAGCGAGGACGTTGCCACCCTGCTGGAGCAGGGGCTGCTCCCCGTCAAAAACCCCGTGTTCGCCCAATCCTTTGAGGCTCTGTGCAGCCACCTGGCTCCCAGAACCTTACTTTATTTAGATTCGTTCACCACGGGCGGCCTCCCTGTGCCGCCGGCTTTTCTGCTGTCCCTCACCGCCCGGCAGCTGGCGGGATACGGCATCAGCTTTGAATCCCTGACCGAGGATCTGCGGCAATATCAGAAAGAGGACTTCGCCGTGGTGGTCCTCACCTCCAGCCGCCGGAAGGCCGATTCCCTGCAGGCCATGCTCCGGGAAAAGAAGGTCTACGCCGCAGTGGATGAGCTTCTCCATGCGCTCCCCGAACCTGGGCAGATCACCATCGCCGTGGGCGGGCTGTCGGCGGGCTTTGATTTTCCCGACGGCAAGTTTGCCGTTTTATCTGAGGGCACAGCCCTGCCCCCCCGAAAGGCCCGCACCAGGAAGCCCAAAGGGGAATCCTCCACCCGCCAGCGGCTGGAGTCCTTCACCGACCTGGCCCCCGGGGACCTGGTGGTCCACGAGCACCACGGCATCGGCCGGTTTGTGGGGATGGTAAAAATGTCTGTGGACGGGTCTCCCCGGGATTATATCAAGCTCCAGTTCGCCGGGGCCGATACTCTGTACGTCCCCGCCCTTCAGCTGGACCTGGTGGCCAAGTACATCGGCGGCGGGGACGACCCAGAGCACAAGCGCCTGTCCAAACTGGGCGGCACCGAGTGGGAGAAGTCCAAGACCAAGGCCAAAAAGGCCGCCAAGGACATGGCCAAGGGCCTGATCCGGCTCTATGCCCAGCGCCAGCGCCAGGCAGGCCACGCCTTCCAGCCGGACACCCCCTGGCAGAAAGACTTCGAAGCCCTCTTCCCCTACCCGGAGACCGACGACCAGCTCCGGTGCGTGGAGGAGATCAAGGCCGATATGGAAAAACCCGTCCCCATGGACCGGCTCCTGTGCGGAGACGTGGGCTATGGAAAAACCGAGGTGGCCTTCCGGGCCATTATGAAATGCGTGCTGGAGGGAAAGCAGGCCGCTATGCTGGTGCCCACCACGGTGCTGGCCCAGCAGCACTACATGACCGCCCTGAAGCGCTTCGCCCACTTCCCCGTGGAGATTGAGATGATCTCCCGCTTCCGCACCGCCGCCCAGACCCGGGACATCCTCCGCCGGACGGCAGAGGGGTCGGTGGATCTGCTCATCGGCACCCACAAACTTCTGGGCAAGGACATTCGCTTTCAAGACCTGGGCCTTTTGGTGGTGGACGAGGAGCAGCGCTTTGGGGTGGGCCACAAGGAGAAACTGAAAAAACTCACCAGCCAGGTAGACGTTCTCACCCTCTCCGCCACCCCCATTCCCCGGACCCTAAATATGGCCCTGTCGGGCCTGCGGGATATGTCCACCCTGGAGCAGCCCCCCACCAACCGCCAGCCTGTCCAAACCTATGTGCTGGAGCACGACTGGGGCATCCTGGCCGATGCCATCCGCCGGGAGCTGGACCGGGGGGGCCAGGTCTATTACCTCCACAACCGCACCGAGACCATTGACCGCACCGCCGCCAAACTCCGCTCCCTGGTGGGGGAAGAGGCCCGCATCGCCACCGCCCACGGGAAAATGGACCAGGAGCAGCTGGGGGACATTATGAGCCAAATGACCGATGGGGAGCTGGACATCCTGGTCTGCACCACCATCATCGAGACGGGCATTGACCTGCCCAACGTGAACACCCTTATCATCGAAAACGCCGAGACCTTTGGCCTGGCCCAGCTCCACCAGCTCCGGGGCCGGGTGGGCCGGTCCACCCGCCGGGCTTCGGCCTATCTGACCTACCGGACCAGCAAGGTTCTTACGGAAGACCAATCCAAGCGGCTGTCTGCCATCCGGGAGTATGCCGCCTTTGGCTCGGGATTTAAGATTGCCATGCGGGATCTGGAAATCCGAGGGGCCGGAAACCTGCTGGGGCCGGAGCAGTCGGGGTTCCTGATGAGCGTGGGCTATGACCTCTACCTCCGCCTGCTGGAGGAGGCCGTTTTGGAGGAGCAGGGCAAGGCCCCTGTTCAGGAGGCCCACTGCACCGCTGATTTCGCCGTCCCCGCCGCCATTGACGAGCAGTACATCTCCGCCCCCGAGCAGCGGATGGACCTCTACCGCCGCATCGCCCGAATCCGCACCCAGGAGGAGGGGGATGACATCACCGACGAGCTCATTGACCGCTATGGGGATCCCCCCGTGGGGGTTACAAACCTCATCACCATCGCTCTGCTTCGGGTGCAGGCCGCCCAGCTGGGGATCACAGAGCTGGCCCAAAAGGAGGGCACCCTCCGCCTGTCCCTGCCCAAGCCCGACTTTGCCCGGGTGGCGGCAGTGTGCGGCCTGGAGAAATACAAAGGCCGTCTGCTCTTTAACGCCGGGGAAAAGCCTTATCTGGCCCTCCGCCTAAAAAAAGGGGACAACGTGCTGAAGCTGGCAGGGATCGTTTTACAGGATTTCGCCGCAGCAGAGGGCACCCCGCCGGCAAGCCTTTGACCCCGGGGCTTTCCCATCCTTTTCCTGCTGCGGCAGAGGGCGCCCAAATTCTTTCGTAAAATCTTGAAAAACCTCTGCTTTTTTTCAAAAATACTGTTGATTTTTGCAGGCATGGCAAGTATAATATTGCGGTAAATGTATGCTTTATGCTTACCTTGTAAACTTTTTTGGAGGTACGATCTATCATGAGAGAAGTATATGTCATCAGTTCTTGCCGTACTGCCGTCGGTAAGTTCGGCGGTTCCCTGAAGGATGTCCCCGCTGCTGACCTGGGCGCTGCTGTCATCGCCGAGGCCCTCAAGCGCGGCAACGTCAAGGGCGAGTGGCTGGACGAAGTTATGTTCGGTAACGTCCTGTCCGCTGCTCAGGGCCAGAACGTGGCTCGTCAGTGCATGGTCAAGGCCGGTGTGCCCCTGAAGGTGCCCGCCTACACCGTCAGCATGGTCTGCGGCTCCGGCCTGAAGACCGTCATCGAGGGCTCCCGCGCCATCCAGTCCGGCGACGCTGACCTGGTCGTGTGCGGCGGCACCGAGAACATGTCCGCTGCTCCCTATGCTATCCCCGCTGCCCGTTGGGGCGCTCGTATGGGCCACAACCAGATCATCGACACCATGATCAAGGACGGCCTGTGGGACGCTTACAACAACTATCACATGGGCACCACCGCTGAGAACATCTGCGACATCTGGGGCATCACCCGCCAGGAGCTGGATGAGTTCGGCTACAACTCCCAGCAGAAGGCCATCGCCGCAATTCAGTCCGGCCGTTTCAAGGATGAGATCGTGCCCATCACCGTGAAGCAGAAGAAGAAGGAATTCGTCTTCGACACCGACGAGGATCCCCGTGAGACCACCCTGGAGAAGCTGGGCTCCCTGAAGGGCGCTTTCGCCACCTCCGACGACAACACCGTGGAGAAGGTGGAGATGACCTTCGAGGCCACCCACATGACCCCCTCCGCTGACAACATCGGCGTCAAGCGCGTCACCGCTGGCAACGCTTCCGGCATCAACGACGGCGCAGCTGCCATCATCCTGGCTTCCAAGGAAGCTGTTGACAAGTATGGCCTGAAGCCCCTGTTCAAGGTGCTTTCCTGGGGCCAGGGCGGCGTCGATCCCAAGATCATGGGCACCGGCCCCATCCCCGCTTCCCGTCAGGCCATGGAGAAGGCCGGCCTGACCATCAAGGACATCGACCTGGTGGAGGCCAATGAGGCTTTCGCTGCTCAGTCCATCGCTGTGGCTCGTGAGCTGGAGTTCGATATGTCCAAGGTCAACGTCAACGGCGGCGCCATCGCCATCGGCCACCCCGTGGGCTGCTCCGGCGCTCGTATCATCGTCACCCTGCTGCACGAGATGGCTAAGCGCCCCGAGGCTAAGAAGGGCCTGGCTACCCTGTGCATCGGCGGCGGCCTGGGCGTTGCTGCAATCTTCGAGAAGTGCTAATTTCCCTTTGAACCCTGTTTCGCTGGGCGGCCTGTTTGGGCCGCCCAGCTTTTTCTTTGCTTTGACGAAGGGCCAGGTCACCGGGGCCAATGCCACCCGGGAGCAGGCCCTGGCCATCGCCCTGCGAATGGTGCAGGACCTGGGCTGATCCAACGCCACACCATTCCCCCGCCGTCTTGTTCCAGAGGGCGGGGTCCTTTTTCTGCCAAGGCGGGCTTGGCCCTGTTTGGCGGAACAGGCAGGATTGTGTCTGTTTCAAAAGATTTTCTGGTCCTGCTGATCAGAAGCCGCCGGCGGTTTTTGGGGGCCCGCCGAGGGGGCGAATCCGTTGCCTTTCTTGTCATTCCCCCCAGGGCGCGGCCTGCCGCTGCGCCCTGGTTTGGTCTCCTCTCCCAT
>DBEYYM010000055.1:0-13916 GCA_048184675.1 Evtepia sp. | reverse complement strand
ATAAAATTCACAAAAAGGCGATGGGCTGGATTCCAAAGGGTCCAGTCCATCGCCTGTTTTGCAGAAGCCGGTATTATTCCACCGAGATTACGGGGTAGTCCTGGGCCTCCACGGCGTTTTTCAGCACATCGTTGGCAACGTCGGCGGAGAGGGTGACCACTGCAGTGCCGGCCTCGTGGCTGACCTGGGCCTGCTCCACAGCGTCCAGGGCTTCCAGGGCTTTTTTCACCCGGGCCTCGCAGTGGGTGCACATCATGCCTTCGATTTTCATGGTCTTTTCCATTGTAGTTTGCTCCTTTATTGTAATTTGTACGGGTTTGATCTTCTTATCCTTGGCCCCGTCGTGGATCTGGAAGAGATTCAGCCGCAGGGCGTTGGTAACGACGCAGAAACTGGACAAACTCATGGCCGCCGCGCCGAACATGGGGTTCAGGGTCAAGCCCAGGGGGATAAAAATCCCGGCGGCCAGAGGGATGCCGATGGTGTTGTAGATAAACGCCCAGAAAAGGTTCTGGTGGATATTCCGCAAGGTGGCCCGGCTGAGCCGGATGGCGGCGGGAACGTCACTTAAGCGGCTTTTCATCAAAACGACGTCTGCTGCGTCAATGGCCACGTCGGTGCCTGCACCGATGGCGATGCCAATATCGGCCCGAGTGAGAGCGGGAGCGTCGTTGATGCCGTCCCCCACCATGGTCACCTTCCCCTGCTCTTTTAGCTGGCGGATGACGCTTTCTTTGCCGTCAGGCAGAACCCCAGCGATGACTTGGTCAACCCCTGCCTGCTTGCCGATGGCCTGGGCGGTGCGCTGATTGTCACCGGTGAGCATGACCACTTGGATTCCCATGGCCTGAAGCGCCCGGATGGCCTGAGGGCTGTCCTCTTTGATAACATCTGCCACGGCGATGATACCGACCAGTTTTCCGTCTTGAGCAAAGAACAAGGGGGTTTTGCCTTCCTCAGCCAGCTTTTCAGACTGGGTTTTCATCTCCTCAGAAACCTCTGCCTGCCGGTGGATGAAGGCATAGTTTCCGCCTAATAAGGCGTGTCCCTGCCAGGTGGCCAGCAAGCCGTTGCCAGGCAGCGCTTGAAAGTCTGAAACCTCCTCTGGGGCTAACCCAACTTCCTGAGCGCGCTGGAGAATGGCCCGGGCCAGAGGGTGCTCGCTTTTTTGTTCCAGGGCATAGGCCAGCTGAAGCAGCGCTTCCTCACTCACCCCAGGGGCGGGCAGCAGGTCTGTTACCGTGGGCGTTCCAGAGGTGATGGTGCCGGTTTTATCCAGCACAACGATTTGGGTTCGCCCGGCGTTTTCCAGAGAGACGGCATTTTTGAAGAGAATGCCGTTCTTGGCTCCCATGCCGTTACCCACCATGATGGCAACTGGCGTGGCGAGCCCCAAGGCGCAGGGGCAGGAAATAACCAGCACAGAGATCCCCCGAGCCAGGGCAAAGCCCACGGGGTAGCCCAGCAGCAGCCATATAGCGGTGGTAACCACGGCAATGGTGATAACCACCGGCACAAACACACCGGAGACCTTGTCTGCCACTTTGGCGATGGGCGCTTTGGTGGCGGCTGCATCGCTGACCATTTGAATGATCTGGGAGAGGGTGGTGTCCTCCCCTACCCGGGTAGCCCGGCAGCGAAGAAACCCTGATTGGTTCAGTGTGGCGGCAGAAACGAGATCTCCCACGCCTTTGTCCACGGGGATACTTTCCCCGGTGAGGGCAGCTTCGTTGACCGCGCTGGTTCCCTCCACCACTTCGCCATCCACGGGGATATTTTCCCCGGGGCGGACCACAAAAATGTCCCCTTTCTTGACTTGCTCAATGGAAACCTGGATCTCTTCCCCATTCCGCAGAATGGTAGCGGTTTTGGGGGCCAGTTTCATCAGCCCCTTCAGAGCATCGGTGGTTTTCCCTTTGGAGCGGGCTTCTAGCAGTTTTCCTACCGTAATCAAGGTGAGGATCATAGCGGCGGACTCAAAGTAAAACTCCATCATATAGTCCATGACGGCGCCCATGTCGCCGGCCACCTGAGCTCCTGTCATGGCAAAGAGGGCGTAGGTGCTGTACAGGAAGGCAGCGGTGGCGCCCAGCGCCACCAGGGTGTCCATGTTAGGCGCTCGGTGCCAAAGGCTCTTAAAGCCGCTGACAAAGAATTTTTGGTTGATAACCATAACCACCACAGTAAGCAGCAGCTGGGTTAGGCCCATGGCCACATGGTTTCCCTCGTAAAACGCGGGCAACGGCCAGCCCCACATCATGTGGCCCATGGAAAAGTACATCAGGACCACCAGAAAGACCAGAGACCAGATCAGACGCTTTTTGAGGACCGGGGTGTCGTGGTCGGCAAGGGCGTCTGCCCCTTCCATACTAGTGGTTGTCCCTGCCTGGCCACTCCCCTTTTCAGAGGCGCCATATCCGGCATTTTCCACCGCTTGAATAATGTCCTGGGGTGAGGCGGTGCCCTCTACCCCCATGGAGTTGGTCAAAAGGCTCACGGAGCAGGCTGTCACGCCCGGCACTTTGGAGACTGCCTTTTCCACCCGCGCGCTGCAGGCGGCGCAGCTCATGCCGGTTACGTTGTATTGTTCCATGGCATCACATCCTTTCTATGTGATAGATTCCATTAGGATTTCCCTGGTATGGGATTCTTATTTCATAAGTTTTTGCAGGGTGAGAACCAGTTCGTCAATGACCTCGTCCTTCCCTGCTCGAATGTCGGTAGCCACGCAGGTGCGGATATGATTGGCCAGCAGATCCCGATTAAAGGCATTCATGGCGGCGGTCACAGCAGCCGACTGGACCAGGATATCCGTGCAGTAAGCATCCTTTTCCACCATGCCCCGAATCCCCCGGATCTGTCCCTCGATCCGGCTGAGACGGTTTAATAGTTTCTTTATCTCCTCTTCTGACCGCTCTTTTGTCTTGTGGCAGCAGCAGGTTTGGTTGTCCATGTGCGAAACCTCCTTTGCAGGATACCCCCGAGGGGTATTTTGATAATATACCCCCCTGGGGTATTTGTCAATGGGTTTCTCAAAAGTTCATGGATTTCTTTTTTCCGGAAGGTTAGGAAAAGAAAAATGGCCCTCCTGGTAGGAGGGCCTGTGGGATAGGAGAGGCTGCGGTGGCTCTGCCTGGCGCTAGGTCTCTTTGGGTGGAGAAAAGGGCAGGCTAACAAAAAAGGTAATCCGCTCCTGCGCGCTCTGGGCGCGGATGGTGCCGTGGTGAAGCTCCACCAATTCTTTGGCGATGGCAAGGCCCAAACCGGCTCCGCCTGAGGCACTGGAACGAGAGGAATCCATCCGGAAAAACTGCTCGAAAATCCGCCCCAGTTTTTCCTGGGGGATGGTGGGGCCGCGGTTTTCCACCGAAACCATAACCGTGCTTGGCCGCTTTCGCAGGGCAACTCGTATAGTGGTGCTTGGATAGCTATAATTCATGGCGTTGCGCAGCAGGTTGTCAAAGACCCGTTCCAGCTTGTCTGGGTCGCAGGTGAGCACCAGAACGGGATCCAGGGAGACCTCCCGGGAGAGATTTTTTTCTGTCAGAGCAGGTTGAAACTCGAAGGTGACCTGCTCCAGCAGACGGGTCAGGTTGACTTCTTCAGGATTTAGGGTGATCTGGGTCAGGTTAAAACGGGTGATTTCAAAAAACTCGTTGATGAGCGTCTCCAGCCGCTCGGCTTTGTCCAAGGCGATGCCTGTGTACTTTGCCCGCATTTCCGGGGAAATCTCAGGCTCATCCCGCAGGAGAGTAAGGTAGCCGATGACGCTGGTGAGGGGGGTTTTTAAGTCATGGGCCAGGTAGACAATCAGGTCGTTTTTTCGCTGCTCTGCTTCCTTGGCCAGCATGGCGCTGCGCAAGGCGCCCTCCCGAACGATATTCAGCTCATCCTGCACACTGGCCATAGGGGGGGAGAGATGGATGGGAGTATCGGTTGGGTGGGCCAGCGCTTCGGCGGCCTCGATGACTTCGTCCAGATACTCCAAGGGTTTGGAAATGCACCGGTAGGTCTGAAAAATGACGCCCACCAAAAGAAGGCCGCTGCCCCAAAAGACAACCGTTCGGTTCATGGCCTTTAGGAAACGGTACATGGGATCATCGGGCTGCCAAATAAAGAGCTGGCAAAAGATCCAGCCCAAAAAGAACAGCAAAGCAAACCCGGCAATCATTGCAAGGACCCGTAAAATATATCGCACCAGAATCTGCTGAGAAAGTTGGCTGTGCCGCCGGCGGCGGGGAGGCCAAGGGAACTTCCGTTTACTCAATGGTATACCCCACCCCCCAAACTGTCTTAATAAATTTTGGCTTGCGGCTGGGCTCTTTCATCTTTTCTCGCAGGCGGGCGATATGGGCCATGACGGTGTTATTGCTGTCCATGTACTTTTCTTTCCAGACGGCCTCGAAAAGCTCTTCTGAAGAGACCACCTTCCCCCGGTGGTCGCACAGGTACCACAGGATGCTAAACTCAATGGGGGTCAAGGTGAGCTCTTCCCCGTTGAGGCTGCACTGGTGGCTATCCAGGCAGATAACCAGGCCCCGGAAATCGTGCTCGTTGCGGTCTGGTTCTTTGGAGTCTCCGGTGTTGTATCGGGTGTAGCGCCGCAGCTGTGTTTTCACGCGGGCTACCAGCTCCAAGGGGCTAAAGGGCTTGGTGACATAGTCGTCTGCCCCCAGGGTAAGGCCCATGATTTTATCCATGTCTTCCACTTTGGCGCTGAGGATTAAAATGGGAAATAAGTGCTCCTCTCGAATTTTTTGACAAAGGGTAAAGCCGTTCATATCCGGCAGCATCACATCTAAAATAGCCAGGCTCAGTTCTTCCCGGGCAACAATCTCTAGGGCTTCTGTGGCTGTGTAAGCCTTGAAAACAGAAAAGCCTTCATTGGTTAAGTAAACTTCGACCAGGTCGGCAATTTCCCGCTCGTCGTCTACCACAAGAATTTTTTGCTCCATCATAACAACTCTTTCTATCGATTTACAACTAAAATTAGGGATGGATGAAATTTATATGACCATTTTATCATAAAAGTCTTAAAGAATCTTTCTAAAAATATTGCGAAAGTATGACATTTTGGAGGCAAGTTCTTTCTAACCTGTTTGCCTCGGGAGCAAAAACTTTTCATTGACGGGCCCAGGATTTCCATGTATAATATCCTGGTAAATTTCAAAAAAGAGTGGTCACACTCTCTCGTTGGAGCGGTATCGAAGTGGTCATAACGGGGCTGACTCGAAATCAGTTTGTCGGTAACTCCGGCACGTGGGTTCGAATCCCACCCGCTCCGCCACAAACCCCTGAAGGTGTTTTCGCCTTTGGGGGTTTTGTATTGGGTTGGAAAAAGGAAGCACCTGTTATAGATAGGTGCTTCCTTTTTGGGTCCGAAGAAGGTCAGGCAGCTTTTTGGTCAATGGTTACTTTACAGACCTTTTTCAGGGTGAGACGGTAGACCAAAAGAATGATAACCGAGACCACAGCGATAAGCGCCAGGCAAGCCAACATTCCAGCGCTTTCGCTGGGCGTGATGCCGGCGGGGTCCCCGTTGAAATACAGGATGAGAGCGTAGAAGGCGTAAATCAGGCTGGTACCCACTAAGGTGGGGACCAGGAACACCCGGCTGACTTGCCCTCGCACAGAGCGGTATAGATAGGAACGAGGCGCCCCCAAGTGCCGCAGGTCCTCGTAGATCCGGGCATTGGTCAGGCCAATGGTCATGCAGCGGGTGAAGGAGATCACCACGAAAGCGGCGAAGCAGACGATGGCAATGAAAGCAAAGAGCATCAAAAAGACCGCCATGGTTTTCACCGCCTCTGTCTGGTCAAGGATTTTGAACTGGGGCATGTATTTCCAGTTCAAACGGAACTCGGTGCTGTCCGGCTTTTCGTAATCAATGGTGGAAAGGCCATTTTCCTCCAGATGTTCCGGGTCAAAAATATAGGTACCGTCTTCCTGGAGGGCCAGTTCCCGCTCCACAGGGTCCCAGGCATCAAAGACCTCTACCTCTGGGCCGGAATGGTCCACAATGGCATAAAACAGCTCCTTGGCAAAGGAGTAGCTGGACTCTACGTCGGCCACGTTGAACAGCACGTAATGCTCCTGCCACAGGGCGGTAAGCCCCTGGGTGATTTGGGCATAGTCGCTGTCGTCCAGGATAAAGCAGCCGATGAGCTGGGAGTAGCGGACGGGCTCCACAGGTTCGATATCCAGCTCCAGGCCCGTCACGGTGTTGGTGATGTGGGTGACATCACCGGCAGAGAGCCAGGAGGAACCCCCATCATCATCCAGAATGTTGGCGCCTGTGCCGGGTTCCAGCTGGAGGTTCCGGCCAGTCATGGCGTTGAAATCAGATTCCGAGAGCATGGTGGCGCTGCTGGTGAGCTGGCGGTATTCCTGGGTGTAAGTGGTGCCTACGGCGGCGTCGGTTTCCAGACTCACAATGCCGTCGATGCCCAAAACGGAGCCGGTGACTTCAGACCAGGCGGTGATATCCACGTTGTGTGCCTGGGCCATCTGCTGGACGTCATCTTTGGTGACCATATTCTGGTCCATGCGGTAGTGGTAGAGAAAATCAGTGGGCCGGCTGGCGATGCTCTGACCGGAGCTGGTGAGCAGCATGGGGAGATAGAAACTGGCAAAATAGGCCCCCGCCAGCAAGACGGTCATCACCAGCATGTTCTGCACCGTTTGACGGCCCTGGAACTTCATCATGCTGGTGGAGATTAGGTCCTTGTACTTCCGGCGCCTTCCGCCCCAGCCGTTGACCACTGTGTGGAGGAGAATCAGGTACAGCCCCACCAGAGCGGGCAGGTAAAAGACGGCGGCCAGGCCATCTGGCGGATACCACTGCAGCTGCGTGATGAGCACACTGGGCATAGAATACCCCAGCACCAGGCCGGCAGCCAGCAGCAGGATTCCCACAGGACCATACCACCGGGGAACCGCGCGGATGGGTTCCGATTTGTGAGACTCCTGGACGATGTCAATAATGTTGGTGCGCCGGATGGAACGGGCCCCCATAAAGAACAGAGAGAAAATGATGAAGAGAGAAAACACCAGAGGAATCAGAAAGGCCTGGGCATCAAAGGTTAGGGACATTTCCTCCGTATCCACGACCATGACCCGGAAGACCTGCCAAATCAGCCAGGACAGCGGGGCCCCCAGCAGGGCGCCAAGCCCGCAGGAGACTACGGAGAGGATGGCCAGCTCCTTGGTCAGTTCTTCTCGGAGCTGATTTCGAGTGGCTCCCAAGGCCAGGAAGGTTCCGATCTCCCGGGACTTTTGACGGAAGAAGAGACCCGAGGCGTAAATGGTGAACACCGCACAGCCCAGCACGGCCAGGACGAAAATCATCATCACCTGTTTCCGGGAGTCCCCGCCCTCCGGCAGAATGGTAAGGATGGTTGGGGAGCGCATCATGCAGGCGTAGGCGGTGATGAGCAGAACGGAGAAAAAGGCGCAGCCGGCCAGCAGGGCGTATTGCCGCCAGTTTTTCCGGCGGAGATGGCTGTAGACATCTGAAAAGTGTTTCACGTTTCTCACTCCCTTCCCATTTCCCGGATGGAGTTCAGCAGTTCATCTTGAAAAGCAGTGCGTTCCCGACTTCCCTTCTCCAGCACCCGCCAGACCAAGCCGTCCCGGAGAATGATCACCCGGTCACAGAAGGAGGCGGCGAAGGAATCGTGGGTGACCATGAAGATGGTAGCCTCCAGCGCCTCTTTGGCCTGCTCAAAGGCGGAGATCACCGCCCGGGCGGACTTGGAGTCCAGGTTACCGGTGGGCTCATCGGCCAAAATCAGCAGGGGGTTGTTAATCAGCGCCCGAGCCACAGCGGTGCGCTGTTTTTCCCCGCCAGAGATCTCCGCCGGGTACTTGTTTCGAATGGCGGCAATGCCGAAAACCTGGCACAGTTGGTCCGCCCGCCGCTCGGCCGCAGGGCCGGCGGTGTCGCCGATGATGGCGGGCAGCAGGATGTTTTGCTGGACGGTGAGGCCATCCAGCAGCAGAAAGTCCTGAAACACGAAGCCCAGCTGCTTGTTGCGCACGGCGGCCAGGGCGGTTTCATCCAGCTTGGCCAGCTGCCGGTCTCCCAGGGTGATCTGCCCGCTGTCGGCGGGGATATAGCAGGAGATACAGTTGAGGAGGGTGGTTTTGCCCGAGCCAGAGGGGCCCATGACAGCCACAAACTCCCCCTTCCCAACTTCCAGGGAAATTCCTTTGAGAACCTCATAGGTGGTCTTGCCCACCTGATAGGATTTGTGGAGATCGGTTACCGTTAACATTGTCGTTCCTTCCTTTCTTTTGTCTCGTTTATGGATTGCATTCGGACCATTCCCACCAAACGAGCGGGATGGAACCCGTAAAAAACTCTGGATCACGCAGGTTGGCGGAAGCAGGACGCCAAACGTGGGAGTAGGTGTGGCCATCGGTCATGTCCCTTTCTGCTTTCACCATAGACCGGGATTGCATCGGAAGCAACCGACCCTGTCATTTCGTGCGGCTTGGCAGTCAATTTTGGCAAGCGGGAAAAAGGGAATGTAAAAAATAGCAGGTCTGCTGTCATATTTGGGGCGGCTTCTGTCAAGTTCTATTTGGCGGAAGCCGCCCCGTGTGGTACAATCTTGGATGGATCAAAGCCACCAGATTGTACCACACGATCTGGGCTCCACAGCAACCACGGAAGGAGCGTGATGCCTGTGCTTTGCATTGGGATCTGCGATGACAATTACGACGCTCGGCTGGCTCTTCGAGGGACGTTGGAACGGGTGCTAGAACCCCAGGGTGAGACGGCCAGAATTTTGGAGTTTTCCTCTGGAGAGGGCCTTCTCAACTGGAAGGCCAATCACCCTGGGGAGCTGAACCTGATTTTTTTGGACATGGAAATGGGCCAGCTGGACGGCATGGAAACCGCCCGCCGGCTGCGCCAGGGAGATGAGGATCTCCAGCTGGTCTTTGTCACCGGGTATGCTGACTATGTCTTTGACGGGTATCGTGTTGGAGCGCTGGGATATCTGCTGAAACCTGCCAAGGCCGAGCAGCTGCAAGAGGTTTTGGCCCGCGCAACGGCTGCCCTGTTTCGAGGGGAGGAGGCAGTCTACCTCTGCCGCAGCGGCGAGGTGACCTATCGGATTCCGCGGAAGAAAATCCTCTATTTCACCTCGGACCGGCGGCAGGTGACCTGTGTGACCCCGGAAAAGTCCTATACCTTTTATGGGAAACTGGATCAGGTGGCAGACCAGGTGGGCAGTTCCTTTGTGCGCATCCACCAGCGGTATTTGGTGCAGGTTAAGGCGGTGGACCGGGTGACGGGCAATCAGGTCTTTGTGGGGGAAGAAGTTCTCCCCATCAGCCGCTCCTGCCAGCAGGCTGCTATGATTGCCCTGACGAGAGCAACGCTGGAGGAGTCTGTATGAGTCCAGGAACCTTATTTCGAATCTTTTTTGTCAATGGGGGCTACGTGGCCTTTGTCTGCCTGAATGGATATTTGCTCTACCGAACCAGTGCCCCCTTTCTGGAGGTGCGGCCCAAGCTGTGGTGGAAGGTCCTTTTGTTTCTGACCTTTGGGGGCTCCTCTGGGATGGTCATTTGGGTGGGGGATCCCAACCTGCTCTATACCCTCCCCTGCTTCCTGCTGCTCGTTATGCTCAGCACCCAGGGAGACTGGGTGGGGCGGCTGGCGGTGACGGTGATCTTTTTCTGCATTACCATGTCTGTCTGCGCCCTTTTGGACACCTATTCGGAGGCTGTTCTACGGGGTCTGTATGACTATGACATCTTCTGCCGGGTGGCCAGGACAGCGGTTTTTGGGTTGCTGTACCTTTTTATGCGGCGATTTCTGCCCCAGGAGCGGGTATCCCTTCCACGGCGGCTGTGGAAGGTGGTTTTCGGCCTGTCGATCATGCCCCTATGCGCCATGATCGCCGTGGTGCTGCTGACCCATAGTGAGGTGGACTCCCTGCTGGTCCACTCCATGGCCTTGAACCAGGGCCTGGCGGTGCTCCCCTTCACCCTCATCACGTCGGTGATTCTGCTCTTTACGATTCTGATTTTGGCCGACCATGAGGAGCTGGAACAGACCGTCCATCTGGCCGGGCTCCGGGAGATCTACTACCAGGGCCTGCAGCGAGAGCAGCTTCAGGTGCGCACCCTCCGCCATGACTTGCGCAACCATGTGACCGCCGTGCGGGGGCTGCTGGAGCAGGGAGAGACCGAGCAGGCCATCGGGTATCTGTCCCAGATGACCGAGTCCTCCTCCCTGGGAGGAGGACAGCATTTCTGTGACAATGAGGTTGCCGACGTGGTCCTCTCCGCTAAAGCCAAAGATATGACGCAGCGAGGGCTACAGGGCCTGTTTCAGGTATCCCTACCCAAAACCCTCTTGATGGCGGATATCGACCTGTGTGCCCTGCTGGGCAACGCCATTGACAACGCCATGGAAGCGGCGGAAAAAAGCGAGGATAAGGAAATCTCCGTCCACTGCCGGGTGGATAAGGGGCTGTTCATGCTCCGGGTAGAAAATGCCCTGGCCGGCGATGAAAAGCCAGACCTATCCACCACCAAGGCCGACAAGATGGCCCACGGCTTCGGCCTCATGGGCATGCGGGAGATTGCAAAGCGCTATGGCGGTTCCCTAGAGGCAACCGCGGAAAATGGCCGCTTTGAACTGGTGGTTTGCCTGCCTCTGTAAAGAAAATCCGTGTTTTTTCGAAAAATGACTACCATTTTCCTATCGGTTCATGCTATAATTATTTGCCAACGCAATGAACAGAACGATCAAATAACATAGGGAGGAACTGAATATGGCAGACAACAAACGCCCCGAATCCATGGAACGGATCACCACCCCCGCCCTGGCTGAGGCTTTTATTGCAGAGCAGATTGCAGCCATCCAGGCTCAGGTAGGTGACAAGAAGGTCCTGCTGGCCCTGTCCGGCGGTGTGGACTCCTCAGTGGTGGCGGCCCTGCTCATTAAGGCCATTGGCAAGCAGCTCACCTGCGTTCACGTGAATCACGGCCTGCTGCGCAAAGGAGAACCCGAGCAGGTGGTGGAGGTTTTCCGCAACCAGATGGACGCCAACCTGATCTATGTAGACGCCGTGGACCGCTTCCTGGACAAGCTGGCCGGTGTGGATGACCCTGAAACCAAGCGCAAGATCATCGGCGCGGAGTTTATCCGTGTCTTCGAGGAGGAGGCCCGGAAGCTGGAGGGCATCGAGTTCCTGGCCCAGGGCACCATCTACCCCGACATTCTGGAGAGCGGCCCTGTGAAGGCACACCACAACGTGGGCGGTCTGCCTGACGACCTCCAGTTTGAACTGGTGGAGCCTGTGAAGTTCCTCTTTAAGGACGAGGTCCGTGTGGTGGGCAAGGCCCTGGGCCTGCCCGATAGCATGGTCTTCCGTCAGCCCTTCCCCGGCCCCGGTCTGGGGGTCCGCTGCCTGGGCGCCATCACCCGGGACCGGCTGGAGGCCGTTCGGGAATCCGACGCCATCCTCCGGGAGGAGTTTGCCAAGAACGGCCTGGAGGGCAAGGTCTGGCAGTATTTCACCGTGGTGCCCGACTTTAAGTCCACCGGCATCCGGGACAACGCCCGCACCTTCGACTGGCCCGTTATCCTCCGGGCTGTGAATACCGTGGACGCCATGACTGCCACGGTGGAGGATGTCCCCTTCTCCCTCCTCCAGCACATCACTGCCCGCATCACCGCCGAAGTCAAGGGCGTCAACCGCGTCCTCTTCGACCTGACCCCCAAGCCCAGCGGGACCATTGAGTGGGAATAATAAATAACCCTCCCGGGGCCCTTGATATTCAAGGGCCCCGGGACTTTCTATTGGGATCTCCGCCGACTATGAGCGGGTTAGCGGGCTTTCGGCCCGGATGAAGTGGAGCGGGCCGTGGAGGACGCAAAACGCTCTCCTGTTTTATATCGCCTTTGCTTCAACTGTGTGCAGCAAACAAGGGCATTACGTTAAAGCTAAAAAAGAAAAGAGGATCGTATTTCTAAAGCAAAATCCGTTAAAAATAATACCCAGCAACGAGTGGGAATGAGTTTCCTGTTCTTCTCTGCATCGAGAAAAAGACCTTGGAACCTATTATGTGGCTCCAAGGTCTTTTTGTGTATTTATATTGGAAGGACGTTTATTGTCCGCTTTCCCCATAGTTGGCCAAAACCCGGGCGGAGGGGTCTGTTACGTTGCAGCCGGCCCATTGGGTGTTGGGCATCCAGAAATCTTGGATCATTTCGCTCTGACCGGGGTAGTATTCCTCAAAAATCTCACGATAGAGTAAACTTTCTTTGGTGAAAGGCTTTCCGTGGGCATAGTGCTTACAGCGGCGGTGGAATTCTTCGTCGGAGTAGCGGGACTCGGCGTACGCTTTTAAGTCATCTACCATGGAGTGGCCTACTGCGTCAGAGAAGGCGGCCTTTTGCCGCCAAAGAATGCCCTCTGGCAGGAGGTTGTCTTTTTCAAAGGCATGACGGAGAAGGTATTTTCCCATGCCATAACGGTTCATTTTCAGGCTTGGGTCAATGCCCATCACGTACTTGACAAAGTCTGTGCTGCCGAAGGGCACCCGGCCCTCCATGGAGTTGGAGGCGATACACCGGTCGGCCCGGAGGACGTCGTACATATGGATCTCGTCGATCCGCTTCTTGGCCTCCTGCTGGAAGGCCTCCTCATCGGGGGCAAAGTCGGTGTATTTATACCCGAAAAGCTCGTCGGAGATCTCTCCGGTCATCAGGACCCGCACATTGGTGGACTCGTGGATTTTTTTGCAGCAGAGATACATGCCCAAGCTGGCCCTGATGGTGGTGATGTCCCAGGTGCCGAGAATCTGAATGACCTCTGGCAGGGCCTCCAAAACTTCCTCCCGGGTCATGGTAAAGGCTGTGTGGTCGGCACCGATGTAGTCGGCGGCCTCCTGGGCATATTTCAGGTCGATGGGATCGGTGTCCATGCCGATGGCAAAGGTTTTGATCTGGCGCCCCAGAAGCTTGGCGCTGATGGCACAGACCAAGCTGGAGTCCAGGCCACCGGAGAGGAGAAAGCCAAGGGGGGCATCTGCATCCAGTCGGGCCTCCACAGATTCGATCAGCAGGGCACGGATGTTGGCGCAGGCAGTCTCTAAGTCATCGTGGTTGTATTCTGTGACGGTGGTTAAATCGGTGTATCGGAAAAAGGTTCCCTTCTCCCAGTAGTGCCCAGGGGGAAAGGGATAGATCTTCTCGCACAGCCCCACCAGGTTCTTCGGTTCGCTGGCAAAGACCGCTTCTCCATAGCGGTCCATTCCGTAATAAAGGGGACGGATGCCGATGGGGTCCCGAGCGGCAATGAGGCTGTCCTTTTGGTGGTCATATAGGAGCAGCGCGAACTCTGAGCCCAGCATGGGAAACATCTCGGTTCCATATTCCCGATACAGAGGCAGGAGGATCTCGCAGTCGCTGTCACTTTGGAAGGTGTACTTCCCTTCCAGCTTCTTTTTGATGGAACGGAAGCCATATAGCTCTCCATTGCAAACGGCATAGTCGCCGTCCAAAGAAAAGGGCTGCATGCCTCTGGGAGAGAGGTCCATGATGGCCAGACGCTGAAAACCCAGCCAGCAGGACCCTGCCTGGAGAATTCGGGTCATGTCAGGGCCTCGGGTCAGGGTGGCCGCGAAATGTTGGGCGAGTTCCCCTTGGGGGAGCTTGCATCCGGTTGCACCGATGATCGTACACATAATGAATCCCTCCGCGTTGATTTTCCTGGCTGCCTGTGCCGGTTAAATGATAGTTCAGTATAGTCGAAATTTTGGGGATGTCAACTGAGCCGGGCGGCGTTGAGCGGCCCAAAAAACCTGAAAAACGACACGTTGGAGCCCATTTTTGCCGGAAAATCGGGCAACTGGATAGCCAATCTGCACAGAGGGGGTGAAAAAAGTGA
>DBEYYM010000054.1:0-47536 GCA_048184675.1 Evtepia sp. | reverse complement strand
GAGGGAACGAGAGAAAATTTTTTTTCGATGCGATACTTTCCCATCTTGTAATTTGCCAGATCCTTTGTTATAATACACACCGTAATGTACTGGGTGGAGCACGCAATTTGTGACCCTGCCTGCGTGAAACGTCTGCCACCGAAGGTCACTTCGGGTCGGCGTTTAACCTGATAGAACGGTCAGAAACCTTTTCGCCGCGAGAGAAAGCAAAACCCAACGCTTCGCTTTGGCTCCAGGCGAGCAGGGGATGGGCGGTCCTATCAAAATAAAACAAATCAAAAATAGGGGGAAATCAGAAATGAACATACTTGTTTGCATTAAACAAGTGCCGGACACGACCATTATCAAAATCGATCCTGTTACCAACACCCTGATGCGTGAAGGCGTTCCCGCCATCGTCAGCCCCTTCGATGCTTATGCACTCGAAGCTGCTGCCCGCATTAAGGACAAGGACAAGGAAACCAAGATCTATGTTCTGTCCATGGGTCCCGAGCAGGCACTGGCCGCTCTGAAGGAGTGCCTGTCTGTCGGCGGCGACAAGGCTTATCTGGTCTCTGACCGCGCTTGCGGTGGTTCCGATACCCTGGCCACCGGTTACATCCTGTCCAAGGCCATCAAGAAGATTGAGGCTGATGAGGGCATCACCTTCGACATGCTGATGTTTGGTAAGCAGGCTATCGACGGCGATACCGCTCAGGTTGGTCCTCAGGTTGCTGAGGATCTGGACTATCCCCAGGTCACCTATGGTTGGGAAGTTTGGCCCACCGAGGATGGCAAGCACGTTCGCGTGAAGAAGGAGCTGGAGGACGGCTTCGAGATCCTGGAGATGGCTTGCCCCTGCGCTGTCACCATCACCAAGCCCGACTATGAGCCTCGCTTCCCCACCATCAAGTCCAAGATGGCTGCTAACAAGGCTAAGATTCCCGTTCTGTCCGCTGCTGACTGCGGCCTGGACGTTGAGAGATCCGGCCTGAAGGGTTCTCCCACCAAGGTTAAGAAGAGCTTCACTCCTCCTCGTAAGGAAGGCGGCCTGAAGATCAAGGAAGAGACTCCTGAAGAGTCCGCAAAGAAGCTGTATGACCTGCTCAAGGACAAGGGCGTTATTTAATAGAGGGGAGGACGAAGAACAATGTTACAGACTAGCTATGAAGCAAAGACCAAGGACGTATGGGTCTTTATTGAAACTAAGGATGGCAAGGCCAGAAACGTTGGCCTGGAGCTGCTGAACCCCGGCCGTCGTCTGGCTGGTATCCAGGGCGGCAAGACCGTTGCTCTGGTCATTGGTTACAACTGCGAAGAGGCTGTCAAGGACGCTATCGCTTACGGCGCTGACAAGGTCCTGGTCGTCGACAACGAGGTTTATGGCCACTACAGCACCGATGCCTACACCGCTGCTATCGTGCACTGTGTCGAGGCTGACTGCCCCACCACCATTCTGATGGGCGCATCCCCCCTGGGCCGTGACCTGGGCCCCCGTGTGGCTGGCCGTCTGAAGACCGGTCTGACCGCCGACTGTACTTCTCTGGACATCGACGAGGCATCCGGCAAGGTTGCTTGGACCCGTCCTGCTTTCGGTGGTAACCTGATGGCTACCATTCTGTGCCCCTTCACCTTCCCCCAGATCGGCACCTGCCGTCCTGGCGTGAACAAGAAGCTCGAGCCCGATGCCAGCCGTGAGGCTCCCGTGGAGAAGGTCGACTTTGTCTTCCCCGCTGACCAGATCCGCATCAAGGTGATCGAGACCATCGCTGAGGAAGGCGAGAAGGTCGACCTGGAAGGCGCTGACATCATCGTCTCCGGCGGCCGTGGTCTGGGCGGCCCCGAGGGCTTCGAGACCACCATTAAGCCCCTGGCTGACGCTCTGGGCGGCGTTGTGGGTTCCTCCCGTGCAGCTGTTGACGCTGGCTGGATTCCCCACTCCCACCAGGTTGGTCAGACTGGTAAGACCGTTGGCCCCAAGCTGTATGTTGCTTGCGGCATCTCCGGCGCTATCCAGCACCTGGCCGGCATGGGCTCCTCCGACTTCATCGTCTGCATCAACAAGGATCCCGAGGCTCCCATCTTCGGCGTGGCTGACCTGGGCGTTATCGGCAACCTGTATGATGTCTGCCCCGCTCTGACCAAGCTGATCCTGGCCGACAAGGACTAATCATCTGTTAGCAATTTTATTTTAACATACCCTAGGAGGCGCCCCCCTCAAATGGGGGGCGTTCTCCGGCGGGAAAGAAAGGAAAAATTATGGATTTCAAACTGAACGAAATGGAGCAGGAAATTCTTGACATGCTCCACGACTTCTGCCTGAAGGAAGTCAAGCCCATCGCTGCTGAACTGGATGAGAAGGAAGAGTTTACCATGAACGCCCGCGAGAAGCTGGCTGAAATGGGCATGCTGGGCACCTATATCCCCGAGGAATATGGCGGCGCTGGTCTGTCTTACCTGACCTACATTGTCTGCTGCGAAGAGCTGGCTAAGTACTGCGCTTCCACCTCCATCATGTTCTCCGTCCACGGTTCCCTGTGCTCTTGGCCCATCCTGGAGTTCGGCACCGAGGAGCAGAAGCAGAAGTACCTGGTTCCCCTGGCACAGGGCGAGAAGCTGGGCGCTATGGGTCTGACCGAGCCCGGTGCTGGTACCGACGCTAACGGCGTTCGCACCACCGCTGTCCTGAAGGGTGACAAGTACATCCTCAACGGCACCAAGATCTTCATCACCAACGGCTACTATGCTGACACCTATGTTGTCTTCGCTCGTACCAACCCCGACCTGAGCGTTGGCCACAAGGGCCTGTCCGCCTTCATCGTGGAGAAGGGCTTCAAGGGCTTCAGCTTCGGCACCAAGGAGAAGAAGATGGGCATCCGTGCTTCCGCTACCTATGAGCTGGTCTTCGATGACTGCGAAGTCCCCGCTGAGAACCTGCTGGGTAAGGAAGGCGAAGGCTTCAAGATCGCTATGATGCTGCTGGACGGCGGCCGTATCGGCGTTGCTGCTCAGGCTCTGGGTATTGCTCAGGGTGCTATCGATGAGTGTATCCCCTATCTGAAGCAGCGCAAGCAGTTTGGCAAGCCCCTGTCTTCCTTCCAGAACACTCAGTTTGAGCTGGCTGATATGCAGACCAAGGTTGACGCTGCCCGTCTGCTGATCTATCGTGCTGCTATGGCTAAGCAGAACCACGAGCCCTACAGCCACCTGGCTGCTATGGGTAAGATGTTCGCTGCTGATGTGGCTTCCGACGTCACCCGTCGTGTTGTTCAGCTGGTTGGCGGCTGCGGCTACACCCGTGAGTATCCCTTCGAGAGAATGATGCGTGATGCTAAGATCACCGAGATCTATGAGGGTACCACCGAAGTTCAGAAGATGGTCGTTTCCGGCTGGATGCTGAAGAAGTAATTGATCTCTTTTATGTGATGATTCAAGAGAGGGCAGTGGTTCACCACTGCCCTCTCTTTTCTAAGAGGAGTGAGGCCCTATGAACATTGATCCCACCCGTTATGCAGGCCGGCCCGCTGATTGCACAGGCCGTCTGGCCCAGGAAGTTGCTTGCTATGATCTGCTGGACAGCCTTGGCATCCCCTATGACCGGGTAGACCACGACACAGCAAATACCGTGGCGGATTGTGCAGCCGTGGAAGAATACCTTGGTGCACCCATCTGTAAAAACCTGTTTTTGTGCAACCGGCAGAAGACAAAGTTTTATCTGCTCCTTATGGAAGGGGAGAAGCCCTTCCGCACCAAAGAACTTTCCAAGCAAATTGGCTCTGCCCGCCTCTCCTTTGGCTCCCCTGAGGATATGGAGGCTTATCTGGGGGTTACCCCCGGGTCAGCTACTATTTTGGGGCTGATGAATGACCGGGAGCATAAGGTGCAGCTGATTTTGGACCGCTCTGTAGCAGAAGAGGACCGGTTTGGCTGCCATCCTTGTATTAACACGTCCACGCTGAATCTCTCTATGAAAGAGATCCGGGAGAAATTTTTGCCTCATTTGGGGGTGGAGCCCCTTCTGGTGGATCTTCCCGATGAGCGGGATGCCCGATAAGCAGGCAGGAAGACCCATGCCGCCGGTGCTCCCCGGCAGTGTGGGTTTTCTTGTTTGCAGTTGCTGTCCTGTGATCAGGACCTTTTGAAAGAGGAGGAGACCATGGTACGAATCACAAATTTGATCTTGCCCCCAGATGGGGATCCTGCCTTGTTAAAGAAGAAGGCCGCTCGTGCCTTAGGGGTTTCTGTGGGAAAGATTCACCGGTGTGTCCCCGTGCGCCAATCCATTGATGCCCGGAAGAAGACAGATGTACATTATGTTATGACAGTGGATGTTGCACTTTCAAACGAAGCGGAAGTGGTGGCACGCGCCAAAAATCGGAATGTGACCCTCCAAAAGGAATCCCTTCCTTACCAGTTTCCCCCAGTGACGCGAAAATCTTCCTTGCCACCTGTGGTGGTGGGCAGCGGCCCTGCTGGCCTTTTGGCGGCTCTTTGTCTGGCGCGTGCCGGCCTGCGGCCCATTTTGTTGGAGCGGGGGCAGCCTCTGGAGCAGCGTGTGAAAGATGTGGAAGCTTTTTGGAAGGGGGGAGATCTAAACCCCGAGTCCAACGTACAGTTTGGCGAGGGCGGCGCTGGAACCTTTTCTGACGGTAAGCTCACCACCGGGACCCATGATCCCCGCCTTTCCCATGTCATGCAAACCTTTGTGGCCGCCGGCGCTCCTGAGGATATCCTTTGGCAGCATAAGCCCCATGTGGGCACGGACTTGCTGCGCCAGGTGGTAAAAAATCTTCGGGAGAAGATCAA
Source organism: Evtepia sp. (assembly GCA_048184675.1). GTDB lineage: Bacteria > Bacillota > Clostridia > Oscillospirales > Oscillospiraceae > Evtepia. The sequence continues at coordinate 42,751 of DBEYYM010000054.1, read as the reverse complement.
GGACCTGGGAGGCGAGGTTCGCTTTGGCCACCGTCTCAGCGGAATTACCGTAACGGGAAACCACCTTACCGAGATTACAGTGGAGCAAGGGGGAGCCAGTTATCGGATGGCCTGTGATGCCCTCATTTTAGCCCCTGGACACTCAGCCCGAGATACCTTCCGAATGCTTCGGGATGCCGGCGCCCAAATGGAGCAAAAGCCATTTGCCATCGGGGTGCGCATTGAGCATCGTCAGGACCGGATCAGCCAGTCTCAGTTTGGCGACTGCTGGCAGAAGCTCCCGCCTGCCGACTATAAGTTGGTCTGTCATCTGCCCAGCGGCCGCTCGGCCTATACCTTCTGTGTCTGCCCTGGGGGGCAGATTGTGGCGGCGGCGTCCCAGCCTGGCGGCGTGGTGACAAACGGCATGAGCAATCGCGCCCGGGACGGTGAATGGATCAATGGTGGCTTCCTGGTGGGGGTTGGTCCTGGGGACTTTGGCAGCGACGACCCCTTGGCCGGGGCTGCCTTTCAAACCCTTTGGGAAGAGAGCGCCTATCGCTTTGGCCGCCCTGGGTATGAGGCGCCGGCCCAGCGGGTGGGTGATTTTCTCCGCGGCCTCCCCAGCCCCAATCTTTTGACCAACCGGAGCACCTACCGCCCCGCAGTGATTTTTGGAGACCTGCGGGAAACCCTGCCAGGCTATGTCACCGACACCTTGGCCCAGGCCCTTCCTGTGTTGGACCGAAAACTCCATGGCTTCGCCGCCCCCGATGCCCTGATGGTGGGGGTAGAGACCCGGTCCTCTTCCCCTGTTCGCCTGCTGCGGGACCGGAGCTTCCAGTCCAACATCCGGGGACTCTATCCCTGTGGCGAGGGGGCCGGCTATGCCGGCGGCATCGTCTCCGCCGCTGTGGATGGCATGCGGGTGGCAGAGGCTGTAGCCAACCCACAGGAATAACGGAAAGGGAAAAAATCTCGCAAGAAAGGTCTCCTTTTTTACACAGATGGTTGCAATCTCCCCTAAAAACGGTGTATAATAAAGTGTTACTGACAGAAAAAGCATGATAAGGAGTGAATACCATGGCGGAAGAAACCATGAGCACCAATTTCATTCATAGCATCATCGAAGAGGAATTACAGCCTGGCGGACGCTGCGAGGGGAAAAAGGTCCACACCCGCTTCCCGCCCGAGCCCAACGGCTATCTTCATATTGGCCACTGCAAAGCCCTGACCATTGATTTTGGCACGGCAGAAAAATACGGCGGCCTTTGCAATCTGCGGATGGACGACACCAACCCGGCCAAAGAGGACACGGAGTATGTAGATGCCATCCAGGAAGACATCCACTGGCTGGGATTTGACTGGGACAACCGGTTTTATTACGGCTCAGATTACTTTGAAAAGACCTATGAGCTGGCTGTGGAGCTGATTAAAAAGGGGCTGGCCTATGTCTGTGAGCTGACCCCTGACCAGTTTAAGGAATACCGGGGAGACACCACCACCCCCGCCAAGAGCCCTTGGCGGGACCGCCCTGTGGAGGAGAACCTGGACCTCTTCCAGCGGATGAAGGCCGGTGAGTTCCCCGAAGGAAAATATACCCTGCGGGCTAAGATTGATCTGGCCTCGGGCAATTTCAATATGCGGGATCCCGTTCTCTACCGGATCCGCTACATTGAGCACCATCGCCAGGGGACAAAGTGGTGTATCTTCCCCATGTATGACTTTGCCCATCCCATTCAGGATGCCCTGGAGGGGATCACCCACTCCCTGTGCTCCCTGGAGTATGAAAATCACCGCCCCTTGTATGATTGGGTGGTGGACCACTGCACCCTGCCCAGTAAGCCCCGGCAGATTGAGTTTGCCCGCCTGGGAATCAACTACACCGTCATGTCCAAGCGGAAGCTCCGTGCTTTGGTCGAGGGCGGCTATGTAGACGGCTGGGACGACCCCCGTATGCCGACCCTCTGCGGCCTGCGCCGCCGGGGTTACACGGCCAAGTCCATCCGCAATTTCTGCGAGCGCATTGGTGTGTCTAAGGTCGACTCCACGGTGGACTATGCCTTTTTGGAGTCCTGCCTGCGGGAGGAGCTCAATGAGACCGCCCAGCGGGTAATGGGTGTTTTGCGCCCTGTGAAGCTCACCATCACCAACTATCCCGAAGATCAGCGGGAGACCGTCACCGTGGAAAACAACCCCATGGACCCCGAAGCAGGGGAGCGGGAGGTGCCCTTCTCCCGGCACCTCTATATTGAGGCCGACGACTTCATGGAGGAACCCATTCCCAAATATAAACGTTTAACGCCCGGCGGCCAGGAGTGCCGGCTGAAGGGCGCCTATCTCATCCGCTGCACTGGCTGCGTGAAAAACGAGGCTGGGGAAGTGGTAGAGGTTCTCTGCGAGTATGACCCTGCCTCCAAGGGCGGCAACCCCGCCGATGGGCGCAAGGTGAAGGGGGCCACCATCCACTGGGTGGAGGCCGACACCGCTGCAGATGCCGAGGTCCGGCTCTACAACTACCTCTTTACAGATCCTGATCCTGACGGCCCCGATAAGGAGTTCATGGATTACCTGAACCCGGACAGCCTTCAGGTCCTCACCGGCTGCAAGGTGGAGCAGGGCCTGGCACAGGCCGCCATGCCCCAGGCCGGGCAGACGGCTACGGCCTATCAGTTCATGCGCCTAGGCTACTTCTGCCTAGACAGCCGGGACACAACCCCGGGGCATCTGGTCTTTAACCGGAGTGTCTCTTTGAAGGATGGTTTCAAGAAAAAATAAAATCAGGGCGCAGAAAACTGGAAATTTTGGGGAAAGCAGGGAGGAGAAAACCTGTTCTTTACCTTGCGAAATCCTGTATTTTCTGGTACAATAGCTAAGATCATGTTAGGGATGTCCCTTGGGATATCTGTTCCTGGAATTGGGAGTGTTTTCACCGTTATGAAGAAAAACGAAGTAAAAACCGGAAGAAACAAGCCGCCGGAGGTGCGGACGAGAGAGCAGATGGAAGATCGTGCTTTCAATAAAATGCTCCTCTGGCTGGCCGCCGCCGCTGTGGTGGAGGTGGTCATGGCGCTGCTCAACCGGTACTATGTCCATACCCGGGTCAGTGAGCTGGCGATCAAAGCGCCGCTGTACACCATCTTGACCATTTTCCCCATTGCGGGGGTGATCCTGTTTGTTTTGTTCCTGTTCCTGGCCCATAAGGTGCGGAAAGAGGACAACGGCAAGGACGGCACCATGCAGGTCATTCTGGCCTTTGCCTTCCTGTGTATGGGCGTGGGTGGCTTTTTGATCCGGAGCCTGGAGGCCACCGCTGCACCAGTGGTTCTGGCAGTGGTCCCTGGGTTGGGCGTTCTGATGATGGTGTTTTACCTGTATCAGAGAGAGTTTTTTGCCTGTGCCTTCATCGGCGGCATGTGCCTGCTGGGCCTTTGGCTGTACCGGATTTTCTTGGGCGGTATGGCCTACTATGGTTACCTGATCCTAACGCTGGTGGTGGTTGCAGCCGGTCTTGTCCTGGCCCTGAAACTGAAAGGGAAGGACGGGGTTCTGAAGGTTGGCGGAAAGGATGTCGCCATCCTCCAGCCCGGCGCGGCTTACTTAACCTACTATCTCACGGCAGCGATCACGGTGGTCCTTCTGCTGGCTCCGTTGGCTCTGGGCACTGCGGTGGCCTACTATGCCATCTGGGTTATGGCGGCGTGGCTGTTTATCCTGGCTGTCTATTTTACTTCAAAACTGATGTAATCCCAAAAATCCCGTCGGAGTCTCTCCGACGGGATTTTTTTGAGGGAATCTGTGGTCTAGGCCCTAGTCTGTAGGGGAGGCCTGGAGCGGTGCAAGGGCACCACCAAAGTGCGTGCCCTGCAAGGTTCAAACCAGCTCCCAGCCCACCAGCAGGCAGCCTTCTTCCACTTGGATCTCTACGGGATTTCCTTGGAAATGGTTGCTCACGCCTAAGGGAAAGAAGGGGGAGAGGGGAGCCCGGTCCAAGGGATACTGGGCCCCACGAATGGAGACCCCATGGGCCTCCCCACCTAGGCAGAAGAGGGAGAAGATTCCCTCTTCTCTGGCCGGCAAAGTAAGGGTGCCATTGCGCAGCGCGGTAAACACATAGCGCTCGTCGTAGAGATACCCAGTGGCCCCTGCCTGGGCCAAAAAGCCCAGAGCCTGAAGGTTGGCCAAGGTGTGGTCCATCCGGCCCCCGGTGGAGCCGTAAAGGTGGAAGGTGCGGTAGCCCTGGTCCAGGCCATATTTGATGGCCAGCATGGTGTCGGTGTCATCCTTCTCCACGGGGAAGGTGTGAATGGGGATATCCTTGGGAAGCGTGTCCAAGGAGTCAAAATCCCCCAGCAGCAGGTTTGGCCGCAGGCCGGCCGCCAGGCAATGGCGATAGCCGCCGTCTGCAGCTAGAATGAAATCCTTTGCCCCAGGTGCCACCGGTAAACCGAAGAAAGGCCCTGCACCAAAAATGAAGCAAGCAGGTTGAGACATCATAGCCCCCTCCTTTTTGGAAAACGAATTGGAATTACGCTATTATATCACGTTCCAGCCCCCTTGACCAGGGGGGCTTTTTCTGTTACACTGAGGCGGCGCAAGCGGTTGAAAAGGAGGTGGCGCCCATGATCGAGGGGGCAATTTTTGATGCGGACGGAACCCTGCTGGACTCCATGGGCATGTGGGACACTGTGGGGGAGCGTTACTTGGCATCCCTTGGCGTTGCAGCCCGCCCGGGCTTGCGGCAGATCCTCTTTCCCTTGAGCTTGTCTCAATGCGCTGTCTACTTGAAAGAGAGCTATGCCCTGCCTCAGTCCCACCAAGAAATTGAGGACGGGATCAACGGCACCATTCGCACGTTTTATTGCCATGAGGTCCAGGCCAAGGCCGGCGCAAAGGCGTTTTTAACCGCCCTCCGCCAGCACGGGGTTGCTATCACGTTGGCCACGGCGACAGACCGGGCGGTGATCACCAAGGGGCTGGAACGAACGGGCTTGCTGCCCCTTTTAGACGATTTGATTACCTGCGGAGATCTGGGTGTGGACAAGCGGACCCCTACAATTTTCCACTATGCTCGGGACAAGATGGGAACGGCCACAGAGGCCACCTGGGTCTTTGAGGACGCGGTCCACGCCGCCCAGACGGCCTACCAGGCCGGATACTGGGTCGCCGGGGTGGCAGACCCGTACAGCGACCAGGCAGCCCTTCAGGCCACCTGTCACCTGTATCTGCCTTCGCTCACAGATTTTACTGGATTTTATGAAAAAGCAAAGGGCTAAACAAACGGCCGCAGACCAGAGAGATTCCTCTGGCCTGCGGCCTTGCTGCAATATGTATTACTTTTTCGGGATGAACTGGATGTTCAAGTCCACATTTCCATTGATGCCTGGCACCTTGCCGGCGCCAGAATACTGCCACATATCAAAGTGGTAATAGAAGGTCGGGGTCTCATTATACTGGGCCAACCACAGGGGGAAGTCCACCAGTTTGTTCAGGTCAAAGTGGAGGTAGAAGTAGGTCAGGTTGGAATAGACCATGGTGTCATAGCCGCCTTCTTCCACAGCCTTGCAGAAGGCCACTGCGCACTTGGTGAGCATGCGATCTGACAGCCCGTCCGTGCGGGCCCCTACGCTGCTGTCGTAGGGCTCCCAGTCAAAGACAATGGGATAGGTAATGGCGTAGTTTTTCAGGGCATTCATGCAGAACTGGGCCTCTTCCACAGCCTCTGCTTCGTCAATGGCCTGGGAGAAGAAGTAGACCCCCACCTCAATGCCATTGGCCAGGGCGTCCCGAATATTTTGGTCAAAATAGGGATCCTTGACAATGTTGCCGGTGCCATAGCCCCGGTAACCCAAGCGGAGCATGGCAAACTCCACCCCAGCGCCCTTTACAGCAGCCCAGTCGATGTTCCCCTGGTACCGGGAGACGTCGATGCCGATTCTGCAGGAGTATTCATCGCTGTCGTAGGTGAGGAACCCGTTTTCATTTACCTGGAACAGGGAGGAGTCGTAGGTTCTCTTGGGAAGGTCTTCCACCACATAAACTTTTTTCCCGTTGAAGTAGAAATAGTCTCCAGAGGGATCCTGATCAGGGGCGTCGTAGTCATACACCCGCCAAATGACGGTGGTAATCTCCGCCCGGGTGATGTTATCTTTGGGATAGAAGAAGGTCTGCTGCCCCACGGTAGTGCCCTGGAAAATCCCGTGATCGAAGAGGATCAAGGCAACCGGATCGCTGGTGTCAGCAAAGGGAGAGGCACTCTGGCTGGTGCGTTCCACCCCCATGACATTGACGATAATCTCTGCAATTTGCAGGCGGTTAATGGGATCCTCCAGATCCAATGTCAGGTCTGCGGGCAGGAAACCCTTGGTTTTAGCAAGCTGATAAAAACCGCTGGCCCAGTGAGAGGCGGTGGGTTTTTGGGCCGGGTAGCCAACGGCCATTAGGATCAGCTTCAGGGCCTCGCCCAGCTTTACATCTCCTTGGGGCTCAAAGGTGGTGGGGGAGGTACCGTTGACAATACCGCCATCGTACAAATCCTTCACGTAAGTATAGTACCAAGCGTTGCTTTTTACGTCGGTAAAGGGAAGGGAGCCTGCCGCAGAGGCCGGGACAGCCAGGGAAAGGGAGAGGGCTGCCAGGAGCAAAAGGGACAATAATCTCTGTTTCATTGGAAAATACCTCATCATTATTTCTCAGGAAAAGTGGCGTGGAAAGAGTTTGGGCCGCAGCCGGCAGACATATAGGTCACTGACCCGGGCCAGCAGGACGTCGTATAGCAGAAAGGTCACGTTGCCCAGCAGGAGCATCCCTGCCAGCAGCAGGCCTGTCCAGTTCTGGGCCTCGGTCTGCAGATCAGGCATGACAAAGACGAAGAGAAGCAGGGCAAAGATGACTGCCAGGGACAGATTGAACAGAAGGAGTTTCAAGAGCACCCGGGGCAGCTTCCTCCGAATGTGCTGGAGCTTAGGTCGAAGCAGGGGATACCAACCGAACAAAAAGACAAAAAACAGGCCGGCCTCCTTATCCGGGGCCAAAAACAGACTCAGCAGTGCCACAGCCACATAGAGAACCCCGCCGGTGCGAAAGCCAAACTCCCAAACAACGGGAATGATTAAAATCCCCGCCAGAGCAGGGCAGATATAGGTGGCTGTGGGAATCATGGTCCCAAAGAGCATGAGGGCCACCATTAGGGCGGCCAAGATGCCGCAGAAAGAGACACGAAAACTCGGTCGGTTGTGCATGAAAGAATCACCTCCAGGTGGGTACGGGGCTCAGGGCTTCTCATCTTCGTCTTCTTCAGAGGACTTGTTCTGGGCTTTGTCCTGGGCCGTGGGGTGGGGGAGAGGTCGCTTCAGCCACCGGCGAAGCTGCGCCAGCAGGCTGTCCTCTCCGTGGAACAGCGGGTGAAATTCGATGGTGTCGGAGGCGATATAGGAAACCGTTCCGTTTTCGTCGATGCTGGCGACGTGGATGTATTCCTGGGTCCCAACGGGCAGATCCTTTTTCCGCAGGCGGGCGTTGATGAATTCCCGCAGCAGATAGTAAAAGGAGGCGAAGAGGGGCACGCCCAAAAGCATCCCCCAAAAGCCCATGAGATGGTTAAACAGGAGCAGGGCAAAAAGGACCCAGAAGGCAGACAGGCCGGTGGAGTCCCCCAAGATCTTCGGCCCGATGATATTGCCGTCTACCTGCTGAAGGATGACGATGAAAATAATAAAGACCAGGCACTTTGTGGGGTCGGTCAGCAGCAGGAGAAAGGCCGAGGGGATAGCCCCAAAGAAGGGCCCGAAGACAGGGATAATGTTGGTGATGCCCACGGTGATGCTGATAAGCATGGCGTAAGGCATGCGGAGAATGGACAGACAGATACAGCATATAATACCGATAATCAGGGAGTCCAGAAGTTTACCGGAGACAAAGCCGCTGAAGATCTTATTGATCACCCGCAGGTGCTTGAGAATGACGTCACAGGTGGTCCGTTTCCGGCACAGGGCAAACAGGATTTTCTTACCCTGGCCCACAAACTGATCCCGACTCATCAAAAGGTAGACCATAACAATGATGCCGATGACAAAGTGCAAAAGATTCTTGGCTGCCGTGGCCACCCGGCCAACCACCTCCTTTAAGGTGTCCAAGGGATCGTTCTGGAGCCAATCCTTAAAGAAATCAATGATCTTGTCTGAGATGCTGGTCACGATGGTGGCGGACTGCCCGTGGGCCACGAGAAAGTCAGAAATGTTTTGGGAAAACTCCGCCAGCATGTTGGGTAGGCTTTGGATCAAGGAGGGCAGATTAAACACCAGTTGCGGAATGATGAAATAGGCAAAGAGAAAAATGAGCGCCAGCAGCACAAAAGTGGAAAAGGCGGTGGAAAGGGCTCTGGCGGCTTTTTTCTTAACATGGTAGTAGAGCAAAAGCTGCTCAGAGAACCGGGTCAGCGGATAGAGCAGATAGGCCATCACACAGCCCAAAACAATGGCACGCAGGGAACCAAGGATCCCGCTGATGGCTTCGCCCAGGCCGTCCAGGTTGAGCATGATCCGGCAGACCAGGAAGACCACGACCAGCCCCAACAGGATCAGGCCGCTGTAAAGCAGGATCTTTTTGATCGGAATTTTCAACGTCCGCGCCTCCTTTGCGCCAGCCGGCGTTCCCGGAAAACTGGAATGGGTCGGGGTGCAAAAAAATGAAATCAACTACATATTCTATAGTATAACAAAGCTGGAAGGTGCTTTCAAGGGAAAGGAAGGAATTGGGAGAATTTCTTTGCCATTCCAGCTGGAGAGCGTCAAAGAAGAGAGAAAACAAGAAAAAATAGGAGTTGCTACTTTTCTATACTTATGCTACAATAGTTCTGTAAGTAAGAAAAAGAAATTCGTTGGATTTGCTACATGGAAAGGAGGAAGGGAGTTTGAGTTATCCGATCGTGTGGTTGGTGCTTCTTATCGCTTTTGCCGGGCTTGAAGGGCTCACGGCGGGGCTTGTCTCCATCTGGTTCTGCGCTGGCAGCTTGGTAGCGCTGATTGCCTCGTGGTTTGATGTGTCCATTCTGGTGCAGATCGGCCTGTTTGTGATCGTATCCCTTATTGCGATGGCGCTGGTTCGCCCCATGGCCCGGAAGTGGATTCAGCCCAAAATGGTCAAAACCAATGCAGACCGAATCCTGGACCAAGAAGGTGTGGTGCTAGAGGCCATCGACAATCTCCGAGCCGCTGGGCAGATCAAGATTGGCGGAGCCATTTGGACCGCTCGCTCTCAGAACGACGAACCCATCCCCGAGGGCACCCGGGTTCGCGTGGTGCGCATTGAAGGTGTAAAAGCCATTGTTAGCCCGCAATAAGATCTAGCTGCGTAAGAAGAGAATCCGCCCCTGTGACAAGAGAAAGGAAACGATATGTTTACTATGATCCCTGTGATTATCCTCATTATCATCATTCTGGCCCTTTTGGCCAACTGCATCCGTGTGGTTCAGCAGTCCAAGGCTTATGTCATTGAGCGCCTGGGTGCGTTCCACACTGTTTGGAGTGTAGGCCTGCACTTTAAGATCCCCTTCATTGACCGGGTTCTGAAGGTGGTTTCTCTGAAGGAGCAGGTAGCGGACTTCCCACCCCAGCCTGTTATCACCAAGGATAACGTGACCATGCAAATCGATACCGTCCTCTATTTCCAGATCACCGACCCCAAGCTCTACGCCTATGGCGTGGAAAACCCCATGAACGCCATTGAAAACTTAACCGCCACCACCCTGCGTAATATCATCGGCGAGTTGGAACTGGATCAGTCCCTCACCTCCCGTGATATCATCAACGCCCGGATGCGCTCCATCCTGGACGAGGCCACCGATCCCTGGGGCATCAAGGTCAACCGCGTGGAGCTGAAAAACATCCTGCCCCCCAAGGACATCCAGAACGCCATGGAGAAGCAGATGCGCGCCGAGCGGGAACGCCGGGAGTCCATCCTTCAAGCTGAAGGTCAGAAGCAGAGCCAGATCCTGGTGGCTCAGGGCGAAAAGGAGTCCCGGATCCTCCGGGCCGACGGCGAGAAGCAGGCCCGCATTATGGAGGCCGAAGCCGAAGCCACTGCCATCCTTCGGGTGAACGAAGCTGTGGCCAACTCGCTGAAGCTGCTGAATGAGTCCAGCCCCACAGATGCCGTTGTGAAGATTAAGGCCCTGGAGGCCTTCCAGGCTGCCGCCAATGGCAAGGCCACCAAGATTATCATCCCCTCGGAGATCCAGGGCCTGGCCGGCCTGGCTGAGGGCATTGTGGAGACCGTCAAGCGCCCCGAAACCGGCGGCAAGGCGGCGCCCCAGACCAAACCGTAACGTAAATTCCTGTTGCAAAGCCCCCGCTACGATATGGCGGGGGCTTTGTTTTATCCAAAGAAAAATGGCTTTGCGGTGCAACCGATCCATAAAAATCTTGGCTATATGGGTGAAAGGCCTTTCATTTCACCCCAAGGAGGTGGAACCGATGAAGGATGAAGCCATCATCGCGCTGTATTGGCAGAGAGAGGAAGGGGCCATCTCCGCCACAGCGCAAAAATACGGCGGCTATTGCAGCGCCATTGCCCGTCATATTCTCCCCCTCCAAGAAGACGTGGAGGAATGCGTAAGTGACACCTGGCTGCGGGCGTGGAACAGTATCCCACCCCACAAACCCTCTCGCCTGTCCCTTTTCTTGGGCAAGATCACCCGAGAGCTGGCCATCAACCGCTACAAAGCGAGCGCTGCCCAAAAGCGGGGCGGTGGAGAGTATACCATTGCCCTGGAGGAGCTGGCAGAATTGGACGTAGCTGGAGACAACACCGTGGAGCGGGAAGTGGAGCTGAAGCTGCTCGGCGGGGCCATCAGCGCCTTTCTGCGCGACCAGCCAGCTCTACAGCGGAATATCTTCATCCGGCGGTATTACCACCTGTGCTCCATCAAGGAGATTGCGGCGGCGTATTCCATCAGCGAAAGCAAAGTGAAATCCATCCTGTTTCGCCAGAGAAAGAAGCTGCGTGCCAGACTGGAAAGTGAGGATTTATTATGAAACCTGAACGATTTTTAGATGCCATGGGCCATCTGGACGATGATCTAATCGAGCAGGCGGAAAAGGGTGCCGCGGCCGGCGGCAGAAACCGTCCGAAGCGTCTGCTGACTTGGGCGGCGTGTATTGCCCTGGTCCTGGTGATCGGGATCTCCGGGGCGGTGGCCACTGGGTTTGCAGACAGCCTGCGGTTCTATTTTAGCGGGCAGTCAGAATCCCATCTGGATGAGATCCTATCCGCTGTGACGGCGGTTTCCAACGAAGAGATGGAGCTCCGGGTGGATGGCGCCATTGCCGATGGGCATATCTGCCACATGGTGGTCTCCTTTGTGGGGCGAACCGACGAGACCAAAGCTCGGTTCACCGCCGGCAGCTTGGAGGAGCAGGGCAGCTTTCAGCCCTATGTCATCACCCAAAGCGGAGCGCGTGTGGAGCAGATCACCTGGCAAAGTGGCACTTACACCAAAATGAATGGTCTGACGAAGGCAGCGGAGACGATGCTTGCCGACGCGGATATGACCTATCTGATCACCCTCTTTTTTGAGGACGACCTTACCATGGAGGACGTTGCCACCGTTTGCTTCTCCTATGAGGGACTGACCCTGTCGGTGGATATGCAGAACTACCTTGCGCCCGAGTATCTGCTGACCCCGGAAAACCCGGACGAGAGCACCATCACAGACTTCTATCTGTCCCGCCTTGGGTTCTACTTCACGATGCCCGCCGGGGAGGAGTGGGTGCTGCAGATGATCCGTGCAGATGGAACGGTTGAAACGGAAAGCGAGAGCACCTTCGGATACACCGGAAGCAGCGGCTATTCTGACGAAGATGTAACAGCCCGGGTCTATGGCTATTGGTGTGACGGCTCACCCATTGCCGTGGCCATCATTGACCTGGAGGAATACTGCGGCGTCCAGGTCAACGGAGAAACCTATTATTTTGCCCAGTCAGAAGGATGACTGCTGGCAGAGAACAGAAAAAGCAGGCCAGAGCGTTGAACTCGCTCTGGCCTGCCTGCGTTGTTATGATTTTATGCAAGCGATCAGCTGCTTACAGCTCCAGGTCGGGGGCGGTGTAGGTCCGAGCGGCCAGCTCAGAGTCCAGCGCATACAGGCCCTTCACATCGGAACCGAAGAGGTCAAACCGGCCCAGCAGGTCGTTGGTGTTCTTCTCTTCCTCGCCCTGCTCCTTCACGAACCAATCCAGGAACTGGAGGGTGCGGAAGTCGTTGGCCTTCAGGGCCTCGGCATAGATGGCGTTGATGAGAGAGGTGACATATTCTTCGTGGACCAGCGCGGCAGCCAGGGGATCCCGGAAGGACTCAAAGACCTTGTCGGGGGCATCGATGGCACCCAGCTTGGGGCATTCGCCGTTGTTCTGGAGATAGGACAGGAACAGCATGGCGTGATCCTGCTCCTCCTGGGCCTGGATCTTGAACCAGTTGCCAAACCCGTCCAGGTTCTTGGAGTAATAATAGTTGGACATATCCAGATACAGGTAAGCGGAGTAGAACTCCTTGTTCACCTGCTGCTCCAGCAGAGCGGCGACTTCTTTCTTCAGCATGACAAACATCCTTTCTGATAAAGAGTATACTTATCTTGTGCAATCCCGGCGGGAAAGACACCGGGATACGCATGGGAAAACAAAACAATTTATTTAATAATGATACCATACCTTGGGAAGACTGTCAATTCCTTTTCCACCAGCAGGCCCCTTGACGGCGGGGGAGAACTATGCCAAAATAGGGCGAAAAGGAGGCAGTGAGCATGGAACAAAAATGGTTAGAGAGCAAACATGGCTACCAGATTCCCTGCCAGGATCACTGGGCAGGGCAGGACCAGGTGGTCATCGTTTGCCATGGCTTTGGCAGCAGCAAGTCCAGCCCCATGGTGCAGGCGCTGAATGCCACCCTTCCCAGCCATGGCATTGGCGTATTCAGCTTTGACTTTCCCGCCCACGGAGAGAGCCCCACAGGGCAGGAGGGGTTGCGGGTTCCTTTTTGCATCGATGATCTGGAGACCGTGGAGTCCTACCTGCGAGCGCAAGCGCCGCAGGTGCAAATCAGCTATTTCGGCTCTAGCTTTGGGGCGTATATTACCCTTTTGCGGCTGGCCCGGCATCCCCGGCCCGAAGGGAAGGCCTTCCTGCGCTCTGCAGCGGTGACCATGCCCAAGCTGGTGAACACCTGGCTGGATCAGCGGGCGCAGGATGATCTGGCCCGGCAGGGGTATTTTGTCCCCGCGTATGATTACGTCCGGGAAATGCGCATTACCCCGGCCTTTTTGCAGGACCTGGCAGAGCACGACGTATTTTCTCGCTATCAAATGGGAATGGCCACGCTGGCCATGGTGCACGGTGGCCGGGACGATGTGGCGCCTGTGGCCGATGCCCGCCGCTTTGCAGAGACCTTTGGCGCCCAGCTAACCATTCTGCCCCAGGGAGAGCACCCCCTCATGGGGGAGGGAGAGCTGGAGCAGGTCTTGGCTCTGGCAACGGCGTTTTTCCAAAATAAAAGGTAAGCAGTGCATACATTTGTTCCAGAAACCCCTGTAGAGGGGCCACCCAATTTGGCGCAGAAAGAGAAAAACAACGGGATCTATTGAAATCCGTGAACATTGCCGATATAATAAAGTGGAATCGGTCTGTAGTCTTCCTTCGTCATAAAACGGGAGGGAATCTGCACCCTTTGCCTGCAAAAGACGACGGGACCGAAGAAGAAAGGAATGGATTGTTATGAGCAAACCTGTATATATCACTTCCGACAGCACCTGTGACCTGACCCCAGCCCTGCTGGAGCGGTTTCAGATCAAGACCGTCCCCCTGCACGTGCTTCTGGGCGAGGAAAACTATTTGGACGGCGTGGAGTTCACCCCTGAAATGATCTATGAGCGGTATGCCAAGGATAAGGTCCTGCCCCGCACCGCCGCAGTCAGCCCCCAGGAATTTACCGACTTTTTCACCCCCCTGGTGGAGGCCGGTTACGAGGTGGTCTTCATGGGCATCAGCTCCGGGCTGTCTGCGACCTATCAAAATGCGGTCATCGCCGCCCAGGATCTGCCCGGTGTGTACCCGGTGGACACGCTCCAGCTCACCACTGGCGTGGGGGAGATGCTGCTGTCCGCCTGCCAAATGCGGGATGAGGGAAAGGATGCTGCCACCATCGCCCAGGCCATGAAGGAGCTGATCCCCAAGGTCAACGTGAGCTTTGTCATTGACACCCTGGAATATATGTGGAAGGGCGGCCGCTGCACCGGTGTTGCCGCCTTTGGAGCAAACCTTTTGAACCTGAAGCCCTGCATTGAGATGCGAGAGGGCAAGCTGGAGGTTTGCAAAAAGTACCGGGGCAATATTCAAAAGGTCTATGAAAAATACATCGCTGAGCGCCTGAGCGGAAAGAATGTGAACCCCAATTACATTTTTATTACCACCTCCGACGATCCCTCCCCGGAATTGGCCAAGCGCCTGGAGGACACTGTGCGCCAAGCCGTCCCGCAGGTTAAGGAGATCCTCTTTACTCGCACCAGCTGTACGGTGACCTCCCACTGTGGCTCGGGCACTATGGGTGTTTTGTTCCTGGAGGCTTAATAGGCTGCAGAAGAAAATTGTTACAGTTTTGTTAAACTTTTGTCTTTTTCTTGCAATCATTCTGCAGGTGTGCTATACTTAATCTGTACGATAATGAAACTCTGCGAGAATCGAGAACGAGAGGTGATTTACGATGCAGAATGTACTGCGCTCCAAGGAGCGCGGGAAACGCCTGAGCGCGATGGTTTTGGCCTTTGTCATGGCGTTCTTCGCCCTGACATCAGCAGGACCTGTGGCGCAGGCTGTAACCCAAGACGATATCAACAATTTGAAATCCCAGGCTGCCACCCTCAGCTCTCAGAAGGCTGACCTTCAGAAACAGCTGGACAAGCTGTCCTCTTCCAAAAACGCAGCCGTAGAGCAGAAGCAGCTTCTGGAACAGAAGATCAACGTCCTGCGGGAGCAGATCTCCCTGTCTGAGCAGGCCATCCAGGAATATGGAGAAATGATTACCCAGAAGGAGCAGGAGCTGGCTGCTGCCAAGGAGGAAGAGGCTAAGTATTACGACGAGTTCTGTGAGCGGGTTCGTAATATGGAAGAGCGGGGAAGTGTCTCCTATTGGGCCGTTCTCTTTAACGCCAACAGTTTCTCTGATCTGCTGGATCAGATTAACGCTATCTCCGAGGTTGTGGACTATGATAACCAGGTGATGGATCAGCTGGCCGCTGCCCGCCAGGCGGTGGCCGACGCCAAAGCTGACCTGGAGGAGAGCAAGGCGGCAGAAGAGGCCGCCAAAGCGGACTTGGAAAGCCAGAAGGCCGACCTGGTAACCGAAGAGGCCAAGGTGGATGCAACGATCCAGGAGATCACCAGCCAGTCCTCTGTTTATGAGAGCAAGCTCCATGCAGCGGAAGCAGATGCCACCAGCGTTGCCAACCAGATCGCCCAGGCAGAAAAGACCTATCAGGCCCAGATCGCTGCCCAGAAGGCAGCGGAAGAAGCCGCGAGAAAGAAGGCGGCAGAGGAGGCGGCCAAAAAGGCGAATGCCACCAACAACAATAGTACCACCCCCTCTACCCCCGCGACCACGCCTGTCACGAATTCTGGCAGCTACCTGTGGCCTTTGGCTGGATATACCAGCGTCAGCTCTCCTTTTGGCTATCGAAATTGTCCTTTCCATGGCCGGGAGCTTCATCGAGGGGCAGATATTCCCGCCCCTGCAGGTACCCCCATTCGGGCGGCTAAGAGCGGCGTAGTTATCGTCTCTACATATGGTTCCTCTTACGGCAACTATATTACCATTGCCCACAGCGACGGAACCCGTACGCTGTATGCCCACCAGTCCCAGCGGGCCGTGTCTGCCGGGCAGACGGTGTCCCAGGGCCAGGTCATTGGCTATGTGGGTTCCACCGGCAGCTCCACTGGCAACCATCTGCACTTTGAAATCTGGACCAGCAGTTCCAGCAGCAGTGTGGTGAATCCCGTGGGCCGTTGCTACTATGGCTGATCCCTGTGGTGCTCACGGCAAACCATTTCACAAAACGCAAGGCGGACCGCTCAATCTTGAGCGGTCCGCCTTTGTAATCTGTCATAGGAGGGGAGCTTACTCCACAGACACCACAGTGAGCAAACCTTCCCGGACAGAGAACTTTACTTCCATTCCGCCAAAGGCCATGCCATAGACCCGGTTTGGGTCGTCCTGATAGGAGGGACGGGGATCCTGGGCCAACACGCCGGTGAGGGCGGCACGCTTCTCTGGGGGAACCCTTTCCAGCAGGTGGGACGGGAAGTTTACCTCCAGACGGTATCCTTGATAGCCAGCTGTGAATCCCCCCAAGGCATCGGGGTGGGAGTCGGTGTAGGGGAGATAGGGCTTGATGTCAAAGATAGGGGTTCCATCCAGCAGGTCTGCCCCTGATACATGGAGCACAGGACCCAGAGAGGGGTGGATCTCTATCTTCTCCAGCTTCACCGAGGACAGCCCAATGGGATTGGGCCGAAAGGGGGAGCGGGTGGCAAAAACCCCCATCCGGGTGTTCCCCCCTAACCGTGGGGGCCGGACAGTGGGAGACCACTGCGCGCGTTTTGCCTGGGAAAAGGCCCAGATGAGCCACAGGTGGGAAAACCCTTCCAACCCGCGCAGGGCATCAGGATTGCGATATTCCGGCGCAAAGACCACCGTGGACGTTAACTCCTCCACCAGTCCACTCTGGCGGGGAATGCCAAACTTGGTGGGAAAGGCGCTGTGCATAGTGGCAATGACCTGCATGGGGACGGGAGTTTGCATAAAAACACCTTCTAACGTGAAAAACAAGGGGGATCTCTTTTCTCCCAGTATACCCACGTGACGGGCTGCATGCAAGAAAATCTTTGAAAAAAGGCAGAAATGAAAGGCGCCTGCTTGCTCCCGGAAAAAACCATGCTATAATGAAGGGGTGAAATCATCCTGTGCCCTATGGGTAGCCATGGGCCTGCTGGATAAGGAGATGTAACATGAGCAAGATCATCACCGCTGCCCAGGCGGCGGCGTTTGTAAAAGACGGCTGCACCTTAACCACCACGGGGTTCAACGGCTTTGGCTGCCCTGAGGACCTGATTATGTCCCTGGCCGAGCATTATGACCAGACTGGCCATCCCAGGGATGTCACCCTGGTCAAGTGCACCAGCCAGGGGGATGGCAAAGGGCGAGGGGTCAGCCACCTGGCAGCCAGACCCGGCCTGTTCCGGGAGCTGATCCTCTCCCACATGGGGTATGACCCCGGCCTGCGCAAGCTGGTTCAGGAGGAAAAGGTTTCCTGTTTTCTCCTTCCCCTGGGCAACCTGATGCAGCTTTTCCGGGCCATTGCCGGTGGCCTGCCCGGTGCCATTGCCACCACGGGTATCGGAACCTTTGCTGACCCCAGAAAAGGCGGTGGCAAAGCAAACCAGAAAACCATTGACTCGGGCAAAGAGGTGGTCTCCTTGGTGGAGTTGGGGGGACAGGAGTGCCTTTTCTATCCCGCCTTTCCCATTGACATTTGTTTTATCCGGGCCACCTATGGCGATGAGGCGGGCAACCTCTCCATTCAAAATGAGGCCATGAATGTGGAGCAGTTCGAAGTGGCTGCCGCCGTGCACAACTCTGGCGGGATCGTCATTGCCCAGGTGGATAAAATTGTAAAACAGGGCACGATCCCTGCCAAAGAGGTCCTCATCCACGGGTTTATGGTGGATTATTTGGTGGAGGGCCGCCCAGAGTACAGCATGCAAAGCTTTGAAACCGACCGGTTCCGCCCGGAAATCGCCGGCTTGGCAGCAGTGCCTTCTGCCGGTTTCGAGCCGTTGGTCATGGGCCCGCGAAAGATCTGCTGCCGTCGGGCAGCCATGGAGCTGCAGCCAGGCACTCTGGTTAACCTGGGCATTGGAATGCCCGGTGGAATTGGCTCAGTGGCTGAGGAGGAGGACATTTCCCACCTGTTTACCCTTTCCGTGGAATGCGGCCCCCTGGGAGGAATCCCTTTGGGTGGCATCGATTTTGGAGCCGTAGTGAATCCGGAGGCCATGTACCGGATGGCAGATATCCTTCAGCTCTATGACGGCGGCAGCCTGGACATGGCCGTACTTGGCTTTGCTGAGGTAGACCGCTATGGCAATGTCAACGCCCACCACTTTCAAAACCGGGTGGTGGGGGCTGGGGGTTTCATCGACATCACCCAGAATGCCAAAAAGCTTTGCTTCATTGGCACCTTCACCGCCGGCAAGCAAGAGGTGGGGCTTAAGGACAATGGCCTGGTGATCCATACTCAAGGCGCCCAGAAAAAATTCCGGGAAGAGGTGGCTGCCATCACGTTTTCCGGCCAGGAGGCCCTGCGGAAAGGCCAAGAGGTCCTTTACATTACCGAGCGAGCCGTTTTCCGGTTGGAGGAAACAGGCCTCACCCTGATAGAAATTGCCCACGGGGTGGATCTGCAGCGGGACATTTTGGACCAAATGGAGTTTAAGCCCGTGGTACCTGAGTCGGTCCGCTATATGGACCCCCGCCTCTTCCGGGAGGGGCCCATGGGCTTAACCGCAGAGCGGATGAAAATGCCGGATACCGAGTACGAATTCTGGCGGGACCTTCGCCCCAGAAGTGAGAGAGGGGCGGGCAACAGCCAGTAAGCCAAAGGAGAGACTATGATTCAAGAAATTTCACCCAAGCAATACCATGTGGAATATGACATTCGCGCCCCTAAGGCCAACGGCCGCTGTTTCCTTTTCCGGGGGCGGGATATTTTGGAACGGCTCCAGGGTGACAAGTTGATCCTGCCGACCTACGGGGAGCTCCAGGGGAAAATAGGGGAGTGCCGTTACCTCTTCTGCATCGATCAGGAGGAGTATTACCTGACCACGTTAAAAGACCCTGATACACTTCCCCAAGGCTACGGCTGGTGGAACTTGCGGGAGAGCCGGGCCAAGAAGGACCGAGACCTTCACTTTGCCGAGACCACGGCCTATCACCTTTCCGTTTGGTACCGGGACAACCGGTTCTGCGGCCGCTGCGGACAGGAAACCCATCCAGATACCAAGGAACGAATGCTCCGCTGCCCTCACTGCGGCAACATGATCTACCCCAAAATCGCCCCTGCCGTTATCGTGGCCCTGACCCACAAGGGCAAGATCCTAATGACCCGCTACCAAGGGCGGGCCTACAAGGGCTACGCCCTCATTGCCGGCTTTAACGAGATCGGCGAGACGGCGGAAGATACCGTTCGCCGGGAGGTTATGGAGGAGGTGGGGCTCCATGTGAAAGATATCCGTTACTATGGCAGCCAGCCCTGGGGGATGGACTCCAACCTCCTCATGGGCTTCTTTGCCCGGCTGGACGGGACGGAAGAGATCCACATGGATCGGCAGGAGCTCTCACAAGCTGGCTGGTATTGCCGGGAGGAGATTGACTTGGAGCCCGATGGTTACAGCTTGACCAATCATATGATCCAGGCCTTCCGCCGGGGGGACTGGGAGTAAATAGAGAAAGAAGGAAATCCCAATGATGACATATGACGAAGCCCTGGCCCTTTTAAAGGAGTACAACCAGGGAGAATTTCACTTGAAGCATGCCTATACCGTGGCAGACGTAATGGGCTGGTTTGCGGACAAACTGGGCTATGGGGAAGAGAAGGACTTTTGGTCCATTGTGGGCCTGCTCCACGACCTGGACTTTGAGCAGTATCCCGACCAGCACTGCATCAAGTCCCAGGAGATCATGCGGGAGCACGGGGTGGATGAGTCCATCATTCACGCCACCGCCAGCCATGGTTACGGCATCACTGTGGACATCAAACCCGAGCACCAGATGGAAAAAGTCCTCTTTGCCACCGACGAACTCACTGGTCTCATTGGCGCGGTGGCGATCATGCGGCCCTCCAAGAGCGTCTCTGACCTGGAGGTCAAATCCGTGAAAAAGAAGTTTAAGGATAAAAAATTCGCTGCCGGCTGCTCCCGGGATGTCATCCGCCAAGGCGCGGAAATGCTGGGGTGGGAATTGGACGAGCTCATCGACCAGACCATCCAGGCCATGCGGGCCAGCGACCATGTGGACTGAACCCTGCCAAAAGGAGGTACACCATGAGCAAATACCATTCGCTGTGGGAATATGTGGGCTATAGCGGCCTGGAAGAGGTTGAGCTTACCTTCGATGATATCTTGGGAATCTCGGGGTCGGCAGTTGACCAGTCCTTCCTTACCTACAAAAAAGAGCTGTCAAAGTATGGCTATCATGTGGAGAAACTCTCCCAAGAGGAGCAAACGGTGATCTTCCGCAAAGGAAAATGACTGAGAAAAAGACCTTCCGATGTGTTCGGAAGGTCTTTTTTGTCAGAAAGCGAGGACCCAGTCCACTTGCCTGCAGGCATACGAGGTTCCCCAGGCGACATAGACTGTTAAAATCGGAAGCCAATCTGCAGCAGAGAGGAAAAGGCCCTCCGAAGCCAGAAGGCCTTAGCGCTCACCACAGATGCATAACATGCTGGATCAGCAGGCTGGTGCCGGTGATGCCTGCCCAGCAGCAGGCGCCCATGGCCAGAGGGGCGCCACCGGTTTTAACCAGCTTAACAATATCAGTGTTCAGACCGATGGCAGCCATGGCCAGAACGATGAAAAACTTACTCAAGGTTTTGATGGGGGAGAAAACGCCGGCGTCCACCCCAAAGTGGACGGCGATGGTGGTAATCAAACTGGCAGCAATAAAATAGAGAATAAAGAAGGGGAAGATAGACTTGATGCTGACGCCCTTGCCCTGGGCCTTCTGCCCTTTCCGGGTTTGGAGGAAAGCCAAGACCAGGGTAATGGGGATAATGGCCAGGGTGCGGGTGAGCTTGACCGTGACAGCTTTGTCCAGGGTGGCAGAGCCCAAGCCCCACATGCTATCCCAGGTGGCAGCGGCAGCAGTCACAGAGGAGGTGTCGTTCACCGCTGTGCCAGCGAAGATGCCAAAGGCCTCTCCAGAGGTGGTGCTGAAACCGATAAAGTTCCCCAGGATGGGGAAGAAGATAGCCGCCAGCACATTAAAGAAAAAAATCACGGAGATGGCCTGGGCGACTTCCTCATCGTCAGCGTCAATGACTGGAGCGGTAGCGGCAACGGCAGAACCGCCGCAAATGGAGGAGCCAACGCCGATCAAAGTGGAAATTTTAGAGGGGATATGCAGGGCTTTGTGAAGGAGATAGGCAATTACCAGGGAGGCGGTGATGGTGCAGACGATGATGGGCAGAGACTGCTTGCCGGTGCGCAGCACCACCGTTAGGTCCAGACCAAACCCCAGCAAAATCACAGCCCACTGGAGAATTTTTTTAGAGGTAAACTTAATGCCTGGGGCCAGCGAGCCCTGCTCCTTCAGGGGGATGGCAATGAGCATACCCAAAAGAATGGCGATCACAGGCCCGCCCACAATGGGAAAAAAGGTACCCAAAATCCAGGCGGGGACGGCAATGACCAGACACAAAGCCAGGCCTTTGCCGTTGGTCTTCAAGAATTTCATAGGGGATCTCTCTCTTTCTCTGATAGAACATCATAGATGCTACACAGGTAGCCGTGCCTATCCTACTAAACTATCTAAAAAAAGTCAAGGTTCATTTGTTGGCGGACCGCTACCGAGTTTGGGCGCAGAAACCAGAGGGACCCTAGGCGCTGAAAATATGGAACAGCACGGTGGGGAACGCAGGCGCAATTTTCCGAAAAAAGAGCGTTTGCCGGGCGTGCATCGTTCGGCGCGAAAAAATTTCAGGTTGACAAAACTCCAAGAGCGGTTGACAAATCGCGTGTGGTTCATTTGCACAAAGAACGAGTTTGTCTCTCGTTTTCTTTTTGCGCCTCCGGCAGGATGGAAGGATTCCGCAGGTTTTCTTGCAGGAAGTTTGGATAGAACTTTCATTTACAAAAGTGGCCCTCAAATGGTAGGATAACAGTGTCAGAAGAAAGCATGCGGGCCATGGATCAGACCATGGCTCGCCTCTGAACTTAAGGAAACAAATCCAGCGAAATGGTCCCCATTTACCCTGGTACAAGGAGGAATCAGCGTGGCAAGAAAGCGCAAGACAATGGACGGCAACACCGCGGCTGCCCATGTGGCATATGCCTTTACAGAAGTCGCGGCAATTTATCCCATCACCCCATCCTCTGTGATGGCAGAGCTATCGGATAAATGGTCTGCCGAAGGGCGGAAGAATATGTTCGGCCAGCCGGTCAAGGTCTCAGTAATGCAGTCGGAGGGCGGCGCTGCCGGTGCAGTCCATGGCTCCCTGACTGCCGGTGCGCTAACGACTACGTTTACCGCCTCTCAGGGCCTTTTGCTTATGATCCCCAATATGTATAAGATCGCCGGCAGCCTGCTGCCCGGCGTCACCCATGTCTCCGCCCGGGCGTTGGCCACCCATGCCCTGTCCATTTTCGGGGACCACAGCGACGTGATGTCCTGCCGCTCCACGGGCTATGCCATGCTGTGCAGCAACAACCCCCAGGAGGTTATGGACCTGGGTGCCGTGGCCCATTTGGCTGCCATCGGCGGACGGGTACCCTTCCTGCACTTCTTCGATGGCTTCCGCACCTCTCACGAGATCAAAAAGGTAGAGGTTTGGGACTATGAGGAGCTCAAGTCCATGGTGGATATGGACGCTCTGAATGCCTTCCGTGCCCGGGCTCTGAACCCCGAGCACCCCGTGCTGCGAGGCTCTGCCCAAAACCCCGATATCTTCTTCCAGGTCAACGAGACCCGCAACCAGTACTACGATGCGCTGCCCGGCGTGGTGGAAGAGTACATGGATAAGGTCAACCAGCGCCTGGGTACCAACTATCAGCTCTTCAATTACTACGGCGCCCCCGACGCCGAGACCGTCATGGTGGCCATGGGTTCTGTCTGCGACGCAGCAGAGGAAGTGGTGGATTACATGAACGCCAAGGGAGAAAAGGTCGGCCTGGTGAAGGTCCGCCTCTACCGCCCCTTTGTTACCGACCGGTTCGTAGCTGCCCTGCCCGCCACCGCTAAGAACATTGTGGTCATGGACCGCTGTAAGGAGCCCTCTGCCATTGGCGAGCCCCTGTATCTTGACGTGGTGGCCGCTCTGGCCGGAAGTTCCTTTGCCGGGGCCAGGGTTATCGGCGGCCGGTATGGCCTGGGTTCCAAGGACACCACCCCCGGTGGCATCCTGGCTGCCTTCCGCAACGGGCAGAGCGAAAACCCCGTGCGCAGCTTTACCATCAACATCACCGACGATGTGACCAACCGCTCCCTCCCCATCGTCGAGGAGCCGGACCTGGCCGACGAAGGCACCATCGCTTGTAAGTTCTGGGGCCTGGGCGGCGACGGTACCGTGGGCGCCAACAAGAACTCCATTAAAATCATCGGCGACAACACCGACATGCAGGTTCAGGCCTACTTCCAGTATGACTCCAAAAAGACCGGCGGTGTCACCGTCAGCCACCTGCGGTTTGGTAAAAATGAGATCAAGGCCTCTTACTATGTCACCAAGGCAGACTTTGTGGCCTGCCATAAGGCTTCCTATATTGAAACCTTCGACATCGTGCAGGATATTAAGCCCGGCGGCACCTTCCTGCTGAACTGCGATTGGAATCTCCAGGGGCTGGAAGAGCACCTTCCCGCTGCCGCCAAGCGGTATCTGGCCCAAAACGACATCCATTTCTACACCTGTGACGCCACCCACAAGGCCATCGAGCTGGGCATGGGCAACCGGTCCAACACCATCCTCCAGGCGGCCTTCTTTAAGCTGGCCAACGTGATCCCTGTGGACGAGGCAGTCCAGCACATGAAGGACGCCATCGTCAAGAGCTATGGCCACAAGGGCATGGATGTCATCATGCAGAATTACAACGCCGTGGACGCCGGCGTAGAAGGGGTCCAAGAAGTTCACATCCCCATGGGCTGGATTGACGCCCAGGACGCCCCGGCAGAGCCCCAGGTGAAGACCGACCGGGAAGAGCTGGCCCAGTACGTCAAGGACATCTTGATCCCCGCCAACGCCATGCGCGGCGACGCCATCCCCGTCTCCAAGTTTATGCCTGGCGCCGACGGCACCCTGCCTCAGGGCACGGCCGCCTTTGAGAAGCGCGGCATTGCGGTGAAGGTGCCAGAGTGGGATCAGAACAACTGCATCCAGTGTAACCGCTGCTCCTATGTCTGTCCCCACGCCTGCATCCGTCCCATCGTCATGGACGCTGATGAAGTGGTCTCCGCCCCCAAGGGCACCAAGATGCACGACATGCGTGGTAAGGGCTGTGAAATCTACGCTTACTCCATGACCGTCTCCGTGCTGGACTGCACCGGCTGCGGCTCCTGCGTGGCGGCATGTCCCGCCAAAACCAAGGCCCTGACCATGAAGCCTCTGGACAGCCAGTTGGCGGAGCAGCAGATTTTTGACTACGGCATGGAGCAGGTCTCTCAGAAGGAGATTCCCTTCGCCAAGGAGACCGTCAAGGGCAGCCAGTTCCAGCAGCCTCTCTTCGAGTTCTCTGGGGCCTGCGCCGGTTGTGGCGAGACCCCCTATGTCAAGCTGGTCACCCAGCTCTTTGGCGACCGGATGTACATTGCCAACGCCACCGGCTGCTCCTCCATCTGGGGCGGCAGCGCCCCCTCCACCCCCTACACGGTGAACAAAGAGGGGAGAGGCCCCGCTTGGGAAAACTCCCTCTTTGAAGACGGCGCTGAGTTTGGCTATGGCATGAACCTGGCTGTGAACGCCCGGCAGAACGCTGCTGTGGAGCTGGCCCGGTCCATCACCCAGAACGAGGCAACCCCTGCCGCTGTGACCCTCTGCGCACAGAAGTGGCTCAACCACCGGAAGGAGACCGAGGGCTCCCGGACCACCGGCAAGGCCTTGACCGAGGCCCTGGCTAAGGCCCTGTCCAATGGCGCTGCCAACCAGGAAGACCTGCAGAACCTCTACAATATGCGGGATATGTTTGGCCAGAAGTCCATCTGGGCCTTCGGCGGCGACGGCTGGGCCTATGACATCGGCTACGGCGGTGTGGACCACGTGCTGGCCTCTGGGGAAAATATCAACATCCTGGTTCTGGACACCGAGGTCTATTCCAACACCGGCGGCCAGGCCTCCAAGGCAACCAATACCGGCGCTGTGGCCCAGTTTGCCGCAGCAGGCAAGTCCGTCCAGAAAAAGGATCTGGCAGCCATCGCCATGCAGTATGGCAATGTCTATGTGGCCCAGGTGGCCATGGGTGCGGACTACAACCAGACTCTCCGGGCTCTGCTGGAGGCGGAGTCTTACCCCGGCACCTCCATCGTCATCGCCTATGCCCCCTGCATCAGCCACGGCATTAAGATCGGCATGAACAACGCCATGCTGGAGATGAGTGCCGCCGTTCAGGCTGGCTACTGGCACCTCTTCCGTTACGATCCCCGCCGGATGGAGAAGGGGAGAAACCCCTTCCAGCTGGATTCTCCCGAGCCCATCATGGATTACCAGGAGTTCCTGGCTGGCGAGGTCCGTTACTCCTCCCTGAAGCTCACCTTCCCCGAGCGGGCTAAGGAGCTCTTTGTCCGGGCTGAAAAGGAGGCCCATGCTAAGTACCAGCGCCTGGTGGAGCTGAGCAAGCCCTGGGAATCCAAAAATGCATAAACGCGCATATAAATGATAAAAAATCCACATTCTTAAAAATCCAGGAAAACCGGCAGCGTCTTGCAAAGACCTGCCGGTTTTTCTGCCCAGAAAAGGAAAACCTCTCTTTTTTCGCCTCTAAAAAGAGAGGAAAACAGGTGTATTTTCTGCTATACTATGGACTGCGAATCCCAAATCAGATGCGAAAAGGAGCGGATTACCATGGAATGGATCGAACGATGGAACGAGGCCATTGCCTACCTGGAAGAGCACCTGACAGAGGAGCTGGACTATGCCAAGTTGGGGGCCATTGCCTGCTGCTCAGGGTATCATTTTCAGCGGATTTTTGTCTACCTGGCCGGGGTTCCCTTGTCTGAGTATGTCCGGCGGAGAAAGATGTCCTTGGCCGCTGTAGAGCTTCGTCAGGAGGGGAGCAAAATCATTGACGTGGCGCAGAAGTATGGTTACCATTCTCCCACTGCCTTCAACCGGGCCTTTCAAAGTGTCCACGGCCTGGCGCCCTCCCGGGTACGGGAGGAGGGGATTGCAGTGAAAGCATTTCCGCCGCTGACCTTCCAGATCAGTGTGAAAGGGGCAGAACCCCTGACCTATCGCATAGAGCACAAGCCCGCCCTGCGTCTGGTGGGACGGGCCCATCCCTTGGACCAGGAGATTGAAAAGAACTTTAGAGAGGTTCCTCAAATGTGGAACAAAGCCGTCCAGGACGGCACAATGCAGCAGCTGGCCCAGAAAATGGACAGCCCGCCAATGGGGTTGCTTGGCGTTAGTGCCTGCAACCAGAGAGAGGTGTGGCGCTATTACATCGCCGTTTCCTCTACGCGGCCTGCTGAGGGGTTTGAGGAATACATCCTGCCCGCGGCCACCTGGGCCATTTTTTCCGGGGAAGGGCCCATTCAGTTCATACAGGAACTGGAGCGCCGGATCATTACCGAGTGGCTCCCCACCTCAGGTTATGAGTATGCCGATGCCCCCGATGTGGAGTGCTACTTCACGCCAGACCCTGAAAACGCCCGCTATGAAGTGTGGATCCCAGTGGTAAAACAGAAGGGATAAGGAAAACCGTCCCCTGGCACAGGGTAGGTCCTGTGCTGGGGGACGGTTTGATTGTGAAAGAGATACTCCAATTACTTTTTGTTATCCAAAAGCTTATTCAGCTCATCCATAAAGGTATTGATGTCCTTAAACTGCCGGTAAACCGAAGCAAAGCGGACATAGGCCACTTCATCCAGGTCTTTTAGCTTTTCCATGACCAGTTCACCAATCTGCTTGCTGCTCACTTCGCCGCCCAGTTCATTTTGAAGCTCGCGCTCAATGTCGTCAGCGGCCTTTTCCAGCAGAGACAGGGAGACAGAGCGCTTCTCACAGGCCTTCAGCATGCTGCCCAGGAGTTTGCTCCGGTCAAAGGCCTGGCGGATACCGCTTTTTTTGATGACCATCATGGGCAGGACCTCGATGGTTTCATAGGTGGTGAAGCGGTTGTGGCACTGGAGGCATTCCCGGCGGCGGCGGATGCTGGTGCCGTCATTGGCAGGACGGGAATCGACGACCTTGCTATCGAGGGTGGCGCAGAAAGGGCATTTCATAGAGCAGCGACCTCCTGAAAGTTTCTATGGGTTTGCATAACAGATCTCAAAAGGATCTTTTCTTTATTACATTATAACATAGAAACGGAAAAAGTGGCAGATTTTTTTGCAAAAAGTTCAAAAAACATTGGGTTTTTCCAAGGAAAATCATTCTGTTTTCTGCTGCGCTCGGATCTTTTTCCGCCAGCACCGGTGGCACATGGCGATGTAGCTGTCGTTGCCCCCCAGAAAGACCTGGCTGCCCTCGGTGAGAATTTTTCCGTTGGCGTCGAACCGAGCGTTCACCGTGGCCTTGGCACCGCAGGCGCAGACATTTTTGATCTCGGTAATGGAGTCGGCTAGTTCCATCAGCCGTTGGGAGCCGGGGAAGAGATGGGTGAGAAAGTCCGTGCGCAGGCCAAAGCAGAGGACGGGGATATCCGCCTCATCTACAATTTCCCGCAGCTGGTCGATCTGTTTCGGCGTTAAAAACTGGGCCTCGTCGGCAATGATAACGTCACATTTGCCGGCAGCCTCGTAACGGGCCAGAATGTCGTCTTGGGGAAAAATCACATCGGCCTCCCGAAAAAGGCCCACCCGGCTTTTGACGATGGACGCTCCGTCCCGGTCGTCGATGCTGGGCTTGATGAGCCACACACGCATGCCCAGCTCCTCATAGTTAAACTGGGTGATAAGCGCTTGGGCCGACTTGGAGCTACCCATGGCGCCATATTTGAAGTAGAGCTTTGCCATTGTCTTTCCTGCCTTTGTCTGTTTGTTTGAAGTTGTCTGATTATAGCATATTCAAGGGGACAATGCAATTTTAATCGGGAACGGCAACACAGGAAAAGGACCTGCGTTGTTCAATTTGTCAAAAAAATAAAGGAGTTTGCATTGTGCTCTTGATTGATGGATGCATCGATGGTATAATCCCTTCGAGGTATTGTAAAAAATACCCTGTACGTATCCGCAAAACAAATCCATTGAAACGGAGGAAATGAAAAGGATGAAAAAGATTCTTGCACTTCTCTTGGCCTCGCTGATGGTGTTCTCTTTGGCCGCTTGCGGCGGTAACAACGAAGAGCCCGCCGATCCCAGCGAGGGCACTGAGACCAACAACACGGAGACCACCGTCTCTGCAGACAGCATCCCCGATACCATGACTTCTGAGGATGGCAAGTATGAGCTGGCTTTCGTCACCGACGTGGGTCAGTTGAAGGACAAGTCCTTCAACGAGGGCACCTGGAATGGTGTGAAGCTCTATGCCAACGAGACCAGCAAGTCCTATAAGTATTATCAGCCCGCCAATGGCGATCAGGCCACCGACGATGACCGTTACGAGGCTATGAAGGCCGCTGTGGACGGCGGCGCTGCTGTGGTCGTCTGCGCCGGCTTCCTTCAGGAAGCTGCCCTGACCCAGGCCGCCATTGACTATCCCGACGTGAAGTTTATCTTCGTGGACGGTTATCCCGTGAACGACGCCGACGGCAACCCCCTGGCAAACGTGGCTGGCATCGCCTTCAAGGAAGAGCAGTCTGGCTATCTGGCCGGTTATGCTGCCGTTATGGAAGGCTACACCAAGCTGGGCTTCTCCGGCGGTGGCGGCGGCACCAACCCTGCTTGCTGCCGTTATGGCTATGGCTTCGTCCAGGGCGCCAATGCAGCAGCTGCTGCACAGGATACCCAGGTGGAAGTGAACTTCTCCTGGGAGTATGGCTCTAGCTTCTCCGCTTCTCCTGAGCTGCAGACCATGGCTACCGGCTGGTATCAGAGCGGTACCCAGATCATCTTCGCCTGCGGCGGCTCTATGTTCCAGTCCATTGCTGCTGCCGCTGCTGCCAGCGACGGCGCAGTCATCGGCGTTGACGTGGACCAGTCTTCCGAGTCTGACACCGTGGTTACCTCCGCAATGAAGGGCCTGTCCGACTCCGTGCTGTGGTCCCTGGCCAAGGTCTATGACGACACCTTCTCCGAAATCGGCGGCACCGGCACCTCCCTGGGTGCAGAAGTGGACTCCGTGGGCCTGCCTACCGAGACCTGGAGCCTGACCAACTACACCGTCGAGCAGTACGAGGAGCTCTTCCAGAGCATCAAGGACGGCACTCTGACCGTGGACAACGACTATGAGACCGGCATGGATCAGGAGTGGTCTAACCTGACCCTGAACATCATCTGATCCCGTTAAATCCCAAATATTGGTTTTCTAAGAGAGGAAGGACAAAGTCCTTCCTCTCTTTTCCTATGAATTTCGTATTAAAAAACTTGCAGAACCTTGCAAGTTTTTGTCGCAGCTATTATAATAAGCCCATATTATGGCCAACTCGTGGCCGAGAAAAGAGAGGAAAGCAGGTGACGGCATGGACAATGCTCCCCAGTATGTGATCGAAATGCTTCACATTACCAAGGAGTTTCCCGGGATCAAGGCCAATGACGACATCACACTCCAGCTGAAAAAAGGAGAGATCCACGCGCTGTTGGGGGAAAATGGCGCGGGAAAATCGACGCTGATGTCGATTCTCTTCGGCATGTATCAGCCGGAGGCCGGCGAGATCCGGAAGGAAGGCAAACCAGTGACCATCAACAGCCCCAATGATGCCACGGCGCTGGGCATCGGCATGGTCCACCAACATTTTAAGCTGATTGAAGTCTTTTCGGTTCTGGATAATATCATCCTGGGCGCGGAAGACACCAAACTAGGGTTCCTCCAGAAAAAGGAAGCCCGCCGGAAGGTAACAGAGCTCTCCCAGCGCTACGGCCTGAAGATCGACCTGGATGCCAAGGTAGAGGACATCAGCGTGGGCATGCAGCAGCGGGTGGAAATTTTGAAGATGCTCTATCGGGATAACGAGATCCTGATCTTTGACGAGCCCACCGCCGTGCTTACGCCCCAAGAGATTGACGAACTCATGCAGGTTATGAAAAACCTGACTGCAGAGGGAAAGTCTATCCTGTTCATTTCCCATAAGCTCAACGAGATCATGGCCGTGGCTGACCGGGTCTCCGTTCTGCGCAAAGGGAAGTATATCGGCACGGTGGAGACCAAGGAAACCGACAAGCAGTCCCTGTCCAACATGATGGTGGGCCGCCCGGTTCAGCTAGAGGTCACCAAAAGCGAGGCAAAGCCCGGAGACGTGATCCTAGAGGTGGAGAACCTCCACGTTCCCTCCAAGCTGCACAAGAAGGACGCCGTTCAGGGCGTCAGCTTTCAGGTTCGGGCAGGGGAGATCGTCTGCCTGGCCGGCATCGACGGCAATGGACAAAGTGAGCTGATCTATGGCCTCACTGGTCTGGAGAAGTGCTCCAGCGGAAAAATCACCCTCTGCGGAGAGGAGATCTCCCACGCTTCCATCAACAAACGACTGAAAAATATCAGCCATATCCCAGAAGACCGGCACAAACACGGCCTGGTTCTGGACTTTACCCTGGAGCAAAACCTGGTCCTCCAGCGGTTCCAGGAGCCCCGGTTCCAGAAAATGGGCTTTATTAAAAACGATGAGGTCCGCTCTTACGCCGAGCTTCTCATCGAGCAATATGATGTCCGCAGCGGTCAGGGCCCCATTACCACGGCCCGCAGTATGTCTGGCGGCAACCAGCAAAAGGCTATCATCGCCCGGGAGGTAGACCGGGATAAGCCCCTCATTGTTGCCGTTCAGCCCACCCGTGGCTTGGACGTGGGTGCCATCGAATACATCCACGGACAGCTGGTGGCAGAGCGGGACAGAGGCAAGGCCGTCCTGCTGGTCTCTCTGGAACTGGACGAGGTTATGAGCTTGTCTGACCGGATCCTGGTGCTCTATGAGGGCGAAATCGTGGGCGAGCTGGATCCCAAAAAGACCAACGTACAGGAGCTGGGCCTCTATATGGCCGGCGCCAAGAAAACCGAGAAAGGGGGTGGGGCAGAATGAAATCTCGGATGTCTCAACTGATGAAAAAGGATGCCACCCGGTCCATTTTGGCCTCTATCCTCTCCATCATCATCGGCCTGCTGGTGGGCTGTGTCATCGTCTTGATTGTGGGAATGACCAGCGACACCATTACCCCTGCCAGCGCCTGGGACGGAATCCGGCTGATCTTTGCCGGTATTTTCAGCACCGGCCGTGACGCGGCGGGCGCACTGACCTTTGGCTTTAACCCCACCAACATCGGCAACATGCTCTTCCGAGCTACGCCTCTGATTATGACAGGTCTTTCTGTGGCAGTGGCCTTTAAGACCGGTCTGTTTAACATCGGTGCCCCCGGTCAGTACCTGATGGGCACGTTGGCCACCCTGATGCTGGCTCTGGGAATTCCTTCGGAGTCTGTTCCCACTGGTCTCATTTGGATCATCGCATTTTTGGGCGGCTGTGTGGCTGGCGCAGTTTGGGGTGCCATCCCTGGCCTGCTGAAGGCCTTCCTGAACATCAACGAGGTGCTGGCCTGTATTATGACCAACTGGTTGGCTGCCAACCTGGTTACCTGGATGTTCGATATCAGTAACTTCAAAAACGTGGTGGAGAACACCAAGTCCGGCTATATCTACAAGACCACGTTCAACGGCGTGGCTACCCCCAAAATGGGGCTGGATAAGATCTTCCCCAATTCCCAGATCAACATGGGCATTGTCATCGCCATTGTGATTGCCATTCTCATGTACATTATGATGAGCAAGACCACCTTGGGCTATCAGCTCAAAGCCTGCGGCGCTAACCGCCACGCTGCCCGGTACGCCGGAATTCAGGATAAGCGCAACATTGTCCTGTCCATGGCCATTGCCGGCGCCCTGGCTGCTGCCGGCGCATCGCTGTACTATCTCTCCGGCAACACGGAGTTCTACTGGTCCACTTACCAGTCTCTGCCCGACGCCGGCTTTAACGGCATCCCTGTGGCCCTGTTGGCGGTGAACCATCCCATCGGTGTGATCTTCACCGGCTGCTTTATGTCCATGCTGGATATTGCCGGCCTGCAGCTGACCAATCTGACGGCGTACAACGAGTATATCACCGACGTGATCATCGCTACCATCGTCTATCTAAGCGCCTTCTCCCTGGTCATTAAAATGCTCATCAGTGGCCGGAAAAAGAAAAAGGCCCGGGCGAAGACCACTGCAGCACCTATCCCACCCGAAACCGGCACTGGAGAGGGCTTGCTGCCCAATGGAGAACCCGCGAAAGGAGGCGAAGACGCATGACATTTTTGATCCAACAGACACTGATTTATGCAGTCCCCCTGATGATCGTGGCTCTGGCCGGCGTCTTCGCAGAGCGAAGCGGTATCATCAACCTGGCCCTGGAAGGTATTATGATCTTTGGCGCCTTTATCGGGGTTCTCTTTGTGCGGACCATGCAGGGCTCTGCGCTTTTTGCCGAAGCTTATGCGGCAAAGGACTGGGCCACTCTGCAGGGGATGGAGATGCTGGCTATGCTGGTGGCAGCCATCCTGGGTGCCATCTTCTCCCTGCTGCTGTCCTTCGCCTCCATTAACTTGCGGGCTGACCAGACCATCGGCGGCACGGCTCTGAACCTGATGGCCCCTGCGCTGGTCCTCTTCTTCATCCGGATCATCGCCAACCAGAACACCCTGCAAATGGCCGAGGGTGACGCAGCCAGTTGGTTTATGATTAAAAAGACCATGTTTGGCTATGGGAACACAGACAGCATGGGCTTCTTAGGGGATACCTTCATCCACCGGACCTATCTGGCTACCTATCTCTGTATTCTCCTTTTTGTCGTCCTGGCCATCATCCTGTATAAGACGAAGTTTGGCCTGCGGCTGCGTTCCTGCGGTGAAAATCCTCAGGCTGCAGATTCCTTGGGCATCAACGTATACAAGATGCGTTATATCGGTACCACCATTTCCGGTGCCCTGGCCGGCATGGGCGGTTTCGTCTACTCCCTGACCACTGCCAACTGCACCTCCAACGGTGACGTGGCTGGGTTCGGCTTCCTGGCCCTGGCTGTTATGATTTTCGGCAACTGGAAGCCCTTGAACATTGCCGGTGCTTCTTTGCTCTTTGGTTTGTTCAAGTGCATTGCTGCCAGCTATTCCAGCATCGACATCAACGGCGATGGGGTTTATCTCCTGGCCAACATTGGCATCAGCGCCCACTTCTATCGAATGCTCCCCTATCTCATCACCTTAATCGTCCTGGCATTCACTTCCAAGAATTCCCGGGCACCAAAGGCAGAGGGCATTCCCTACGACAAGAGCACACGATAACGGAACAAAATACGCCGCCTGTTTTTTCAGGCGGCGTATTTTTTCCATTTGCGAAAAAGAGTATTGACAATGGACTTTACACCTGGGTATTCTGGTGTTATAATAAATCAAATTGCGTCAAGGAAGGAGGGAGAAGAGCGGATGAAAAAATTGCTGGTGGTCATCGATATGCAGATCGATTTTATCTCCGGCGCTTTAGGCACCCCGGAGGCGGAAGCCATTGTCCCGGCCGTGGCCCAAAAGATTCAAGCCTTTCCAGGAGATGTGGTCTATACCAGAGACACGCACCAGGAAAACTACCTGGAAACTCAGGAAGGGCGAAACCTGCCGGTGGTTCACTGCGTTCAGGGAACGCCGGGCTGGGAGATCCACCCCGAGATCCAAAAAGCAGGGGAGGGGAAGACTGTGGCTGTCATTGATAAGCCCACTTTCGGCTCCACAGAGCTCTGCAAGTTTGCTGCTGCCGGCAGCTATGACGCCATTGAGCTGGTTGGCCTGTGCACAGATATCTGCGTCATTTCCAACGCCCTATGTCTCAAGTCCCATCTCTGGGAGATCCCCATTACCGTCTGGTCAGACTGCTGTGCCGGCGTCACCCCGGAAAGCCACGAAAATGCCCTTTCCGCTATGAAACTGTGCCAAATCAACGTAGGTTGATAAAAAATGAAACAACAAGGAGAAAAAATGATGAAAAGAAACTTTTTACTGCGTGCCGGAGCAGGGCTCCTGTCTCTGGTCATGGTCGTGGGCCTGGCCGCTTGCGGCGGCGACGATTCCTCTGCTTCCAACGGCGAGAGCGGGGAAAAGACCAAGCTGTATGTGGTCAACTGGAAGGATTACGCCTCTGACGACGAGGAGCTGATGGCCGCCTTTGAGGAGGAGTACAACTGTGAAATCGTCAATACCTATATGGAGAGCGAGGAGCAGCTACTGACCTCCCTGAAGACTGCCTCCGAGGGCACCATCGATGTGTGCCTGCCCAACTGCACCATTCTGCCCGCCGCCATTGAGGCTGGCCTGCTGAAGGAGATCGACACCTCTAAGCTGGACAATTTCTCCAGCCTTTATGAGCGGTTCCAGACCCAGGCCGAGTGCGTGGGCGAGGACGGCAAGATGTATGCCGTTCCCTTCGTTTGGGGCTCCACTGCCATTGCCTACAACACGGACCTTATGAGCGAGGCACCCACCACCCTGGCCAGCCTCTTTGATGAGCAGTATGCCGGTAAGATCACCATCCGGGACGACTATAACGATGCCGTTATGGCCGCTGCCATTGTTCTGGGCCAGGATCCCGCCAACCCCTCTGATCTGGATGCCATCAAGGACCTGCTCATCCAGCAGAAGGCTCTGAACCGCACCTATTGGCAGACTGGCGATGAGTTTTCCAAGCTCTTTGCCGGCGGCCAGATTGAGTTTGGCATGATGTGGTCTGGCCAGGCTGCAACCATGAAGAACGAGGGCGAGCCCATCGCCTTTGTGGTACCTGAAGACGGCGCCATCGGCTGGGTGGATAACTGGGCCATCGCCTCTGGCTCTCAGAACGAAGAGCTGGCCTATGCGTTTATCAACTACATGCTCAGCAAGGATGTGCAGTACACCTGGGCTTCCACCGGCGGCCCCGCTCCCACCAACCAGGAAGCAGCAGAAGCCCTGGATCCCGAGTACGTTGCCGACTGCGGCATGGACGAGGCATCCCTGAACCGCCTGTATTTTATGACCTATCTGGATGATGCCACCAAGTCCGCCTGGGCTGAGCTGTGGACCGAAGTAAAGGCAAGCTGATTTCACAGATACCCCCTATACAAACGGGATATGTGACGGGGAGGAATTCTCTTGGAACATAAAAAACGCCGCCTGCTGACCCTGCCTGCAGTGGGTTGGCTGCTGATCTTTACGGTGCTGCCGCTGCTTATCATGCTCTTTTACAGTGTGCAGGCCGATGACGGCTCAGGGTTTACCTTTGCCAATTACCTCCGCTTTTTTTCAAAGAGCATGTATCTGAAGCTGACCTGGCGCACCATTGTGGGGTCGGTGTTGGTGACGGTTTTTTGCCTGCTGATCGCTTACCCCCTGGCCTATATTCTGGCCAAAAAACTGAAAGGCGCACGGGGGATCATCCTGGTGCTGATTATCATCCCCTTCTTTACCAACCAGCTGGTGCGGGTGTATAGCTGGCTCATCTTCCTCCAGGACGGCGGTGTTCTCAACCGCCTCCTGGGGGCCTTGGGCCTTTCTTCAGGGGATACCCTGGGCATCCTGTACACCCAGGCGGCGGTGATCATCGGCCTGGTCCACGCTTACTTCCCGTATATGGTGATCACGATTTATATGGCTCTGGAGCGGATGGACGACGCCATGCTGGAGGCCAGCGCCAGCCTAGGCGCCACCAAGACCACCACCTTCCGCCGGGTCATCTTCCCGGCTTCCATGCCAGGTGTGGTCTCCGGCATTCTCATTGTCTTTGTGCCCTGCCTGGGTACCTTCGTAGAGCCCCGGATTTTGGGGGGCACCAACGGCACCGTCATCGGCACCGTCATCGAGGACCAGTTTACTGAGCTGTATGGCTGGAACTTTGGGGCAGCCATTGCCTTCCTGCTCCTAGCTCTGGTCCTGCTGAGCATGATGGCCATCAGCAAGTGGGGAAGGCGGTATGACGTATGAGAAAGAATCTTGGAAGCAAGGTCTTTGTTTTGCTGGCCCTGCTGTATCTGTATGTCCCCATCCTGGTGCTGATGGTTATGGGCTTCAATGAGTCCCGCTACAATTCTCTACCCTTTTCCTTCACTCTCAAGTGGTACCAGGAGCTGGCCCAGGACCAAGTTCTGCTGACGGCCACCCGGAACTCTCTCCTGCTGGCTCTGGTGACGGGGCTGGTGTGCATGGTGCTGGGCACCCTTTTCATCCTGGGTCACCAGGCGCTGAAAAACAGGGGAAAGCAGCTGGCCCGGAGCTTTGTGATGATGCCCATGAGCATTCCCTGGCTCATTTTGGGCTTGTCTCTGCTGCTGATGATTCGGGCGGTGGACCTGGAAAAGAACCTCTT
Organism: Evtepia sp.; assembly: GCA_048184675.1. GTDB lineage: Bacteria > Bacillota > Clostridia > Oscillospirales > Oscillospiraceae > Evtepia. The sequence continues at coordinate 6,312 of DBEYYM010000054.1, read as the reverse complement.
TTTCGTTCTGGCCGGTCACATTGTGATCTCCCTGCCCTATACTCTGTTGGTGCTGGAGGCCAGAGTCCAATCGCTGGATCAGACCCTGGAGGACATGAGTGCCTCCCTGGGGGCCACTGCCTGGACTACCTTCCGGCGGGTGACCTTCCCGGCCCTGGCTCCGGCCATTGTGGCGGGGGGGTTCCTGTCCTTTATGATTAGCTTTGACAATTTCCCCATCAGCTATTTCTTGATGCCCGCAGGGGTATCAACACTGCCCATTGAAATCCAGAGCTCCATCAAGTTTGGCTTCACGCCAGAGATTAACGCCATCTCCACGGTGATTATTGGCATCTCTCTGCTGTGCTTGGCTGTGGTGGGCCTCATCATGGGCAAAACGTTCCTGGGGATGATCGGAGGGAACAAAAAGAATGTCTGAAGTCACCCTAAAAAATTTGACAAAGGTTTATGGCAGCAACACGGTGGTGGACCACATCAACCTCACCGTGTCTGACGGAACCTTGACCTCTATCCTGGGCCCCTCCGGCTGTGGAAAGACCACCACCCTGCGGATGATTGCGGGGTTTGAGGTCCCCCAGGAGGGGGATATCCTCTTTGACAACGCCTCGGTCCGTGCTACCCCCGTCCACAAGCGGGGCATTGGCATGGTTTTCCAGAGCTATGCCCTTTTTCCTCACATGACGGTGTATCAAAATGTGGCCTATGGCCTGGAGCAGCAGAAGGTGAAGGGGGAGGAGCTGAAAACCCGAGTTCGGGAAGCTTTGGAAATGGTTCACATGGAGGAGTATGCCAACCGCAAACCCCGGCAGCTCTCCGGTGGTCAGCAGCAGCGCGTGGCCTTGGCCCGGGCTCTGGTGATTCGTCCCCGGGTCCTTCTTCTGGACGAGTGCCTGAGTGCTTTGGATAAAAAGCTCCGGGTGGAAATGCAGGCCGAGCTCCGCCGCATTCTGGAGGAGTGCGGTGTTACCACCTTCTTTGTCACCCATGACCAGGAGGAGGCCATGACCCTCTCCGATTCCATTGTGGTGATGAACAACGGCATCATTGAGCAAACCGGCTCTCCGGCGGAGGTGTATGAGCACCCCAAAAACCGCTTTGTAGCCAGCTTCTTGGGCAAGGCAAACTTTTTTGCCGGTAAAGTCCAGGCCGCAGAAGGGGAGCAGGTCACGTTGGAGACAGAACATGGCCCCCTCACCATTCCTGCAGTAGACGGCGCACCGGGAGAGCAAGTCAGCTATGCTGTGCGCCCGGAAAAAATCGAAATGTCCCGGGAGGGCGAGGGCCTGCGGGGGATCGTAGAATCTGTGGTCTACTCCGGCAGCACCACTTCCTTCCGGGTTCGCTGCGGGGCTATGGAAGTGCTCACAGAGGAGCGGTCTTCCGCCAGCCAGCGGCCCCATCAAAAGGGAGAGCAAGTGGTTCTCCACTGGCCTGCTGATGCAGCGATTCGTCTGGAGGACTGACCTGTGAACCGTGAGATCATTCTCTTTGGCGGTCTGCTCCTAGACCGGTATTTCTCTGTGGAAAGTTGGCCTCACCGGGGCCAGGACGGGTATTTTTCCACCGAAGAGGCCTTTGTGGGGGGCTGCGCGGTGAATATGGCGGCTACCATTCACAATTTGGGTGGACTTTGTCATGTGGTCTCTAGTGTGGGCAGCGATCAGACTGGGGATGAGATCCGGGCGTACTGTCGGGACCATGGCTTATCCTCCCGCTTCTTTTGGGATATGCAAGGTGTGACGGGAACCTGTCTGGTTTTTTCAGAGCCGGACGGAGAGCGGACCTTTCTGACCCGAAAAGGGATGGAGGAGATCTTCCCTCCAGCGCTGGCAGAAAAGCTGCGCGCCGCTTCCCCCAGCTGGGTGGGGGTGACCGGGTACTATTTGCTCAGTGAGGACGGAGAGGCGATTATGAGCTGCCTAGAAGAGCTGCACGCTCACGGCGCAAAACTCCTCTTTGACCCCAGCCCCTTGGTGGGGGATATCCCGCCCCATTTACTGCAACGGGCCCTAGCCATTAGCCAAGTGCTCACACCCAATGAAAGCGAGCTGGAAATGCTGGGCGGCCTGGGCGTGGTAGAGGACCTGGTGGGGGCAGGAAAGACGCTGGTCCTAAAGCAAGGAGCCCAGGGGGGCGTGGTCTATGCGCCAGGGGAGACCTTTGCCTATTCCTCCGTGCCCTGCACCCCGGTAGATACCACGGGAGCAGGGGATAGCTTTTCAGGGGCGCTGCTCTATGCGTTTGCCTATGGAAAGACCCTGCGGGAGGGGATCGAATTGGCGGCCCAGTGTGCGGCCAAAACAGTCCAGGTGCACGGCCCCCACGGATTTTGGAAACTGGAGGAAGAGAGCCATGTTTAACAGAGCATACGGCGCCTTGGTGGGCGGCGCCATTGGAGACGCCATGGGCATGCCCGCGTCCTTTTTGACCCGGCAGCAAATTACGGAGACCTATGGTTATATTCAGGATTTCCTAGAGCCCCAGAAGGCGGTGCAAACCTATCACGGAGACCTGAAAGCCGGGGAGATCACCGATGACACCATGGAAAGTGTCATCCTCAGCCAGGTGATCATCGACCACGGTGGCTTTTCCGAGTCTGCGTTTAACGACGCTATGAAAGCCTGGGCCATCCGCCAAAAGATGCTGGAGAGCACTGTGATTGGGCCCTCCACCCGCCGCTATCTGGAGGCCCTCATCGCCGGGCGAGATCCCAAGGAGACCGCCTCACAAGGGGTCACCAACGGCAGCGCCATGCGGGTGGCTCCCATTGGCATTCGGTATCACAGTGACTTGGGTAAATGCTTGGAAATGGCGGCGGCGTCCTCTTTGCCCAGCCACGGCAGCAAGCCTGCAGTGGCTGCTGCCTGCGCGGTAGCAGCAGGGGTTTCCCTGGGCGTTCATGGAGGATATTCCCCCCTGGACGTTCTCCGGGCGGCCGTAGACGGCGCTGCCTATGGAGAAAAACTGGGGGCAGATGTGACGGCCCCGCTGCTCTCTCGCCGCCTGCGGCTGGTGGAGACCATTGTAGACCAAGCTGGGCAGGAAACGATCCGCCAGATTTTGGATGAACTGGTGGGAATTTTCGGCGCCAGTATGATGTCTTATGAGTCTATCCCCATTGCCTTTGGCGCCTTTTATGCCACAGGGGGCCAGGGGGCCGACGGCGTCCTGGCAGCCATCAACGCCGGGGATGACGCAGATACCAACGGCGCTATCTGCGGCAATCTCTGCGGTGCTTACAGTGGCGCGGAGGCCTTTCCCCCTGCTTGGCGGAAGCGGGTGGAAGAGACCAGTGGACTGGACTTAAAAACCATGGCCCGGCAGCTGCTGGGAGAACCATAAAGACCGTAAAACAGCGCGAACGGGTTTCCGCTCGCGCTGTTTCCATCGTGTGACAGACAGGGAGAACATCACATGTATCAGGCGATATTCTTTGATCTCGATGACACCATTTTTAGTTACGCGCTGTGTGGCCGCAACGCATTGGAGAAGACCTTTCAGGTTTGCGCCTTTCCTTACAGCGACCAAGCCTATGCCCTCTTCCACCAGATCGATGAAGAGCTGTGGGGGCAGCAAAAGGCTGGGCTGCTCACCATTGAGGAAGTGCTGACCGCCCGAGCCGAGCAGATGACCGGACACTACCACAGCCCGGAAAAGCGCACTCTTTTTCAGGAAACCTTTGTCCAAAAGCTGGCAGAGGAAGTGGAAATGGAGCCCTTTGCACAGCAGGTGTTGGTCCAGCTGAGCGGAAAGGTGGCGCTGTATGCAGCCTCTAACGGCTTTCTAGAGGTGCAGCGGGCCCGGTTGAAAAAGGCGGGTCTCTTGGCCTGTTTCACCGATCTGTTTGTATCAGATGCCTTGGGGGTAGAGAAACCGGACCGCCGCTTTTTTACAGCATGCCTGGCCCGCTGCCAGCTGTCTTCCCGGGAAGTCCTGATGGTGGGAGACAGCCTCCAAGCCGATATGGCTGGGGCCGGCAGAGTTGGTCTGGACTGCTGTTGGTATAACCCCAAAAAATTGCCTCAGAGCATTGGATATCCTGTGACGTACCAAATTACGGATCTGCGGCAGATCCAGAAGCTTCTGTTCGGCCAGAAAGAAAAACCGTAGATCCTCTGCCAGAAGAGAGATCTACGGTTTTTGTGATACGAAATTATATTTTGTTACTTCAAATGATCTACCATACGCACTGCAATGGCCAAAGCCTGTTCCCGGGTGGCATTGGCATATTGATTTGCTTCGTCGGTGGGCGTAACGTTCTTGGGGGCAAACTTGTTATTCCCGACACCGCCGATGATCCCATTGGCAGCCATAAAGTAGACACTGTCCTTTGCCCAGTTAGAGATATCCGCGTCATCAGCAAAAGGAGTAGGCTTTTGGTATGTAAGGGGGAAAGCCGCGTCCGCCGATAAGGTCCAGCCAGGCATCGTAGCCCTCTTAAATACACGGGTCAGCATGGTCGCCGCTTGCTCCCGGTCCAGCAAGGTATTGGGGCCGAAGGTAGTGGGGGAGATCCCATTGGTTACACCCAGGTTATAGGCTTTCAGGACCTCTAAATCGTTGCAGTCTGTGAAGGGGGAGATGGTAGCAGGCAGCGCCTGGGTACCGGATATCTTTTCATAAGTTTTGACCGAAACGGCGGCAAACTCCAAACGGGTGATGGGTCTGGTTAAATCTGCATTTTTTAGCGCATCCGGGATCAGTCCCAAATCATCTGCCTTTTGCAGTTCAGTCTGCGCCCAGTTGGAGGCAATGTAATCATATTCACACACCAGACCAAACTTTTCCAGGGCAAAGAAGTCCTGTTCGCCCTCATCAGGGACATCATTCCAATATCCCACCTGACTGTGTCCCTTAAAGGGCTCAGACACCCGGAAGATGTGAACACTGTTTTCCCCTTTGTTTATGTAATTGTTGGGCTCACCCTGATCCCAGTGGGTATACTGGTTAAAATCCTCTCCTGTTACCCAGGCAAAGGTGTTTTCTTGGGTGCGGTAAGCGCCAAGCCAATAGTTGTTCTTATTTCCGCCCTGCAGGACAGATTCCACTACATTTTGTTCCTCTGGAGAGGTAATGGTGGCCAGGTGGCCGCCGCGCGTTTCACAGTAGGCCTTGGCCTCTGCCCATGTCATGCTTTGGTCAATTCTCTCATAGCGGTGTCCATTAAAATCCACCGTATTCCCCGCCGCCAGGGCAGTTGGCATGAGAGCTACCAGCATTACGATGGTGAGCAGGCAGCAGAATACTCTCTTTTTCATACATCATGACCTCCTACGGGATACAAAGCCCTAAATTTCATTCCATTATAGCACGGGCGCTGCAGGAAGTACAAGCGCAAAGTCCCAGTATGACTGGAACAGAAAGATACTGGAAAAATGAGGGCCTTCTTAGGGGGAACGGGATCTTACCTTAGGTCTGGAATCCACGGAAAGCAACTCTTTCAGGTATACTCACAGTGCTTGGTCTATCAGTGACAGGAAGAGGGACATCTGTGGGCTGATCCATTTGTTTTTGTGGTACTCACAAACCATGTTCACTGTGGTATCGGTAAGCTCCAGCGGAAGTTGGATTAGGGTTCCTACTTTGAGTTCTTCCGCTACGGAATCTCGGGGCAGATAGGCGACCCCAAGCTGATTCATGACGTTCTTTTTGATGGCCTCTAAGCTCCACAGCTCCATAGAGGTTGTCATAGCGATATTCTTTTCTTTCAAATACTGCTCAATGGTTTCCTGAAAAACGCTGCCAGTATAGTAACTGATGAGGGGAACCTGCTTCACCTGATTGGGGGTGATGAAATCCCGCTCTGTCTCCGGCAGCTGCGGATAGGCCACGAGACTTGCCTGGTGTGCCCCGATGGGGCGGAGCTGAAGGGAAGGGTGTGCTGGGCAGATATCGTAATGCAGCCCAATGTCGATGCTGCCGGCGAGAAGGTCATCTCGCACCCGATTGCAGTTGCAGATGGTCACAAAGAGCTTCACCTTGGGTGCTTGTTCCCGAAAGCGGCGCAGGATCTCTTGGGCCCGGTAGATCAGCAAAGGTTCTGGCATTGCCACCGTCAGCGTGCCCTGGATCTCCTGCAGATCTTTTCCGTAACTGGACAGGGCATCGCAGGAGCGGAGAATATCGTCTACGATGGGGAGAATATGGGCTCCCGCTTCGGTCAAAACCATTTTTCGCCCGATTTTTTCAAATAATTGGATGGATAGCTCCTGCTCCAACTGCCGGATCTGAAAGGTGATGGTGGAGGGGGTATACCCCAAAACGGTTGCCGCCTGGAGAAAGCTGCCTGTGCGAACGATGGTGCGAAAGGTC
>DBEYYM010000053.1:0-20778 GCA_048184675.1 Evtepia sp. | reverse complement strand
TATTTACAGAGGCCGGGCCATAGAGATAGAGTAAACAAGCGTGGAAAGGAGGACATGGCTATGGCAGGGGAAAGGACAAGGAAAAAGCGACGGCAGAAGGATGGCCTTTCCAAGGGAGAAAAACGCCGGCTGAGACAGCTGGTGGTCTGCTTGGTTCTCTTCGGTGTGGTCTTTGTTGGGCGCGGGCTGGATTTGGGGCCGGTGTCCCAGCTGTCCTCAACGGTGGGGGCGTTGGTGCGATCGGATACGGATTTCCAGGCGGTGTTTGCCCAGGTGGGAGAGTCCTTCTCTAAGGGCGAGCCAGCGGTGGAGACCTTCCGGTCCTTATGGTCTGGGGTGTTCCCCCAAGAGGAGGCGGAACCTTCGGCGCCGGAGCAGACCCAGGAGACAGCCCCGGACCAGACGGCAGAAGGAGGGGAGAATGGCGAAGAGAAAGATACATAGCACCGGCGGATTTTGGCTGGTTTTAGGGGCGCTGCTGCTGGCGGCGTCCCTTCGGCTGTTGTTTTGGGCGGCAGTGGCGATGGTGGTTCACGAGCTGGGTCATGTGGCGGCCATACGAGCCTTAGGGGGCCGGGTCGCCCGCTGCTCTCTGACCGGGGTGGGGGCGGTGATCCAGCCCCGGCGGGAGCGCGTGTTCTCCTATGGGGAAGAGTGCATTGTGGCCCTGGCCGGGCCTGCTGCCAGCCTGGTGCTGGCCATGGGGGCGGCTGCTTGGGGCCGGCATTTTGGCGGGATTGACGCCTATCTGCTCACAGGGGTGAGTTTGGCTTTGGGGGTGTTTAACCTTCTGCCTGCGGGACCACTGGATGGAGGACGGGTGTTTCGGGCGGCCCTCTCCTGGTGGGGCGGGCTGGATACGGGGGAGAGATGGGGAAATTTACTGACCAAAACCCTGGCCGTGGGGATGGCCGGGCTGGGCCTTTGGGTGCTGGGGCAGAATGGAAACTTCCTGCTGCTGCTCTGTGCCGGCTGGCTTTTGTGCCGGAGAGAAGGGGAGCCCGAACGGGATGGGGTTTGGTAAAGAGGAGACGGGAGAACCTCGCCTACGCCGGAAAAGGGCGCTGCCCAGCAGAGAAGCACCTTCTCTGCTGGGCAGCTGGGTCCATTTTTGGAAAGGAAGGGGATTACGACTCCACGGGGGTGAAGGTTTCTCCCTCCAGGGTGTAGGAATCGGGGACGCCCTCAAAGAACGCAAAGGAGCGCTCAATCATGGCGTCGATGTCGGTTTCGGCCTTGAGCACACCGATGTCTTGCAGGTCTCTGGCCACGTTGTCCAGGGCGTCATAGCCACCCTGAACGCTGGGGATGAACTGATAGCTCTTGAGAATTTCTGTGTTCAGGTCCACATCCCCGCTGACATACTCTTTGTCAATTTGGAGCTGAGCGGTCTCTTCCGGGTGATTGGCCACGTAGACGGCCCCTTTCAGAACGGCTCGGGTGAAGGCGGCGGCAATCTCCGGGTGCTCTTCGGCGACCTCGGCGGAGACGAAGCTGATGCAGCAGTATTCGCCGGCATAGGGCTCATCCACGGCGGTGTCCAGCAGAGCCAGCAGGTCGTATTCTTTTTCTGCGGTGGTGGCCACGGGATCGGGCACGGCGATGGCGTCAATGGCGCCGTTTTCCAGGGCTACAGGCAGGTCCGTGGTGGAGTAGACCACGAAGGTGACCTCGCCGCTATCGGCAGAAATATCCACGCCGGCGGCGTTTAGAGCTCGCTTGGCGGTGACGGCCTCAGAACCGGCCAGGGAGCTGACGCCGATGGTCTTTCCCTTCAGCTCTGCCACAGAGGAAATACCAGCGTCCTTTTTCACCAGAATTTTGGTGCAGCCGGTGTGCATGCCGGAGGTGACCACCATGTTTAGACCGTTTTCAATGGGCTGGATGAACTTGCCGATGAGGCCAAAACCTGCGTCGATGGTGCCGGCACCCAGGGCGGCCTGGATATCGCCGCTGCCAAAGTCCACGCGCTCCCAGTTGATGCCTTCCTCGTCCAGGTAACCCAGTTCCATGGCCACCTGGAGGGGAGCGTGGCACAGAGCGCCCACCGTCTCGCCAACCTTTAGAACGTAGTCGTCGCCGATGGGAGCGGAGGTCTCTTGGGTTTCCTCTGCGGTGGTATCGGTGCCGCAGGCGGCCAGGCTAAGGGCCAGAATCAGGGCGGTGGCCCCGGCGATCAGTCGTTTGCAATTCATGTGAAAAACTCCCTTTCTCATAAAGATTAAATGTAGTAATCCACGTCAGCTTCCTTGCCGGCGTAGTGCAGAATCTTCAAAATCTCGCTGCGGAGCCGGATAAACTCCGGGTTGTTTCGGTCTCTGGGTTGGCTCAGGGACACGGAGACCACTTTTTCCACCTTGGCCGGCCGGGGGGACATGACCACAATTCGGTCGGAGAGGTAGACGGCCTCGTCCACATCGTGGGTGACCATAACCATGGTCATATTTTTCTCCCGGCGGATGCGCAGCAACTCATCCTGCATGTTCATGCGGGTGAAGGCGTCCAGCGCACCCAGGGGCTCATCCAACAGCAAAACCTTTGGGTGGCCGATGAGGGCCCGGGCTAGCGAGGCCCGCTGGCACATGCCGCCGGAGAGCTGGTGGGGGAAAGACTTTTCAAAGCCTGTGAGCCCCACCATGTCGATATACTCCGCCACGGAGTCCTTTTGGGACTTATAGATTTTCCGTGCCTTCAGGCCAAAGGCGATATTATCCCGAATGTTCAGCCAGGGGAACAGGGTGGGGTCCTGAAAGACCAGGCCCCGGTCGTATTTGGGCTTGGTGACCAGATCGCCATCCAGATAGATGGAGCCCGCTGTGGGCCGGTCCAGGCCGGCCAGCAGCCGCAGCAGGGTGGACTTGCCGCAGCCCGAGGGACCGATGAGGGAGATAAACTCCCCGGGGGCAATGTCCAGGTCAACACCGTTGAGGGCGTGGACCTCTTGGCCGTCTGCCTGGTGAAAAACCTTGCGGATGCCTTGGATTTTGATTTCGCCTACCATTTGATAACCCCCTTTTGCCAGGTGAGGACCCGGTCGCGGAACCGGAAGAGCAGCGTGATGATGACGCAGAAGAGCACAGCGATGACGATAAGCCCTGCGTAGACGTTGGCGTAGGCCATCATCTCTTTCTGCCAGTTGACGTACCAGCCGATGCCGTATTTGGCGCCGATCATTTCGGCGGTCATCAGGGTGATGAAGGAGGAGCACAGGCCGTTAAAGAGACCCAGGAAAACATGGGGCATGGCCGCAGGGACACCTACCTTAAAGATTCGCCAGAAGGTGTTAGCACCCAGGGTGGAGGAGACCTCAAAATAGGCGTTACGCACATTAGAAATGCCGCTGGCGGTCATCACCACTGTGGGGAACCAAACGGCCAAGCCGATGAGAAAGGCGCTGGCTGACCGGGCCGAGGGGAAGGCCACCAGCACCAGAGGAATCCAGGCGGTGGAGGGCATGGGGCCCAGAACCCGGATGATGGGGGAAAGCCAGTAGCTCATCTTTTTATTAAAGCCCACGCCGGTGCCCATGAAGAAGCCCACAACGGCGCCGCCCAACACACCGGCCACCAGGATCCCGGCGGAATACCCCACGCACTTGGCGATAAGCTGGTAATCTTCAAAGAGCGTACCCACCACCCGGTCCAGGGAGGGGAAGTACAGCACCGGGAGCACCGCTGCCTTGGCAGTGAGCAGATTCAGCACATTGAGAAAGAGCACAGCCCCAGCCAAAAAGGGGGCGTGATGGGTCAGTTTTTCCCGCCCCTTGGCCCTGGGAAGGTTGACCAAAAGGAGGATGATGTAAACCACCAACCCCACCAGAAGCAGCCAGGTAAAATAGGGGTGGGCGGCCACTGGGTGCTTTGAAGAGTTGGGGAGCAGCGCAGCCAGCAGTGCGGCGGCCCCGAGGGAGAGCACCGGCAGCAGCAGATAAATCCGTTGTTTCATAGGGGCGTCCCTCCTCCTGCCGGCTGGCTGGGGGGTGCCTCGTTGGGGTCAGTCAGCAGGCGCTTGTAGTAGGCTTTGGTTTGATATAGGGCGCCCACAGGGTTGTGGGCCAGCACCCGGTCCTTGGTGATGAGGGTAGTGGAAAGGCCGTTGGCGTACTTATAAAATAGGCTGTCATGGCCGACGCACAGACCCACCACTACGTTTAGATCTACCTTCTGCTTGTTGAGAAGCTTCGCCTGCAGGATGGGGTTGCACATCACGTTGCCGGTGACACAGGTGTATTCCTCCTGGACGCCGATATCGGTTTTGTTCACCGAACCCACCTTGCACAGGGCGCTGTAGACTTCGAAGCCGTGAAGGCGGAGAATTTTGGCAAAGATCCGGCTCTCTTCAATGAGCCCCATGCAGGTGGCAATGCCGATCTTTTTCGCGCCGATTCGCTTGGCGAATTCTACGATCTCATCCACCCGGGTATACTGACCATAAAAAGCCCCTTCCACCTCGGCGGCGGCGATGGCCACCTTGCGGTTGGTTCTGTTTTTGGTGTATAGGGCGGTGACTGCCGCCTGCTCCTGCTCGTCCAGCCCGGTGGTCAGGCAGAACTCAGGGTAATGTCCGCCCCGCCGGCCGCAGTTGAGCACACCGCAGTCGGTGCAGCTAAAGGGGCGGTGGGGGGATGGTTTGGTTTTCTTCTCTTCCATGGGGATGCCTCCTGTCAAGAATGTCATAATTGGGCGGCTGCTGGCAGCCCGTGAAACCCTCAGACCAGGTTACATCGCCCAAAGCGGTAATTGGCCCGCAAGAGCCGGTTCCATTGTTGGTTCATATTCATCATTCCTACAAACATACTTGGTATGTGGGTTATTATAGGGCGAAAGATTCTAGTTTGCAAGAGGGAAAAGTAAGTTTGGAGAAAATGACAAGGGGGAGCGGAAAACAGAGCAGGATCTTGTGGGGAATGTGTGACGGAGGGTGCTGGAGGCTACCTTGGGCGAATCCCTTGCCAGAGAGGGAAAAGTTTGATATAATTTACTATCAAATTGTAGCAACCCCTCTATGGGAGGTGCCCCCGGGGGTTAATTGGGCCATTTTTTGGCATACTGGTGGAAGGAGACGGGATATGGGCGTGTTTTCGCAGTTGGCTCGCGGAGTAGACTGGAGCAGCATGGGAGCCATGGGTCTGCGGATTGTGGCAGTTCTTCTGTGCCTGGTGGTCCACGAGGTCTGCCATGGGCTGGCAGCCTACTGGCTTGGGGATCCCACGGCCAAACGAAGCCATCGGCTGTCTCTGAACCCCATTCACCATTTGGACATCTTTGGCCTTTTGATGATGATTGTGGTGGGCTTCGGCTGGGCAAAACCCGTGCCGGTGGACCCACGGTACTTTAAGAACCCCAAGAAGGGCATGGCCATCACCGCTCTGGCTGGGCCGGCATCCAATTTTGTGCTGGCCTATCTATCCACTTTGTTTTACAGTGGCCTGTACGCGGTGATGGTGGTCAAGGGGGAGAGCCAGGGACTGTCTCTGGCCCTAGATTTCTTTCGAATTCTGATTTTACTGAACATCGGCCTGGGGATCTTTAACCTGATCCCGTTTCCACCTCTGGACGGATCCAAGGTGCTGGCCATGTTTTTGCCGGACCGGCTCTATGTGCAGTGGATGCGCCTGGAGCGATATGGGATGATTTTCCTGATGGCGCTGCTTTGGTTCGGGGTGCTGGATGGCTTCCTGATGACCGCCCGGAGCTGGGTGGTGGACTGGATGCTGAAAGGCTCGGACTTCGTGTTCCAAGGGGTCCTGGCCATGCTGAGGTGACAGAATGGAGCGGCCAGTCTATTACCTGAAAGGAATTGTGAAGGACGGAGCTGAGGCCACAGAGGACTTTGTGGGCCCACTGGATCTGATCCTACATTTACTAAAAAAGAACAAAATCGCCATCCGGGATATCCCCCTAGCGGGAATTTTAGAGCAGTTTCTGGCCTGGATGGCTGCCCGCCAGGCGCTGGATTTGGAGGTGGCGGGGGAGTTTATCGCCATGGCTTCCCAGCTGATGCTGCTGAAAACCAAAATGCTTTTGTCCCAGGAGGACCAGCAGGCCCAAGCGGAGATGGAGGAGCTTATTGCCTCTCTGGAGGCTCGCCAGCGCCAGGAGAGCTACCGGCGGGTGCAGGGGGTTATTCCCCAGCTGGAAGCGAGGTATCGCCAGGGGAGAGATTCCTTTTCCAAGGGACCTGAGCCCGTCTTCGCCCAGCGGGTTTACCGCTATGCCCACAGCAAAGAAGACCTGACCCAAGCCATTTGGCGCTGGCGCCGCCACCAGCGGCAGGAGGTTCCCCCGTCTCTGAAAGAATTTCACGGGGTGGTCCGGCCAGAGCCCTATCGGGTGGAGGCCAAGGCGGAAGAGGTCCTGGCCCTGCTGGAACAGGAGGGCCAGCTTTGGCTGGAGGACCTGGTCTGCCGCAGCCAAAGCCGGTCCGAGATGACCGCCACCTTCCTGGCCCTGCTGGAGCTGTGCCGGGGAGGAAAGGTCCACCTGGCGGGGGAGATGGAAAACCCTGTGATCTCGCCGGTCCCGGCGTTGTAACCAAAGAAGAAGGAGGGGATGGCATTGGAGCGAACGGAATGGAACAGCGCCCTGGAGGCCATCCTCTTTGCCTTAGGGGAACCTGTGGACGGGGAGAGGTTGGCCCAGGCACTGGGGGGAACTGCCCAAGAGGTGGAGGCGGCCTGCCAGACCCTGGCCCAGGACTATGAAAACCGGGGTGCGGGTCTGCGTCTGGTGCGGCTGGAGAACAGCTGGCAGCTGGTCTCGGCGCCCCAGTGGGGGGAGATTATCCGGGGGCTTCTGGCCCGGAAAAAGCCGGACAAGCTCTCTCCGGCGGCCCTGGAAACCCTGACCTTGGTGGCCTATTTCCAGCCGGTGACCCGGGTATACATTGACCAGGCCCGAGGGGTGGACAGCACTCACTCCTTGTCTCTGCTGCTGGACCGGGAGCTCATCGCCCCCTGCGGCAGCTTGGACGCCCCCGGGCGGCCCATCCTCTATCGGACCACACCCACCTTTCTGCGGAGTTTTGGGTTGGCCTCATTGGAGGAGCTTCCTCCGCTGCCAGAGGGCGGCGGGGATGGAGAGGAGGGAGCGCTGTGATCCTACGGATTCTGCTGCTTCTGGTGGCGGTGCTGGTGCTGCTGGCCTTCTGCTTCCGGCTGGGGGTGGTGGCTGGATATGACCAGACCGGCGGCTGGGTGAAGCTGCGGCTGGGTCCCAAGCTCATTTCCCTTTATCCCGTGAAAAAGGACCCAGAAAAGGAAGCCAAAAAGAAGGAGAAAAAGCGGCAAAAGGCCGAGAAGAAGGCCCAAAAGAAGGCCGGTAAGCCCCCCAAGGAAAAACCCAAGCCCACGCTGGGCGGGGCGCTGGACCTGGCCCTGGACCTGCTGCCAGCGGTGCAGGAGGCGGCGGGAAAATTCCGCCATGCTTTGCAGATTGACGATTTGACCTTGGAGCTCACCTGGAGTGAGCCTGACCCCGCTGATGCGGCCATCCACTATGGTCGGGCTTGGGGTGTGGTGGAGGCCCTGCTGGCCTTTGTGGAGGCCAATTTTGTCCTCAAGCACCGCCAAGTGGCTCTATATTTGGACTATGAATTGGAAAAACCTCGGCTATACGTCCGAGCGGGCCTGTCGCTAACGGTGGCCCAGCTGATGGGGATTGGCCTCCCGCTGGGGGTGGCAGCCCTGAAGACCCTGTGGAATCATCGCAAACAAAAGAAAACCGCAGCGGCGGAAGCCGCTGCCCAGGAAACAAAAGGGGAGGCAAACAATGGAAAAGAATCATCCTGTGAATGAACTTATGGCCGAGACCATCCGGCGGATCCGGGACGCTGTGGACGCCAACACTGTGGTGGGGGAACCCATCGTAGCTGGGGAAGTCACTTTGGTGCCTGTGTCGAAAATCTCGTTTGGGTTTGGCACTGGCGGTTCGGAATTTGGGGGTAAGGCCCCTAAGGCTTTGGGGGAGAACCCCTTCGGTGGCGGCGGCGGAGCTGGGGTCAAGGTGATCCCCGTGTGCTTCCTGGTGGTAAACGGGACCTCTGTAAAGGTTCTCCCTGTGGACGCTGCCCCGGAGACCAGCCTGGATCGGGTGGTGGATATGATCCCCGACGTGGTGAACAAGATCAGCAGTTTGATCGAAGAAAAGAAAACAAAAAAACAGGAGGCAGAGGGATAAAGTGTGCCAACCTGCTCCATACTAAGAGGGAAACTCTTTTTGTATGGAGGGGATCCTGTGCGAAGACAACTTGCTGCCCTGGGGGTGCTCTGCGCCCTGCTGCCAGGGTTTGTGGTCCATACCCAAGCGGCGGAGGCGCCGGCGGTTTCCGCGGCCTCCGCTGTTTTGATGGACGGGGAGACCGGCCGGGTTTTATACGCCCGGGACGAGAACACCCCCCGCCCCATTGCCAGCACCACCAAGCTGATGACTGCCCTGGTGGCGGCGGAGTATTTGGGAGGTGATCTCTCCCGTACGGTCACCATTCGACAGGAGTGGACAGGGATTGAGGGGACCTCCCTCTATTTGGAGCCAGGGGAGGAGATCTCCTTAAAGACCCTCCTCTATGGTCTGCTCCTCCACTCGGGCAACGATGCGGCGGTGGCTCTGGCGGGGATCTGCGGGGGAGATGTGGAGACCTTTGTGGGCTGGATGAATCAGAGAGCCCAGGACTTAGGCATGACCCACACCCACTTCTCCGACCCAAACGGCCTGGGGGATGAAAACCACTATGCCTCTGCCCTAGATATGGCCAAGCTGGGGGCGGCCTGCCTGAAAAACCCCACTGTGGCGGAGATTATCTCCACCCGGACCATTACCCTGGAGGGGCGGTCTTTCACCAACCACAATAAGCTTTTGTGGCAGTATGAGGGGTGCACTGGCATGAAAACGGGGTATACCCGTCAGGCCGGGCGAACCCTGGTCTCCAGCGCGGAAAAGGATGGGCAGACCCTCATTTGCGTCACCCTCAACGACCGGGATGACTGGGCCGACCACAAGGCCCTGCTGGACTATGGGTTTGCAACCTTTCCCCGGCAGGTGCTGGCCGAAGAGGGCCAGATACTGGGGCAGGTGCCCTTGCAGGGCAGTCTTCTCCACACCCTGCCGGTGGCCGCCCGGGAGACCGTGGCCTATCCCCTGAAAGAGGGGGAAGAGGTCACCAGGAAGGTGGACCTTCCCGACCAGGTACCGGCCCCGGTGGTGCAGGGAGAGATCGCCGGCACGGTGACCTTTTCAGTGGGAGAGCGGCAGGTGGGCCAGACCTATCTGGTCTGGACGGGCAGCGCCAGCCGGGATGTGGTGAAGGAAAAGTTGGCAGAGGGGCCCCTGGCTCTTTTGCAGAAAGACCAACCGCCGAAGTTTGAAGAGATGCTGGCCCTTTTTTCCAAAGGGGCTGGGACATAAGCCAAAGGAAAGGGAGAGCGCCATGGAAGAGCGGGTGCAAAAACTCCTGTCGGCGGCGGGGATTTGTTCCCGCCGCCGGGCAGAGGAATACATACAGCAGGGCCGGGTGACGGTGAACGGCAAAGCCATCGCCCTGGGAGACCGGGCAGATCCCCGCCGGGACACCATTGCCCTGGACGGCAAGGTCATTGGAACCCCCCAGGGCCGGCGGCAGGTGCTGATGCTTTATAAACCCCGGGGTGTGGTGACCACCCTCTCTGATGAAAAAGGACGGCCAACTGTGGCTGCGCTGGTATCTGAGTGTGGGGCCCGGGTGTGGCCGGTGGGGCGGCTGGATATGGACTCTGAAGGCCTGCTCTTGCTGACAGACGATGGGGAGCTGACCAACACGCTGCTCCATCCCCGGCATGAGGTTGAAAAGGAATATCTGGTCTGGGTTTCCCCCTTCCATCCGGCAGTGCTGGAGGAGTTGGCCCGCCCCATGACTCTGGATGGGCAGACCCTTCGCCCGGCCAAGGTTCGCTTGGTGCGGGCCGGGAGCGAGAGGGCCATTCTGTCTGTGGTCATCCATGAGGGCAAGAACCGGCAGGTGCGGCGGATGTGCGCCCACTGCGGGCTGCAGGTGCACCGGCTGAAGCGGGTGCGGGAAGGAGGCCTTGTCCTGGATCGGGCGCTTCGGCCGGGACAGTGGCGGCGGTTGGAAGAGGCAGAGATTGCCGCCCTGCTGGGGCGGGCCGTGCCATAAAGGGCGACCCATGGGCGCCACCTGCCCCCAAAGACGAAATGAGAAAAGGGGGCAGGGGAGAGAATGCCTGCTCTGCAAGTGCAAGAATTTTTTCTTGCAAAATGAGAAAAATCGCGCTATAATGTTCCCAAAAGAAATGACCGAAACCGGGGCCGCTTCCCGACCTTCCCTTGCAAGAGGGCGGGCCTGTGGCGGCAGGTGGCGGCGTGGGAGGGCAACGATTATGCCAAAGGATATTTTATCTCTCATCAGCAGCAAAATGAATACCTTTTCAAAAGGACAAAAGCTCATTGCCAATTACATCCTATCCTCCTATGACAAGGCGGCATTTATGACGGCCAGTAAGCTGGGAAAGACTGTCCACGTCAGTGAGTCCACCGTGGTGCGCTTTGCCTCGGAACTGAAATACGACGGCTATCCCGCCATGCAAAAGGCCCTGCAGGAAATGATTCGGAACAAACTCACCTCTATCCAGCGGATTGAGGTCTCCAACGATATCATTGGCAACCAGGACGTGGTCTCCACCGTCATGCAGTCGGATATGGAGAAGATCCGCTTGACCATGGAGGAAATCGACCGGGACACATTCCAGGCAGCGGTGGATGCCATTGTGGGGGCCAAGAAGATTTACATTCTGGGCACCCGGTCTTCGGGGTCGCTGGCGGGCTTTATGTCCTTCTATTTTGGCCTCATGTTCGATAATGTGGTCCATGTGGGTGAGAGCGCCAACCAGGAGATCTTTGACCAGATCGTCCAGGTGAGCCAGGGAGACGTGGTCATCGGCCTGTCTTTCCCACGGTACTCTCGTCGGACAGTGCGGGCCATTAACTTCGCCCACGAGCGGGGCTCGAAGATCATTGCCATCACCGATAGCCCCTCTAACCCCATGGCTAAGTCGGCAGACTATGTGCTGCTGGCCAAGAGCGACATGGCCTCTTTCGTAGACTCCCTGGTGGCGCCCTTGAGCCTGATTAACGCCCTTTTGGTGGCCATCGCCCGGAGCAAGTCTGATGTGGTGGACCACTTTGAGCGCCTGGAGCACATCTGGGAGGAATACGGCGTCTTCGTCAGCATGGAGGAAGAGAACCAATGACACAGACCCCTGTGGTGGTTGTGGGCGGCGGCGCGGCTGGGATGATGGCCGCTCTGTGGGCCCGCCAGGCAGGGGCCCAAGTGACCCTGCTGGAGCCCAACGAAAAGTTGGGCCGCAAGCTTTACATCACCGGCAAGGGACGGTGCAACCTGACCAATAACACCACCCCGGAGGGGGTGCTGAACAACGTGCCCCGCAACGGGCGTTTTCTGTACAGCGCGGTGACCAAGTTCCCCCCGTCGGCGGTGATGGAATATTTTGAAACACTGGGCGTCCCCCTGAAAACCGAGCGAGGGGGACGTGTTTTTCCCTGTTCAGACCGGGCGGCCGATGTGATCGACGCCCTGTTTTTTGCCCTGAAAAAAAGAAACGTCACTCTTTGCCACAAGCGGGCCACGGGCCTGCAACTGGAGGCGGGAAGGGTCACCGGCGTGACGCTGGAAGGGGAAAGCCTGCCCGCCGGGGCAGTGATCCTGGCCACAGGGGGGCTGTCCTACCCGGCCACCGGCTCCACGGGGGACGGGTACCGGCTGGCAAAAGAGGCGGGGCACACCATTGTAGAGCCCCGGCCCTCTCTGGTGCCCCTGGAGGAGGCAGGGGACACCTGCGCGAAAATGCAGGGGTTGTCCCTAAAAAACGTCACCCTCACCCTGAAAAACCAGAAGAAAAAGGTGGTCTTTCAGGAGCAGGGAGAGATGCTCTTCACCCACTTTGGCCTCTCGGGCCCCTTGGTCCTCAGCGCCAGCGCCCATGGAAACTGGGCCAAGGATCAGTACACCGCGATCATCGACCTGAAACCTGCCCTGGATGAGGCCAAGCTAGAGGCCCGCATTCTTCGGGATGTGGCCCAGGCTCCCAACAAAGCGTTCCACAATTTCCTAGAGGGCCTGCTGCCCCGGCTGATGGTGCCGGTGGCCGGAGAGCGGGCGGATATTCCGCCGGATTTGCCGGTGAACGCCATGACCCGTGCCCAGCGGCGGCGTCTTATAGAGACCATGAAACACTTTACCATCCCCTTGGCGGGGACCCGGCCCATTAAGGAAGCCATTATCACCGCCGGCGGGGTGAAGACGGGGGAGGTAGACCCCAAAACCATGATGTCCAAGAAGGCCGCCGGCCTCTTTCTAGCCGGGGAGATCTTGGATGTGGATGCCTATACTGGGGGCTTTAACCTTCAGATCGCCTGGTGCACTGGCCAGGTGGCGGGGGTGTGTGCCGCCCAATACTGTAAGGAGGAAACAGCAACATGACCCTTCACAGCATTGCCATCGACGGCCCCTCTGGGGCGGGCAAGAGCACCTTGGCCAAGGCGCTGGCCGCCCAGCTGGGGTTTCTGTATGTGGATACCGGGGCCATTTATCGCACCGTGGGCCTCTATGTGGCCCGACAGGGAGGGGACTGTGGAGATATCCAGCAGGTCCTGCCCCGGCTGCCGGAGATCCAGATTGCCCTGCGCCACGGGGAGGACGGCCTTCAGCATATGTTCCTAGGGGAAGAGGACGTGACCCAGGCCATCCGGGCCAATGCGGTCTCCCGTTATGCTTCCCAGGTTTCGGCCCACCCAGAGGTCCGGGACTTCCTCATGGAGATGCAGCGGGACTTTGCCCGGCGGGAGAACGTGATCATGGACGGCCGGGATATTGGCACGGTGGTGCTGCCCCAGGCTGAGCTGAAAATTTTCCTCACGGCCTCAGTGGAGAAACGGGCCATCCGCCGCCACAAGGAGCTGGCAGAAAAGGGGGAGACCGAACCCCTGGAAAAAATCCGGGAGCAGATTGCCCAGCGGGACTATGCAGACACCCACCGGGAGACGGCTCCCCTGCGCCAGGCAGAGGATGCGGTGGTGGTGGACACCTCTGACCTGAACCTGGAGGAGAGTCTGGCCGCCTTGCGCGCCCTGGTGAAAGAGAGGTTGGGACTGTGAGAAAGACGCTGACCTTTTATGAGCTGGTTTATGTGATCAGCAAGTTTATTTTCAGCATCCTGGCCTTCCGCACCCCCCTGAAGGTTTTTGGCCGGGCGAATGTGCCCCAGGGCGGCGCGGTGATCTGCGCCAACCATGTCCACAACTCCGACCCGTTCTATATTGTCTATTCCTTCCACCGAAGGGATAAAATTTGGATTATGGCGAAGGAGGAGCTGAAACACCTGCCCATTGTGGGGCCGTTTATGGACTGGCTGGGCTTCATCATCTGGGTCAGGCGCGGAAAGTCTGACGTGGGGGCAGTGAAGACAGCCCTGCGGGCCCTGAAGGGCAACGACAAGCTGCTGATTTTCCCCGAGGGTACCCGACACGACGAGATCGGCGAGGGCAAAACCGGGGCCGCCATGATGGCCATCCGCACAGGGGTGCCGGTGCTGCCGGTGTATATCTCCCCTGAGCGGAAGCTGTTTCACAGAACCAAGGTCTACATCGGGGAACCTTACTTGCCCTTCACCGAAACTCGCCGGGCCACGGCGGAGGACTATGAACGGGTTACGGAGGAGATCATGGACCACATCCGGGCTGTTCGGGACAGCCGGGAAGCACGGGAGGCCGAGGGATGAAGGTAATCCTGGCCAAATCCGCTGGCTTCTGCTTTGGCGTCCGCCGGGCGGTGGAGCTGGCCGAGAAGATTGCCCAGGGCGGCGAACCCTATGTGATGCTGGGCCCGGTGATCCACAATGACCACGTTATCGCCCACCTGGCAGACCAAGGTGTGGGATGTGTGGATTCCCTGGAGGAGGTCCCCGCTGGCTGCGGGGTTATCATCCGCTCCCATGGAGAGGGAAAGGCCATTTATGACCAGCTCTCTGCCATGGGCTGCCCGGTAGCCGACGCTACCTGTGTCAAGGTGGCCAAGATCCATGAAATTGTCCGGGATGCCAGCGACCGGGGGCGGCAGGTGATCATTATCGGTTCCCCGGAACACCCGGAGGTGAAGGCCATCGCCGGCTGGTGCACTGGTGCGAAAATCTTCCGAAATGAGGCGGAATTGACGGTTTTTCTGGAAGAAAGGAAAGAAAATTCACAAAAACCCATCACCTTGGTTTCGCAAACTACATCAACTGATAGAATTTGGACTCCGTGCAGAGAAAAAGTAAAAAAAGAGTGTACAAACGCCGAAATCTTTGATACAATATGTAATGCTACGTGTATGCGGCAATCAGAAGCACAGAGTTTGGCGGAGCAATGCGGAGCCATGATCGTCATCGGCGACCGGAAAAGCTCCAACACGACCCGTCTTGCTGAGTTATGCCGGGCACACTGCCCGCTGGTTTTCCACATCAGTCGGGCTGAGGAGCTCGACCGGAGGATGGTGAGCGGGGTAGCTTCTGTGGGAATCACTGCTGGCGCGTCCACGCCGGGGTGGATAATAAAGGAGGTCAAAGACAAAATGAGCGAAGAAAATAACAACGTTATGGAGATCGAGGAGTCCTTCGCTGATATGCTGGAGAAATCGATCAAAACTTTAAATACGGGAGACAAGGTTACTGGTGTCGTCACCGGCATCACCGCCACCGAGGTCAACGTAGACCTGGGCACCAAGCACGCTGGCTACATCCCCATGGCTGAGCTGACGGACGATCCCTCTGTGAAACCCGAGGACATCGTGAAGGTGGGCGACGAGATCGAGACCTATGTCATGCGTGTCAACGACGTGGAGGGTGTTGCTACCCTGTCCAAGAAGCGCCTGGACAGCGTGAAGAACTGGGATACCATCGAGGCCGCCGTAGAGGATAAGACCATCCTGGAAGGCACCGTCACCGAGGACAACAAGGGTGGTATCGTGGTGAGCGTGAAGGGCATCCGCGTCTTCGTGCCCGCTTCCCAGACCGGTATGCCCAGAGGGGCCGACCTGTCCGAGATGATCAAGGAGCACGTGAAGCTGCGCATCACCGAGGTCAACCGCTCCCGCCGCCGCGTGGTGGGCTCCATCCGTGCCGTTCAGGCAGAGGAGCGCGCTGCAAAGGCTGCTGAAGTTTGGGCCAACATCGAGGAAGGCAAGAAGTATGAGGGCACCGTGAAGTCTCTGACTTCCTATGGCGCTTTTGTGGACATCGGCGGTGTGGACGGCATGGTCCACGTGTCTGAGCTGTCCTGGAGCCGCATTAAGAACCCCGCAGAGGTTGTCTCCGTGGGCGACAAGGTCAACGTGTATGTCATCTCCTTCGACCCCGAGAAGAGAAAGATCTCCCTGGGCATGAAGGACCACAACGAGGATCCTTGGGAGAAGTTTACCTCCACCTACGAGGTCGGCGCCGTGGCCAGCGTCCGCGTGGTGAAGCTGATGACCTTCGGCGCATTCGCCGAGATCGTCCCCGGTGTGGACGGCCTGATCCACATCTCCCAGATTGCCGACCACCGCATTGAGAAGCCCGGCGACGAGTTGGAGGAAGGCCAGGTCGTGGACGTGAAGATCACCGACATCGACTATGACCGCAAGAAGGTCTCCCTGTCCATCCGCGCTCTGCTCAACGACGCCCGCGCCGCTGAGGACGAAGGCGACTACGACGAGGAGTAATTTCCCGTCCCAACACCGGCAGAAACAGAACAAGAAAGGGGAACTGCCGGTCCGGTTAGTTCCCCTTTTTGGGTGTCCCTTCGGGACAAAACAGAATGAAGCGGCGGCCTTTTGGGCATGCTGACTTCACAAAATATAGAATGGAGGACTGTCATTATGGCAACGATCACCAAAGATACCATCGTGGGCGATATCCTGGACATCGCACCCGAGACCGCTCCGGCTTTCATCGACATTGGCATGCACTGCCTGGGCTGCCCCGCTTCCCGGAATGAGACTGTGGAAGAGGCTTGCCTGGTCCACAACCAGCCCGTGGAAGAGCTGGTGGAAAAGCTCAACGCCATCATCGTGGCCAACCGGAAGTAATTGCAAAAAGGGGAGCGGACCACCGCTCCCTTTTTTTGTGAGCAAGAGGAGACGTGGATATGAAGCAACTGGACCTGTCCCCCCGGCTGGCTGCCATCGCCGCGCTGGTGCCCCCCGGGGCCAAGGTGGCCGACGTGGGAACCGACCACGCCTATCTGCCCGTTTGGCTGTTGCTGTCTGGGCGGATTCAGAGCGCGGTGGCCTCAGATGTCAATGAGGGTCCCCTCCAGCGGGGGCGAGAGACTGCCCGGACCTATGGAGTGGCGGAGAAGATTGCCTTCCGCCGCTGCGATGGTCTGTCAGGGATTGCACCCCAGGAGACCGACACAGTGATCATCGCCGGCATGGGAGGAGACCTAATGGCCCGGATTTTGGAGGCGGCACCCTGGACCCACCAGGTGCAGCTGATCCTCCAGCCTATGAGCTCCCAGGAGGTTCTCCGCCGGTGGCTGTTCGAGCATGGCTATGCCGTTCAGAGGGAGAGCCTGGCCCGGGAGGGGAAGAAGTTTTATTCCATCCTCACGGCCACAGGTGGGACCAGTGTGGCGTATACCCCAGGAGAATTTTGGGCAGGCCGCCAGGCCAAAGGGGAGTGCAACCCCCACCGACTGGACTACCTGAAAGATCTCCTCCGCCGGCGTCAGCGGGCCCTGGAGGGGATGCAGCGGAGCAGTGCGGTGTCCCCGGAGACTCTGGCGGCAGAGGAGGCGCTGATCGCCGACCTACAACGGATGAAAGAGGAGTGGATCCAATGGCAACCGTAAAAGAGATCTATACCCTGCTGGACCAGAAGGCCCCCTTCCGGTACCAGATGGACTTTGACAACGCAGGTTTCCTGGTGGGCCGGGGTGACCAGAAGGTCACGCATGTTCTGGTGGCTCTGGACATCACCCCAGAGGTCGTGGAAGAGGCGGCGGCCAAAGGCTGCCAGCTAATTCTAGCCCACCATCCTGTAATCTGGGGAAAGATCGGTCAGGTTACCGATGAGACCAGCACCGGCCGGAAGCTGCTTGCCTTAATTGAGCAAGGGATCGCTGCAATCTGCGCCCACACCAACCTGGATGCCGCTGAGGGCGGCGTGAACACCGAGCTGGCCCGACGGGTCGGCCTGAAAGATCCGGTACCCCTGGAGGCCGACGGCGTGGATGAGAACGGTGTCCCCTATGGCATTGGCCGGGTGGGCGAGCTGGCAGGCGGCCCGATGTCCCTGGCTGCTTTTGCCCAGCGGGTTAAGGAGGCCTTGGGGCTTGGAGGAATCCGGGGCCTGGACGCCGGTGTCTCTGTGCAGCGGGTGGCCGTGGGAGGCGGTGCTTGCGGCAGCATGCTCCCTTTGGTTAAGGCCATGGGCTGTGACACTTTCCTGACCTCTGACCTCAAGCACGACCTGTACTTAGAGGCCCGTGACCTGGGGGTGAACCTTCTGGATGCCGGCCATTATTCCACGGAAACTGTGGTATGTCCTGTGTTGGCCCGTTGGTTGGAGGAAGCTTTCCCCGGCCTTCAAGTGGAGATCGCAGAAAATCAGGGGGAGGTTTTTGAATATTTGTAAGGAGAAGCCTTGTCAAGGGTGTTTTCCTGTGATAAAATTATGCAGTTAAAAATACAAAGAGGGGGACCCCAGCGGCCCCTATCATTCTTACAATAGGAAGGGATCGATACCTATGTCAGGACATTCCAAGTGGCATAATATTCAGAAAACCAAGGGCGCAGCCGACGCCAAGCGCAGCGCTGCCTTTACCAAGATCGCCAAGGAGATCATTGTGGCCGTGAAGACCGGTGGCTCTGGCGACCCCAACAACAACTCCCGCCTGGCTACCGTGATTGCCAAGGCCAAAGCTGTGAACATGCCCAATGACAACATCAAGCGCACCATCGACAAGGCTCTGGGCGCTGGCAACACCGATAACTACGAGAGCGTGGTCTATGAGGGCTACGGCCCCAACGGTGTGGCCGTCATCGTGGAGGCCCTCACCGATAACCGTCAGCGCACTGCCCCTGAAGTCCGCCACCTGCTGGACAAGTTTGGCAAGGGCCTGGGCGCTACCGGCTGTGTTTCCTGGTCCTTTGACCGCAAGGGGGTTATCGTCCTGGACAATGAGGACGGCGATCTGGACGAGGACACCGTGATGATGGATGCCCTGGACTGCGGCGCTGCCGACTTTGAACCCGAAGAGGATTGCTTCACCATCTACACCGACCCCGACGAGTGCGGCAACGTGGCCTCTGCCCTGGAAGCCAAGGGCTATGTCTTCGCCTCTGCACAGGTGGAAATGGTCCCCCAGAACTACGTCAAGCTCACTGACGACGGGGACATTAAGAACATGGAGAAGCTCATTGACTCCCTGGAAGACAACGACGACGTGCAGAACGTCTATCACAACTGGGAGCAGGAGTAATAACGCCTTCCCAACATAAATGACCCAATTTCCCCATTTATTCCTTGGGTTGCATCCCCAAGAGGACGCTTTGAAAATTCTTCAAGGCGCCCTCTTTTTTGTGCCCTCGCCTATGCCCATATTGCTCTCGTCTTCTCGCATCGTCTATGCTCTCGTTTCGCGCACCCTATCACCCGCAACCCGTTGCGCGGTCACGCTTTCTGACGTCCGCCCTGCCTGCCACATCGGCGTGAAAGGGGAGAGCGTGGAGGCGCACGCAGATGGAGCGGACGCTGGAGAGGGCACGGAGGCGGTCGCAAAAAGCATGCTCTTGGGAAACGAGCAATGAAAGAGGCGGTGGAAGAAGGCTGTAGAACCCGCTCAGGATGGCGTCGATTTTATGCAACTTGACTGGAACGATTTTGATTCCGATTCCTATGAAAATTTGTAATATGAGGCAAAAAGAGAAGGACGACGGGGATCCGCCGTCCTTCTCTTTCCTTGTAATCCACCACACTGAAAATACAATTTGCTTGAAGAGGGGTTAATATGACTACATTGATATTGTGTTTTGCGTGTAATCGTTCAGCAAGATTGAACTGTTAGCTGTCCGTCAGCCTTATTGTTTTCCCCGCATTTTTTTATGGAAGAAGATATACGACAGTCCTCCAGGAATACCTACCCACAGAATAATCGTTGCGAGGGTCAAACTTTCAAAATTTTCAATAACTGAAACACCTGTAATATATGCAATTCCAAGAGGAATTGAAACGTAAGCCAATACTCTATGTGCAACAACCCATGTTTCTTCATCGGTAACTGTCCAGGGGAGTCGTAAACCCGTGTGCTTACTATATGGAAGTTTAGGAGCAACATTGCCTGAGAAGAAAATCACCGCAGCGACAATCGTAGCTGCAAAATACTTTTCTCCATTTTCGGAAATCTTCCAAATATCTGTACCGATCAAAATAGCAGCTGATACACACACGACTAAAACAGCCACGTTAAAAATAGTGACCCCTTTTAGCGTTTTCATCTTAGGGTTGTCTGCCGAAATATCGGTCAGTTCTCCAAGATGACGATATAAAGCAAACACTGCACCCAAAATGCAAATACTCATTAAAATAAGTGCTACCATTTTATTTTCGATAGCAAGGGACGTTGCCAAAGCAAGAAGAGACAGTATAATAATTATTCCTCTTGTTTGATTAACACTCATAAAGTGCAACCTCCTTGCATACCTTCTTTTATCTGAAACAAATCAGACAACTGCATAAAAATTTCTTCCATAACAGAAAGATTCAACGAATATATAATCTTGTTTGCCTTACGTTCTGCAGTAACAATCTCAGCTTGCTTTAGAATATCTAAATGTCTCGAAATAGATGGTTGAGAAATATCAAAATGATCCGCTATCTCACCTGCACTTAGATTTTTCCATTTCAAGAGTTTTATGATTTCTCGACGATAAGGGCTTGCAAGTGCCTGAAAAAAGTCATCCTTCATAATATCTACCCTCCACCTATTTTTAATTATAGCTAAAATTCTAAATACTGTAAAGAGGGTAACTTTCAAAAAACGTATTTGACCTTGTCTCCTTCAACAGTGCATCCAGCAAGGGAAGAAACAAAAGCCTCAACACTTACAGGTGAGTAGGTCTGCATTTTTGCATCCTCTGTTGCTTGTTGAAACATATACCCTTCTCTCTCGACAAAACGTCCCTGAAATGCACCACCAATATGATAATTTCCATGATATTCAGTTAAGAAAAGAATGTATTTGTTGCCATCACTCAACTGAGGTAAACTTCTGTATGGGTTTGAGGGAAACCATCTAACATTTCAACAGATTGACCCTCGATAGAACCATAAACAAAGGAAATTATCTGAATTGCTGCAAAACAGGCGTATCAGGGCAAAGCTTAAGGGCTTGCCGTCTGCGTTGCACAGACAGCAAGCCCTTTCGGCTGTTTCAACGATGTTTAATCTGAACGATTGTCTAACTTTTTGGGGGCACTTCATTTTAGGGTGAACCCGGCATATCTCTTTAAAGCCCCACAGTGCGCGAACACGTTTGTAGCCATGCCGCGGACATTTGAGGGAACAAAAAAACCGATGGAGGTTGCGGCTGCACAAACACCATCGTTTATAACCGGAATCTTAATAATTATAAGATATATGCCGGGGTTTGTCAATCGGCAGGGCATGTACAAAATGTGAAAGAAATTACAAAATTTCCCTGCCAGTTTTTACGATTGTGCCTTTTTACCTTATTATCAATATAGTAAGTTTTG
>DBEYYM010000052.1:0-8277 GCA_048184675.1 Evtepia sp. | reverse complement strand
GTGCTATGGATCGGCGTTCCAGGGTCTGTGTGATTGTGGCTGTGGTGGTTGCCCTGCTGGCAGTGGCAGTGGCGATGTGGGCCCTTTTCTTTCGGGATCCAACCCCAGACCCCGTTCCAGACATCGCCCCAGGGGTAGAGGAAAACGCATTGCCCACCGGGGAAGACGATGATGAGAAACTGCCACAGGCCCAAGGGGGCGGCGCAGTAAATATCACTTATTCCAACCAGGTGGCAGTCTCCCTGGCAGAAGGGAGCGCCTCTCTGCAGTTTACCAACCCAGCCCGGTCCAACCAGAGCATGGTGGTTCAGGTGGTTATTCAGGATGTGGTGGTGGCGCAATCTGGCACCCTGCTGCCGGGAAACAGGATAGAGCAGCTGCCGCTGAACCAGGGACTCTCCCTGGCTGCGGGACAGTATGAGGGAATCTTCCGCGTTTTGTTTTACAACACAGAGGACGGAAGCCGTGCGCAGGTGAGCACAGAGATTCCGATCTCCGTTGCAGTGTCTTCGTGATGCTGTTTTGTGCCCAAGAAGAGAGAGATGAGCGAAAAGGAGTTGGGAAAAGTGAAAAAGGTATTGGTTTTTCCTTTGGTTGCCGGATTGGCGCTGGCCCTATCCATCACCGCGCTGGCGGACAGCGCAAAGCAGGTAACCCCCTCGAGTCTGCCGACCATTCCGGTTACGGGATCTTACCAGGAAAGCGCTGGTGGAGAAACTGTCTATAGCCTGGACATTGCGTGGGGCGATATGAATTTTGTTTACACGAAAGAAAATGTAGGAACCTGGGACCCCAATACCCATACCTACACAGGCAGCGGAAACAGCACCTGGAGCTACACACCCGCTGGAGCCAACGGAGAACTGGCGGGAAATGTTATCCAGGTTACCAACCATTCCAACGTAGCAGTTACCTGCAGCATGGATTTTGCGATAGCCAGTGAATTAGAAGGTAAGGTAAGAGGGGGCTTTACCCAAAATTCCATCAAACTTAGCTCGGCAGAGGACAAGGATGTAAATGACAAAAGCCTGTCCGATTACATGGAGTTGAGCATTTTGGGAGAACTTCCTGAAAGCCTTCCCGGTCCTACAACCATTGGCTATGTGAGGATTACAGTTCAGTGAGGATCCCCTTCTTGGAAAAGCATGGGGAAAGAGCGCGGAGAAACCGCTGCCAGCACAGGAGATAATTTAAGGATACGGTGCAGCACCGAAGAAAGGGGCTGCACCGTATCTTTATCTTTGCTAGGGTTTACCTGTTAGGAGACTTCGCTGAGCATGCGCTGCAAAAGCTGAATGTGGTGGGTTTCATCTTGGATAATCCGCTGGAGGTTGGCGACAATGTTGGCGTCTTGGATGGTCTCGGCCTGACGGGTATACTTTTGAACGGCATTGGTCTCAGCCTGCAGCGCGTTGTGAAGCAGGGCCAGAAGCTGCTGGGGATACTGGAGAAATCCTGGGGTCCAGTATCGGTTCCGGCCCTTCTGCGCGCTCCAGAGCCGTGGATCCAGCCCCATCTGGTGGGCGAGGGTGGCAAAGATATTCAGGTGGTGCATCTCCACCATGCTCAGCTGGCGGAAGCAGCGGGCAATGTCCTGGTATTGAGGGGCCAAAATGACGCTGTTGTAAAAATACAGCCCCACAGCGGACATCTCCGACACGTCGCTGCCCACGTTGCTGAGCATGGCGTAGGCATAGTCTTTCCGGTGGGTTTCTGGCTGAATGGGAGGGTAGGGCAGGTCAAGCTCGACGCAGTATTTGCCGTTTTGATTGGTTTCCATGCTGGGGTCCTCCTTATCTGGCATCCGGGTAAAGCAATTTATGGGAGGCAAAGAAAAAATATACCCTCAGCGCCTTGATAGGCGCTGAGGGTATATCAAGGAGATGAAAGGAAGACCAATCAAAGGCCTCGGGTTCCCACGGCGTCAAACTCTTTCTGGATTTCCGCAGAGGGAGGTGCAGTGGCCAGGGAGACCACCACGATAGCCACACAGGCCACCAGGAAGGCGGGCAGCAGCTCGTAGATGCTCCAGGCGCCGCCCAGGGGGGCGACCAGGTACTTCCATACGAAGACCATAACCGCACCAGCGATCATGCCGGCCAAAGCCCCCTGCTTGTTGGTGCGCTTCCAGAACAGGGAAAAGAGCATCACCGGGCCGAAAGAGGCGCCAAAGCCAGCCCAAGCGAAGGAGACGATGCGGAAAACGGAGCTATCCGGGTTCCAGGCCAGGAAGGCGGCCACCACGGCGATACAGGCCACGGTGATCCGGGCCACGGTCAGGGACTGCTTGGCGTTCATTTTGATGCCAGCGAAGTCCTGCATCAGGTCTTGAGATACGCCGGCGGCAGCAGTGAGGAGCTGGGAGTCGGCGGTGGACATGGTGGAAGCCATAATTCCTGCCAGCACCACGCCGGCCACGATGGCCAGCAGGGGGCCAAACTGGCTGAGCAGGTTGGCCAGCTGGATGATAATGGTTTCAGACTGAGCGCTGGTGTCCAGGAAGGGGATGTTGCCAGCCTTGGTCACGCCCAGGCCGATGATTCCGATGAGGATGGCCACAAACATGGCGATGGTCACCCAGATGGAGGCGATGCGGCGGGAGATTTTCAGCTTGTTCACGTCCTCGATGGCCATGAATCGCAGCAGGATGTGGGGCATGCCGAAGTAGCCCAAGCCCCAAGCGAGGGTGGAGGCAATGCTGAGGCCGCTATAGGAAGAGGCGGTGCCAGCGGCCATGTCATGGCCCTGCAGAAGGTTCAGGTAGCCGTCGAGGGAGGAAGCGTTGGCAGCCACAGCATCCCAGCCGCCTGCCTGGCTAATGCCGAAGCAGACGATGACCACCAGGGCGATGGACATAACGATACTCTGAATCAAGTCGTTGTTGGCCACGGCCAGGAAGCCGCCCAGAACGGTGTAGACAATGATTACCACAGCGCCCACCACCATGGCAATGTGATAGTCCACCCCAAAGAGGCTGCTGAAGAGGGTGCCGATGGCCTTGAAGCCAGAGGCAGTGTAGGGAACGAAGAAGATCAGCACCACCAGGGCGGCGATGCAGGAGAGGACATTGCGTTCATCCCGGTAACGGCGGGAGAAGAAGCTGGGGATGGTGACGGCCTTTACCGTCACGCTGTAGCTCCGCAGGCGCTTGGCCACAATGAGCCAGTTGAGATAAGTACCCACGGCCAGGCCAATGGCGGTCCAGCCGGGCTCGGCAATGCCGGAGATGTAGGCCAGGCCAGGCAGGCCCATGAGCAGCCAACTGCTCATGTCTGAGGCTTCCGCGCTCATGGCGGTGACGATGGGGCCCAGTTTGCGGCCGCCCAGATAGAACTCGTTGGAGGAGCCCCCCGCGTTCTTTTTTCCGAAATGGACACCCACATAAATCATCAGGCATAGGTAGGCCACGATGGTTAAGAGGATGCAGATTTGTGCAGTGGTCATGGTTATGATCACGCCTCCTTACGAATCTCGTTTTCTCTCTCAAAAACGGAAATATTGTCGTTGCCTATCATACCACGACGAATGATAGAACACAATACAGAACGCAGTATAGACTATATTCTATACTGCGTTTCTGAAAAAGTGAAAAAAGAATTGATTATCAGGGATTTTCTTCCGAACGAACCTTAGACGAATGCCCGGGAAGAAAATCGAATAAAAAAATAGGCATCTGCCGGGCGGCGTAGTCCCGCAGAGAGTACTCCCCCCCGCACAGGCACCAGTCGTACATCAGCGCCCGCTCACACAGGGCATAGACCTTTACCATGTCGTTGACGCTGCGGTCTTGGGAGAGCTGGCCGGCCTCCTGGCCCTCGGCGATGATCCGCCGGAGAAGGCGGTAATAGATCCGCTTGTGGTCCAGCAGGTGTTTTTCTCCGTTGGTCACCAGCTGGGTGGAGAGGAGCCGGGCCAACAGCTCCATGGAAACACTGTTTTCGATCATCCAAAAGAGCTCCCGGTTTAGCAGCAAAAGCTTTTCCATGGCGTCCAGGTTGGGGTCCATGGTTTTTTGCAGGTCCAGGTATTTCTGGTCAAATAGGTCGCTGAGGGTGGACAGCAGGGCGTCCTTGCCGTCGAAGTAGTGGTAAAAGGAGCCCTTGGAGGTGTGGGAGGACTCAATGATCTCCTCCACGGTGGTGTTCTCATAGCCCTGCTCATAGAACAGCCGCCAGGCGGCTTCCACGATTTTGCCCCGGGTGTTCCGGGCGTTTTTTTTGGCCATGGCGGCCTCCTTTCTGGGGGTTCAGGCGAAATAGGCCTGGATGGCCTCCCGGTTGGCGGTGACAGAGCCCTGGATCATGGTGGGCTGGCCGCCCCCTTTGCCTCCCAGGGCCTGGTTGATCTCTTTGGCCTTTGCCCGCAGGTCCACAGTGTGGCTGCCCATGACGTAGCGGTAGCCGGCCTGGTCAGAGCCGGTAAAAACGGCGCAGATGCCGCTGCACTTTTCCATGCCGGCGTTGGCCAGGGAGCGGAGGCTGTTGCTGTCCAGATCATCTTCAAAGAGACAGAGGTTGCCCTCGGTTTCAGGCAGGGCCTTGGCCTTTTCAGCCATCAGGGCCTGGCGGGCCTCCTTCAGGGCCAGGGTGACCTCTTGGAGCTCCTGCTTCAGCCGTTCCACCCCCTGGGCGGCCTGGGGCTGCTTCACAGACAGGGCGGCGGAAATGGCGGCCACGTTTTCCTGCTTCACCCGGTAGTCCTCCAGGGCCAGGCGGCCGGCCACCATCCAAATGCGGATGCCCCCCCGGTGGCGCATGGAGTCCAGAAGCTTCACCAGGCCGATCTCCCCGGTGTGCTTCACATGGGGGGCGCAGCAGGCGCAGACGTCACAGTTTTCCACGGTGACAATGCGGACGTTTTCCGTCAGATCCAGTTTGCTGCGATAGTCCAGCTCCGCCAGAACCTCTGGGGTGGGGTACTGGGCGGTAACGGGGCGGTTTTCGGTGATGATCTGATTGGCCAGGTCCTCGATGTGGGCCAGCTGGTCGGCGGTGAGCTCCTTGTCAAAGTCGAGAATGACCTCGCTCTCTCCCATGTGGAAGCCCACGTTGGTGCAGCCATAAAGGCTGTGGGCCAGCCCGGAGATCACGTGCTCCCCGGAGTGGCACTGCATCCGGCGGAACCGGAGGTCCCAGTCCAGGGTTCCGGTGACGGTCTGGCCGGGGGAGAGGGGCCCGTCGGTGATGTGGACGATGGCGTCTCCCTTCTCCCGGACGTCCAGCACCTGGACGCTGCCTAGGGTCCCCTGGTCAGCGGGCTGACCGCCCCCCTCTGGGAAAAAGGCGGTTTGGTCCAGGGTAATGTACCACTTCCCGCCCTCGGCTGGGGCGCAGGCGAGAACTTGGGCAGAAAAGACCCGGCAGTGGCTGTCCAGGTCATAGAGTTTCGTAGTCATGGCAGATGTCCCTTCTTTACGGATTCTTTTTCTCTTCCTTGGTGATGACGTTGTATTTCACCAGCAAGTCCTCAATGGCCTCGTCTAACAGGCGAGTAGAGGGAATGCGGGTGCTGTCAGCAAGCTCTTTGAATTTTTCATAAAGCTGTATGTCGATGGCAGTGGACCACTGTCTTCGGGTGCGATAGCTGCTACTCATGTGGAACCCCCTTGGTGTATCAAGATACTTCTTTGTGTATCAAGGTATTATACCGGGTTTTAAGGTTGACAGGCAAGACGTTGACATTTCATTATATATCATGATATAATGTGATGCGGAGGTGAACAACATGTTTGACAAAGACTTTTTCCAGCGGCTGAGCTTCCAGCAGATCTGTGAATTTCTCTGCACAGGAGGGATTCTGTATCCCGAGAGCGTGGAGGACGGCACCTTGACCCAGCGGGCTGCGCAACAGAAACGGGAACAGGAGGAGACCCTCCGGTCCGCCTTGGAGCAGATGTATGACGCCGGCAGACAGGGGGTGGAGCCAGACCAGCGGGAGGACCTTCTGGAGGACCTGAGAGAAGAGATCTTTTTCATCGGTTGGAAGGCGGAGCGCCTTTCCTTCGAAGCGGGCTTTGTGGCCGGCCTTCGGCTGGGTGGGAGCTTAGGGAGAACAGTTTGACAGTTGAAGAGGTTCAGGAGAGGTCAACGGCGCAGTCTGCACCCCCAGCTGCTTTGCCTACCGTGCAGGGGGTGGAAACACCCCACAAAAGGACAAAAAAGAAGGCTCCCTCGCCAGAGGAAGCCTTCTTCTTTTTCACAAACGAAAGATCACAGCAAAATGATCCCTGCATCATGGCAGGTCTCCATGGTCTCATCATCCCAAGTGGAGGCCTGCACCTCGCCAATGTGTGCCTTACCCAGCAGGAACATGGACAGACGGGACTGCCCAATGCCGCCGCCGATGGTGAGAGGCAGCTTATCTTCCAGCAGCATCTTGTGGAAAGTCAGCTCCCGGCGGTTGTCGCAGCCGGCAATGGTCAGCTGGCGGTCCAGGGCGGCGGAGTCCACCCGGATGCCCATGGAGGAGAGCTCGATGGTGTGGCCCAGCACGGGGTTCCACAGAAGGATATCGCCGTTGAGGGACCAGTCGTCATAGTCGGGGGCCCGGCCGTCGTGGGGCTTGCCGGACTTCAGGGCGCCGCCGATCTGCATGAGGAAGGTGGTGGGGTGATCCTTTACCCAGGCGTCCTCCCGCTCCTTGGGGGTTAGGTCCGGGAAGGCGTCCTCCAGCTCCTGGGAGGTGACGAAGGTGACGTTCTTGTTCAGCTGGGGCAGAACGCTCAGCTGGGGGAAGACGGCCTGGAGGGTCTTCTGAGTGTCTGCCATGGCGCTGACGATGGACTCCACCGTGTGCTTCAGATAGTCTACATTCCGGTCCCGGGGAGCGATGACCTTTTCCCAGTCCCACTGGTCCACATAGATGGAGTGGAGGTTATCGGGGATTTCATCCCGGCGGATGGCGTTCATATCGGTAACCAGACCCTCACCCACGGGGAAGTGGTAGTTGTAAAGGGCCATGCGCTTCCATTTTGCCAGGGAATGGACCACCTGGGCGTCCCGGCCGGCGGCGGGGATGTCGAAGGAGACGGCGCGCTCCACGCCGTTCAGGTCGTCATTCAGGCCGGAGGCGGCCTCTACAAACAGGGGAGCGGAAACCCGGCGCAGGTGGAGGTTGCCGCAGAGGGTGTCCTCAAAGACCCGCTTGAGGAGGCTGATGGCCTTTTGGGTGTCGTAGAGGTTCAGCAGGGGGGCGTAATGGTCGGGGATGTAGGTCTTGGTACTCATAATCGTTAACTCCTTTCGGGTGGGGGTTCGGGAGGAAGGGGATTACCCGTGATACAGCTTTGAGGTCTGATACTTCGGCTCGCTGGTCAGGCGCACGCCCAGCCGGCGGAAGCTGTCCTCGTCGGCTTCAGAGAGGATGACGGTGGTGTGGGCCTCGCAGCCCCGGAGCTTTTGCAGCTGGCGGACGGCCCGCTTGGCGTTGGGGTCGCTCACGGCGCAGATGGACAGGGCCACCATCAGCTCGTCGATGTGCAGCCGGGGATTTTTGTTTCCCAGCACGTTGACCTTCAGGTCCTGCACAGGCTCAATGACCGAGGGGGAGATCAGCTGAACCTCGTCAGGAATATTGCCCAGATACTTCAGGGCGTTGAGCAGCAAGGCGGAGGAGCAGCCCAGCAGGGCAGAGGTCTTGCCGGTGAGGATTTTGCCATCGGGCATCTCCATGGCGGCGGCGGGGTCGCCGGTGCGCTCGGCCACTGCCAGGGCGGGGGCAACCACGGCCCGGCTGAGGGGACTTAGGCCCAGCTGCTTCATAAGCAGCTCGATTTTATAGACGGCGTTGCCGTCGGTGCGCCCCTGGCGGTGGCGGCACTGCTCGGTGTAGAACCGGCGGAGGATTTCCTCTTTGGAAGCCTGGCAGACGATATCGTCGTCAAAGATACAGTAGCCGGCCATATTCACCCCCATGTCTGTGGGAGACTGGTAGGGGGAGGAGCCAGAGATTCGCTCAAACATGGTTTTCAGCACGGGGAAGATCTCTACGTCCCGGTTATAGTTGACAGTGGTGACCCCGTAGGCCTCCAGGTGGAAGGGGTCAATCATGTTTACGTCGTTCAGGTCGGCAGTGGCGGCTTCATAGGCCAGGTTCACTGGGTGACGGAGGGGGAGGTTCCAGATGGGGAAGGTCTCATACTTGGCGTACCCGGCCTGGATGCCCCGCTTGTACTCGTGATAAATCTGGCTCAGGCACACGGCCATTTTGCCGCTGCCGGGGCCGGGGGCGGTGACCACCACCAGGGAGCGGGAGGTCTCTACAAATTCATTCTTGCCA
>DBEYYM010000051.1:0-19287 GCA_048184675.1 Evtepia sp. | reverse complement strand
CCGCGGCCAGACCCAGGTCCTGTCCGTGGCAACCCTGAACACCCTCTCCGCCTGCCAGAAGCTGGACACCATCTGGGAGGAAGAGGAAAAGCGCTATATGCACCACTACAACTTCCCCTCCTTCTCCGTGGGCGAGGCCCGCGGCGCCCGCAGCGTCAACCGCCGGGAAAAGGGCCACGGCGCCCTGGCCGAGCGGGCTCTGGATCCCGTGATCCCCTCTGTGGAGGAGTTCCCCTATGCCATCCGCGTGGTCTCTGAGGTGGTTTCCTCCAACGGCTCCACTTCTCAGGGCTCCATCTGCGGCTCCACCCTGGCCCTCATGGACGCCGGCGTGCCCATCAAGGCCCCCGTGGCCGGCATCTCCTGCGGCCTGATCCAGGACGACGACGGCTCCTTCACCACCTTCATCGACATCCAGGGCGTGGAGGACTTCCACGGCGAGATGGACTTCAAGGTGGCCGGCACCAAGGCCGGCATCACCGCCATCCAGATGGACATCAAGAACGACGGCCTCTCCCACGCCATCATCAAAGAGGCCCTGGAGATCACCGGCGACGCCCGGAAGGCCATTCTGGACGAGATCATGCTCCCCTGCATCTCCGCCCCCCGGCCTGAGGTCAGCCGGTACGCCCCCAAAATGATCACCATGAAGATCGACCCCGACAAAATCCGGGAGGTCATCGGCAAGGGCGGTTCCGTCATCCAGAAGATCACCGCCGAGTCCGGCGCCCAGATTGACATCGAGGACGACGGCACCATCCACATCGCCTCTCCCGACGCCGCCTGCTGCGACGCAGCCAAGAAGATGATCGACACCATCGTCTTCGTCCCCGAGGTGGGCATGCTGTACTACGGCAAAGTGGTCCGCATCCTGAACTTCGGCGCTTTCGTGGAGCTGGCCCCCGGCAAGGACGGCATGGTTCACATCTCCAAGCTGGCTGAGCGCCGGGTGGAAAAGGTGGAAGACGTGGTGAACATCGGCGACATGGTGTGGGTGAAGGTCACCGACATCGACGAAAAGGGCCGCGTGAACCTCTCCCTCCGGGACGCCCAGCGGGAAATCGCCGCCATGGAGGCCCGGGAGGCCAAGAAGAATCAGAACAACTGATTCCCATCCTCTATATGAATGAACTCTGGAAGGCCGCTGGCGCGGCGGCATGGGGTGCCGCTTCGCTGAGCGGCCTCCAGCCGTTTTTCAGCCCAGAGGCGGCCGAAAAGCTCCGGGCCCTGTGCCCCAACCCCCAGGCGGTGCTGGTGGCCGCCTTTCCCTACTACGCTGGCCAGGCCCCCGGGAACCTCTCCCTTTACTGCCGGGGGGAGGACTACCACCAGGTCCTCGCCCGCCGGCTGGCGCCGGTCTGCGCGGCGCTGGCGGCCCGTTACCCCGGGTTCACCTTCGTGCCGGGGGCGGACAACTCCCCCGTGCCCGAGCTGGCGGCGGCGGAGCTGGCGGGGGTGGGCTGCCGGGGCCGCCACGGCCTGCGGATTGTGCCCCCCTATGGCTCCTATGTCTTTCTGGGCACCGTCCTCACCGACCTGCCCTTGGCCTCCACGGGCCCATCCCAGAAGACCCTCTGCCCCGAGGCCTGCCGGGCCTGCCAAAAGGCCTGCCCCACCGGGGCTTTGACAGACCAGGGGTGTGACGTGACCAAATGCCTATCCGACCTGACTCAAAAAAAGGGGGACCTGCCCCCGGAGGCAGTGGCCCAGATCAAGGCCAGCCCCACGGTCTGGGGCTGTGACCTGTGCCAGCGGGCCTGCCCCTGGAACCAAAAAGCCGCGCTGACCCCCCTGCCGGAATTTCGGGAGGACCTGACCCCCTCCCTCACCCTGAAGGACCTGGAGGGCCTGAGCAACAAGGCCTTCCGCCGCCAATATGCTACCCGGGCCTTTGCCTGGCGGGGCATCGGCCCGCTGAAGCGAAATTTGGAGCTGAAGGAAGAAACGGAAGCACCCACAACGGAGAAATGAGAAACGCCCTCCCTGCCGGAGCAGAGAGGGCGTTTTTGTGTGGTTCAATCTGGCGCTGCCTGGGGCAGGGCTCAGGCCATGACCCCTTCGCAAAGGCGGAAGAGGATGGCCGCCGTCTGGCCGCGGGTGGCGGTGCCGGTGGGGTTCAGGGTGGTGGCGGTGACGCCGGTGAGGAGCCCGGTGCCATTGGCCCAGGCCATGGCGTCCTGGGCGTAGCCGCTGATCTGCCCGGCGTCGGTGTAGCCGGACAGGTCGGCCTTGTCTGCCCCGTCATAGCCCTTGTACTGGGCGTAGCGGTACAGAATGGTGGCCATCTGCTCCCGGGTGATGGGGCTGTTGGGGGCAAAGGTGGTGGGGGAGGCGCCGGTGACCAGGCCGTTTTGGAGGGCCCAGAGCACAGCGCTGCCATACCAGTCGCTTTCCGCCACATCGGTGAAGGGAAGGTCCCCTTCCGCAGCGGGGGCGTCCTCCAGCCGGTAGAGCATGGTGACCAGCATTCCCCGGCTGGTGGCCTTCTCAGGGGAGAACTTGGTGTCCGAGGTGCCCTGCATGATCCCGGCCGCCGTCACATAGTCCACTGCCTGGTGGTACCATGCCGTGGCGGAGACATCGGAATACCGGTCGCTGGGGCAGTCCCGGAAGGGCTGTCCCTCCACCCGGACCACCTGCAGGGACGGGGGATCCCCGGCGATGGGTTCCCGGATATAGTACACCGTGATGGTGTCGCCCACCGCCGGGTCCCGGTAGGCAAAGGCAATCTGGTTTTCAAACTGGAACAGGTCCGTCACCCCGGGCAGGGAGGCACCCTCTTCCGGGCGCAGCACAAGGGTGGTGCTGTTGATGACCTCCACCACTGTGGCCGACACTGCGGTGGGGATATAGTTCCAGCTCACGGCTTCCAGCGCAGGGGGATTCCCGTCCTGAAGGCCCCGGACATAGGCGATCTCGACGAGGTCTCCCACTTCCAGGGCAGCGGCGTCCCATCCCTCCAGGTCTGTGGTGGGGATGCGCACCTGGCTGGCCTGCTGGAACAGGGGATCCTCCTCCAGGGGTTGGAGCAGAGCCGTGTCTTCGGTCAGGGACAGAATGGTTCCCTGGACAGAGAAGGTGTCCAGATAGACCATGCGGGCGTCAATCTCCTGGGGGTCCTCCTGGGAGGAGCCGGGGAAGTAGAGAACCCGGACGGGGTCTCCCACCCGGATCTCCTTGCCCTGGGTGCCAGAAGAACCGTCCCAGGGGAAGGTGACCTCCGTCCCCACCGCCGGCAGGTCCAGGTCGCTGCTGGTAACCTCCACCACCGCCTGTCCCTCTTCAAACTGGACCAGAACCCCGGAGAGGAAAGCCTCTCCTCCCGTGCCGTCAAAGGCAAGGGAGACGCTGCCCAAACTTAAGGTCATCCCCAGGGTGAGAACCAAAGCCAAAAAGCGCTTCATACGCACACATCCTTTCTCATATTTTCTTTAACTGTAGCATGAAATTTATAAATAGTCAATAAAACCAAAAAATCACCAAATTAAGCCCAGTTTTATGGAAAGTAAAACAAAGAAACCCCTCTGTGTTAACGCTTACACGTTAGAACACGGAGGGGTTTCCTGTTTCATCACGTCAATCAATCGGACCAGCACGTCCACTGCCTGGGGCGAGAGACCGTCGGTATGCAGAATGGTTTCCTCGGTCTTCTCCGGAAAAACCAGGGCGTCCACAGAAAGATTCAAAAGCTCCATCATGCGAAACAGCAGAGGAACCGAAGGTTTGCGCCGGGAACCCTCGATGTTTGCCAGGTGGACCGGCGTAATATCCAGCATTTCCGCAAAAACCTCCTGGGTATAACCTTTCTTCATCCGGGCCGCGCGAATGGCGTCCCCCAGCAGGTCGGTTCCAGAGGGCATAACATCATCTCCTTTTTCTTAATCTTAGAGATTAAAATAAGCCTTGCAAATATTCTAAAAGAATGGTATATTATAAACTGAAAGAAAAGTTAAGGGGAAAGGGTGGGTGCCTCGACCCGTCCCTGGATATGATTTTACAAAGAAAGAAGCAACTCCCTTTTGCGAAATTCAAATCAGGAGGAAGAAAAGAGTCTGCGTGATAACTGGGGAAACAAAAAATGACGGGATCTGTACCTGCGGGCAGTTCCAGTCCCGGTGAGCTGCAGGAAAAGTTTGCCGGGAGCGCCCTGTTTTTGGGCGGAAAAGAACAAATGCATAACCACCTCCCTTCCCGCCCAAACTAAGGCAAACGGAAGGAAGGTGGTTTTTTGCAAGTGCGCGAAGTGATGAACCCCAACGTGGTTGCCATTGACCCAGGGGAGAGCGCTGCTCTGGCGGCCCGGCTGCTGGCCCGGCACAACGTGGGGTCCCTGCCGGTTTGCTCGGCAGAGGGGGAGCTGCGGGGGGTGATTACCGACCGGGACATTGTGCTCCGGTGCGTGGCAGCGGAGGAAGACCCCCGGCAGGTGCCTGTGGGAAAGATCATGTCTCGGCGGCCCACCGCTGTGACGGCCCAGGACGATGTCCGCCAGGCCGCCCGGCTCATGTCCAGCCAGCAGGTCCGCCGGCTGCCGGTGGTGGAGAAGGGAAAGGTTGTCGGGGTGGTCTCCCTGGGGGATCTGGCCAAGTGCGGCCGGTATGAAATGGAGATCTCCCGGGCCTTGACTGACATATCGGAAAATATCCGCCAGCCCTGACGGCGCAAGACGAGCGGGAGGACACCGGGTCCTCCCGCTCGTTTCCTGTGGGCGCATTGGGGTTAAGCCTGCTCCACCAAAAGGCGGATTTTACAGGCCTGATCCCAGCCCTCTTCCGCCAGCTCCCAAAAGAGCTGCTGCAGGCAGGGGTCGGTGGTGGACTCCGCCCCGGCCAGGTAGGCGGCCATGGTGGCCTGTTCCTGGGCAAACCGCCGGCGGAGGGTCCCTAAGTACGAGGTCACTGGGGGGCACTTCTCGCTCTCCGGCCAGTACTTCACCCCGGAAATGAGAAAGTAGGCCGCCGAGAGCCGCTTGGCCCGGCGCTTTTTCTCCCCGGCCAAGCCGGCCAGCACCCGGGCAGGCGTTCCGGCGGCCCGGCGAGACAGGGTTTGATACTCCCGGCAGTCAGTGAGCTCCCGGCGAATAAATTCCTGAAGCAAGGGGGCGCAGTCCAAGCAGCTGGGCCCCAGAACGCCTGCGGCGTCTTGCTGGGGAAAATCACTGTGTGGGCCCCGGGCGGCGTGGGGGGCGGGCAGGGCGGCAGTCCTTGGAGGGGACTCTTGGCTTTGCCCCGCCTGGGTCTGGGCACCTTCGGGGTCCTCCCAGGTGATGGGGCAGGCCTCAGTTTGCTCGTTCATCACCCGTTTCCAAACCCGGGCAAACACGGCTTTTTTGTCTTCCGCTCCCTCCAGGTGGGGGGCGTGCATGGCTTCTTCCATGGCGATTCCTCCTTTTCCGTTTCTCCATCCTATGCCGGTGGGGGCCCTTCGGTCCGCACCGGAAAAATTTCCCGGAAGATTTTTTCGGCGGGAGGCCAAGGACTCTTGACATACTGGCCTTGGACCATTAAAATAAAATCAGTATAAATATGCAGACAATGAGGCGGTCTCTCTTTTTTGAGGCGACCCCGGGACCTCAAGCCTGCTTTCTGCGGCGTTATCCCGCCAATGGGCCCTGACGGCCGCGATTTTATGCGAGATTTTATAGAAACGGAGGTGTGTCCCGACAGTATGCTGCCCTATATCCTGACTGGCGTGATCGTGTTTATCGTCGCGCTTGTGATAGGTATCCCCACGGGCATCCTGTACCGCAAACGTGTGGCGGAAAAGGAAATCATCAGCGCTGAGGAAGAGGCCAAACGCATCATCAACGAGGCCATTAAAAGCGCAGAGAGCAAAAAGCGGGAAGCCCTGGTAGAGGCGAAGGAAAAGATCCTAGCCGAAAAAACCAATTACGAGAGAGAAGCCAAAGAACGGCGCTCCGAGCTCCAAGAGCAAGAGCGCCGGCTCCAGCAGAAAGAAGAGACTCTGGAGCGCAAGATTGAAAACGTGGAGCGGAAGGAAGAGTCCTATGCCGCCCGCCTGGCCAACCTGGAAGACGCCCGGGCCAAGGTCGCCAAGCTCCAAGCTGAGCAGATGGAGACCCTGGAGCGGATCTCCGGCTACACCGCCGAAGAGGCCAAGGCCTACCTGATCGCTAAGCTGGAGACCGAGGTCACCCACGAGGCCGCCATGAAGATCAAAGAGGTAGAGGCCCGCTTTAAGGAAGAGGCCGAAGCCAAGGCCAAAGAGATCGTGGGCCTGGCCATCCAGCGATGTGCTGCCGACCACGTGGCCGAAGCCACGGTTTCCGTGGTCCCCCTGCCCAACGACGAGATGAAGGGCCGGATCATCGGCCGGGAAGGCCGGAATATCCGCACCCTGGAAACCCTCACCGGTGTGGACCTGATCATCGACGACACCCCGGAGGCCATCACGGTCTCCTGCTTCGACCCTGTCCGCCGGGAGATTGCCCGGCTGGCCTTGGAAAAACTCATTCTGGACGGCCGGATCCACCCCGCCCGCATCGAGGAAATGGTGGAGATCGCCAAGCGCGAGGTAGACGCCACCATCAAAGCCGAAGGCGAGCGGGCCGTGCTGGAAACCAACGTCATGGGCCTGCACCCCGAGCTCATCAAGCTCATCGGCCGCATGAAGTACCGCACCAGCTACGGTCAGAACGTGTACAACCACTCCATCGAGGTGGCCCAGCTGGCCGGCCTCATGGCCGCCGAAATCGGCGAGGACGTGGCCACCGCCAAGCGGGCAGGCCTTCTCCACGACCTGGGCAAGGCCGTGGACCACGAGGTGGAGGGCTCCCATGTCACCATCGGCGTGGAGCTGGCCCGGAAGTACAAGGAGAGCAAGGAAGTGGTCCATGCCATCCACGCTCACCACAACGACGTAGAACCCCAGACCGTCATCGCCTGCCTGGTGCAGGCCGCTGACGCCATTTCCGCCGCCCGACCCGGCGCCCGGCGGGAAAACCTGGAAAACTACATCAAGCGCCTGGAAAAGCTGGAGGAAGTCACCTCTTCCTTCCGCGGGGTAGAAAAGTCCTACGCCATCCAGGCCGGCCGCGAGGTCCGCATTATTGTCAAGCCCGAGGTGGTCAGCGAGGACGAAATGACCCTGCTGGCCCGGGAGATCGCCAAGCGGATCGAGAACGAGCTGGAATATCCTGGGCAGATCAAAGTTCATCTGCTGCGGGAAGTCAAGATCGTGGAGTACGCCAAATAAGCAAACCCCAATCCCGTCAAACCGCCCCCGGACACACCGGGGGCGGTTTTTTGTCGGAGAGAACGCCATGGGCTAGGACCAACACCGTGGAACAGGATTCCCTAAAATTCTTTCCACTTTTTACAATTTCGCCCTTTTTGTTTTCTTGGAAATGGCATATAATAAAATTAACATTATGCACCCAGAGGGGGAATCCCAATGCTGCTTCACGTCCTTGCTGTGGGCGATGTGGTGGCCGATGGGGGGCTGGACTGCCTCCACCGCCACCTGCGGGCCCTGAAAAAAGAATACGACGTTCACTTCACCGTGGTCAACGGGGAGAATGCCGCCGGGCTGGGGTTGCTGCCCCGCCACGCCGAGGAGATCTTTGACGCCGGCGCCGACGTGATCACCCTGGGCAACCACACCTGGGGAAAGCTCCAAATCACAGGGTACCTGGAGGACAACCCCTATATCCTCCGGCCGGCTAACTTTGCCCCCAACCTCCCCGGCCGGGGTGCCGGGGTCTATGACGGCCCCCAGGGGCTGCGCCTTGGGGTGATGAACCTCATGGGCCGGTTTGAGCTAGACGCCAACCTGGACTCCCCCTTTCACACCGCCGACCGGCTGCTGAAGGAGCACCAGGCCGACCTGTGGCTGGTAGACTTCCACGCCGAGGCCACCAGCGAAAAAGGGGCCATGGGCTGGCACCTGGACGGGCGGGTCCAGGCGGTGTGGGGAACCCACACCCATGTGCCCACCGCCGACCCCCAAGTTCTGCCCCAGGGCACGGGATTTGTCACCGACCTGGGGATGACCGGCCCTGTCCGGTCCATTTTGGGGGTGAAGCCAGAAAACGCCCTGGCTCGGTTCCAGGGGCAGCTTCCCCGGCGGTATGAGGCCGCCACCGGCCCCAATAAATTGGGGGCCGTTCTGTTTG
The DNA here is from genome assembly GCA_048184675.1 of Evtepia sp. Taxonomy (GTDB): domain Bacteria; phylum Bacillota; class Clostridia; order Oscillospirales; family Oscillospiraceae; genus Evtepia. The sequence continues at coordinate 11,153 of DBEYYM010000051.1, read as the reverse complement.
CCATAGATACCCAAACCAAACGCTGCGTCCAGGTTACCCGGGTAGACCGGATGGACTGACTGGAACAAAGGAGGGATCTTTATGCTGACCTTTCTCCACGCCGCTGACCTTCACCTAGACTCCCCCTTTCACGCGCTCCCTCCGGACCGGGCTGCCGAGCGCCGCCAGGAGCAGCGCCAGCTGCTCACCCGTCTGGCCGACACCGCCCGGCAAGGGGGGGCCGACCTGATCTTCCTGTGCGGGGATCTTTTCGATGGACAGCGGGCCCGGCCAGAGACCTTCCAGGCCCTCTACCAGGTGCTGGAAGAGCTGGAAGCCGAGATCTTCCTGGCCCCCGGCAACCACGACCCTTATTCTCCCACTTCCCCCTATGGGAAGTTTACCTGGCCGGAGCATGTACATATTTTCACCACGGCCGAGCCCCAGCGGGTGGAGCTGCCCCAGCTGGGGGCGGTGGTTTACGGCAGTGCCTTTACTTCGCCCTATCGAATGGACAGCCCCCTGGCGGGTTTTCACGTGCAGGAAGAGGGACGGGCGGCTTTTGGCTGCTTTCATGGGGATCTCTCCTCGGCCCACAGCCGCTATGGCCCCATGAGCCACAATGAGATTGCCGCTTCGGGGCTGAACTACCTGGCCCTGGGGCACATCCACGCTGCCAGCGGCCTGAAGCGGGCAGGGAAGACCTATTACGCCTGGCCCGGCTGCCCTGAGGGCCGGGGCTTTGACGAGACGGGCGACAAAGGGGTTTACCTGGGCCAACTGGAAGGCGGCCGGGTTACCCTGGACTTTGTCCCCCTGGCTCGCCGGCGGTACCTGACCCCCAACCTGGATATCACCGGAAAAGACCCCGAGCAGGCGCTGGAGGCGTTCATTCGCACCGCCCGGCCAGAGGACATCCTTCGGATCTCCCTGGTGGGCGCCCGGGACCCTGAGGATGAGCCCGACCTTACAGCTCTCACGGCGCTGGCCTCCAGCTACTTTTACAGCGCCAGCCTTTATGACCACACGACCCTGAGCCAAGCCCTTTGGGCCAGAATGGAGGAGGACACCCTCACCGGCCTCTTCCTGCGGAACATGGCCAAGCGCCTGCAGGAGGCGGCCCCCACGGAGCGGCCTCTGCTGGAGCGGGCGGTCCGCTTTGGCCTGGCCGCCCTGGAAGGAAGGGAGGAGCCCCAATGAAGCTGCTGAAACTCACCGCCACCTTTGGCTGCCTGGACCACGCCACCCTGGAGTTCGGCCCGGGCATGACCCTCATCGGGGCCCCCAATGGCAGTGGCAAATCCACCTGGTGCGCCTTCTTGCGGACCATGCTCTACGGCCTGGACACTCGCCAGCGGGACCGGAAAGGGGCCCCTGCCGACAAAAATCGCTACCGCCCCTGGAACGGCGCGCCCATGGAGGGCCTGCTGGTCTGCGAATACCAGGGGAAGGTCATCGAAATCCGCCGGACCTCTGCCAGCGGAGTCCCCATGGGAGACTTTTCCGCCACCGATCAAGACACCGGCCTTGTGGTGCCCGGCCTGACCGGGGAGAACGTGGGGGAGCTGCTTACCGGGGTGACCCAAGAGGTCTTTGACCGCTCCGTCTTCCTCCGGCAGACCGGCCTGGCCGTCAGCCAAAGCCAGGATCTGGAGAAGCGGATTGCCTCCCTGGTCTCCTCTGGGGAGGAGGATGTATCCTGGAGCCAGGCCAACGAGCAGCTGAAAGACTGGCTCCACCGCCGCCGGTTCCACAAAAGCGGCCTGATCCCCCAGCTGGAGGCCCAACAGGCCCAGCTCCGCAAAACCCTGGACCAGACCACCTCCCTGCGCCAGGAGCTGGGGCAGCTCCAGTCCCGCGCCACGGGCCTGCGCCGGCAGAAGGAGCACTGGGAGAGCCGGCTGGCCATGGAAACCGATAAATTCCAAACGGTAAGCCAGCGGCGCTATGCCGAAGCGGCCGCCGAGCTGGATGCCGCCGAGCTCCAGGTGCAAACCCTCCTGCAGCGCCAGCGGGAGCAAAGTGACCACGACCCCGGCATGGAGGAGCTGGCCGAGGAGATCCAGGAGAGCCAGGATGAGCTGGCCGGCCGCCGGCGGCTGATGACGGGGTTTGTGACCCTCGTCGTTCTGCTGACCCTCTGCGCGGTCTTCCTTTTTGCGGTGCCCTATTTCATTCTGCCCCGGTACCCCAACTTTCCCCTTCAGATCCCGGAAATCCCCCTGGTCTTCCTGGCCCCGGTGGTGGGGGGCCTTTGGGCGCTGGTCTTGCTCTTTGCCATCATCAAGGCGGTGTCCGACCGACGGGCGGCCCGGGAGATTGAGTCCCTCCGGGCGCTTATGGAGACCTGCCACCAGGCCGACGATCAGCTGGAGCAGGACTTGCGGGATGCCCAAATCCGCCGGGATCACGCCCAGAAATTCTTCGAGGCCGTCAGCCAGCAAAGCGGCAGCGGCCCTTACCTGCCCCTGGAGGCCGAGGCCTGTCGGGTCTCCCTTCACCAGGTGGAGCAGGAAATTGCCCAGATCCAAGGGCAGCTCACCGCCCTGGGAGATCCCGTTCTGGTGGACGCCCAACTGGACGAAGTGATGGAGGCCACCAGCCGCCTTCAGACGGACTACGACGCCCTAGAAATCGCGCTGGAGGCCCTGAAAGAGGCCGACCACCAACTCCACGCCCGGTTCTCCCCACAGCTGAGCCAGGGGGCTGAGGACTACTTCCAGCGCCTGACCCAGGGCGCGTTTTCCCAGGTGAACTTAGATCGCGGCCTGAACATCACCCTTCGGGAGGAAGGCTCCCTGGCCGACCGTCCCCTGGCCCTGCTGAGCCAGGGGACCACAGACCAGCTCTACCTGGCCCTGCGCCTGGCGGTGGCCGACCTGGTCCTGCCCTCGCCCCAGAGCTGCCCTCTGATCCTGGATGACGCCCTCTTGGCCTTTGACGATAACCGCCTGGCTTTGGCTCTGCGCCTGCTCACCGAGCTGGCCCAAGACCGGCAGGTGATTCTCTTTACCTGCCAGCACCGGGAGTTTTTCATGCTGGAGGAGCAGGAGGAGATTTCCACCGTCACCCTGCCCGGGTTTTGAGCCGGGGGCAATCGGTGGTTGCTATCTGGGGCAAAGCGCGGTATAATAAACTTCCAACAACAACTATCTTCCGTTCCAAAAGGAGGTTCCTATATGTCCCAAGACCACATTTCGCCCGAGGAGCAGCAGCCCTTGGACCAGACCCTTCCCGCTGAAGAGACCCCTGCAGCGCAGGCCGATCCGGCAGACCCCCAGCAGGCTGCAGAGGAAGAAGCGGGGAAGAAAAAACGCCCCGGCGCCTTCGGGGCGGATCTCTATTCCTGGCTCCAGGCGCTCACCTTTGCCCTGGTGTTCCTGCTGGTGGTGTTCACCTTTTTCGGCCGGCTCATCGGGGTAGATGGCCACTCCATGGACCCCACGCTCCATGACCAGGACATGCTCTTCCTGCAGGGGATCGGCTACGAACCCAAGCAGGGCGACGTGGTGGTCCTCCACAAGGACTTTGGGGATGTCACTAACCCCATCGTCAAGCGGGTCATCGCGGTGGCGGGGCAGACCGTGGAAATCGATTACAACACCAGCACCGTCTATGTAGACGGCCAGCCCCTGGATGAGCCCTACATCCTAGAGCCGATGGTGGCCCCTGACCCCAGCGACACCAACTATGGAACCTATTGGGAGGTTCCCGAGGGCTGCATCTTTGTCATGGGGGACAACCGCAACCACTCCTCCGACAGCCGGGATGTCCGCCTGGGCCCGGTGGAGGTGGAATACGTGCTGGGCCGGGCCATCTGCACCGTCCTGCCCTTCCAGCACATCGGCGTGGTGGAGTAAGGGGGTGAGACCGTGCGACTGGACAAATGGCTCAAGGTCTCCCGTCTCATTAAGCGCCGCACCGTGGCCAACGAAGCCTGTGACAACGAGCGCATCTCTGCCAATGGCCGGGTGGTTAAGGCCTCCTACGATGTGAAGGTGGGCGACAAGCTGGAAATCCGCTTCGGCGCCCGGACCGTCTCCGTGGAGGTCCTCTCGGTCACCGAGCAAAAGGGCAAAGAGAACGCGGCATTTATGTATAAAGAACTGTAACGGAACAGGACCGAACCTCTGATGAGGTTCGGTCCTGTTTTGCCTGGCAAGAGTCAATACTGATACCGCTTCCGTTTCCCCACCAGAAAGGCGGTGGTGACGGCCAAAGCCGGCAGCTCTGCGGCGGGGAGGGCCAGCCAAATGCCGTCCAGTGCCAGCAGGTGGGAGAGGAGCAGGACGGCGGCCACTTGAAATACAAAGGTCCGCAAAAAGGAGATGGCAGCCGAAACCCCGCCATTGTTTAGGGCGGTGAAGAAGGCCGAGCCCCACACATTCACCCCCATCACCAGGAAGGACAGAGAGCACAGCCGGAACCCGTGGAGGGTCATTGCATACAGGCCGGCGTCATACTTGGTAAAGGCTCCCACCACCAGAGGGGCCAGCCCCTCTGCGGCCAGGGTCATGGCTGCCCCCATCCCGGCCACCAGGCGGAGGCTTTTGCGAAACAGGTTGGTGAGCTCTCCGTGGTTTTCCGCCCCGTAGTGGTAGCTGACCAGGGGGGCGCTGCCCATGGCGTAACCAAAAAAGATGGCGGCAAAGACAAAGCCGATATACATGATGACGCCGTAAGCGGCTACTCCGTCCTGCCCCACCAGGGCCATGAGGCGCAGGTTATACAGGGTGCTCACCAGGGAGGACGACAGATTGGTGACCATCTCTGAGGAGCCATTGAGGCAGGCTTTTCCCAGAACCCGGCCGTGGAAGGGCACCCGGGGAAGCAGGCGCAGCAGGCTGTCGTTTTTCCGCGCAAAGTACACCAGAGGAATGAGCCCCCCGATGAGTTGACCCAGAATGGTGGCCGCCCCCGCCCCTGCCAGGCCCCAGTGGAAGAGGCCCACAAAGACCCCGTCCAGAACCATGTTGGTCAGCCCGGCAGCCAGGGTGATTTTCAGGTTCAGGTCGGGCTTTTCTGCCGCGACAAAAAAGCTCTGAAAGGCCACCTGAAGCATATAGGCGGTCAGCCCCAGAAACAGGATGCGGCCGTAGAGAATGGTATCAGACAAAAGCTGCCCGGTGGCCCCCAGCAGCTGGGCGATCTGAGGCGTGAGCACAAAGCCCAGGGTGGATAGCCCCAGCCCGGCCCCCAGGGCCGCAAAAAGGATCAGGGAGAAATATTCCTGGGCCAGCTTGTGCTTTCCTTCCCCTAAGGTCTTGGCCACAATGGCACTGCCGCCGGTGCCCAGCATAAAGCCCACAGAGCTCAGTCCCATAACCACCGGCCAGATGAGGTTCACAGCAGCCAGGGCGGTTTTCCCCGCAAAGTTGGAGACAAAGATCCCGTCCACAATGGAATACAGAGAGGTGAAGAGCATCATGGCGATGGTGGGCAGGGTGAAACGAACCAGCTTCCGGTAGGTAAAATGACTGGAGAGTTGGATGCGCATAGGGTCCTCCTTTAGAGTGCGTTGAAGGTTTCCAGGCAGAGCCCCACATACTTCCGGGTTAAGGCCAGCAGCTGCTGGCGCTCCTGGGGGGATAGGGCCTGGATCGCCTGGTTTTCCGCCTGGATCACCGGGGCCAGTTTCTCCTCCAGCACCTGCCGGCCTGCCGGGGTGAGCAGGATCTGCCGGTCCCGGCCGGGGCCGGGGGTCAGGGTCAGATAACCCTCCCGCTCCAGCCTCTTGATGGAGGAGTTGATGGTCTGCTTGCTGGCTGAGTAGTGCTGGGCAATGTCTTTCTGGGAGCAGCCGTCTCCCAGCTCAGCTAGGCCATAAAAAATCAGGAAGGCGCTGTCAGACAGACCCAGCTTGGTGGCCGCGGAGTGGTAGACGTCATCCCAAGCCTTGTAAAGGCAGTTGAGTTCTTCAATTTCGGGGCACTGTTTCATCCTAGGAGGACCTCCTGGTCTGATTTCGGACTGAGGGTGTGCTCTCTATTATAGTCCGATTTCGGATTTTGTCAAGGGACCCTTGGGGAAGAAAAAACCAGCCCTGGAGTGAGCTCCAGGGCTGGTTGAATTTGTTGTTATGCTTATTGATCCACGGCGTCCTTCAGAGCCTTGCCGGCCTTAAAGGTGGGAACCTTGGTGGCGGGGATGGGAATGTCCTCGCCGGTTTTGGGGTTGCGGCCCATGCGCTCAGCGCGGACCTTGGTTTCAAAGGCGCCGAAGCCGACAATCTGGACCTTTTCCTCCTCGGTCAATGCCTTGGTGATTCGATTGATGGCGGCGTTGAGGCCGATCTCTACATTTTTCCGGGAAAAACCGGTCTCCTCCGCGATGCTCAGAATCAGTTCAGTCTTGTTCATGGTCATTACCCTTTCTCTCTTGGTTTTCCGGGTGCTTTTCCCGGTTCCACAGCACCATAAGCTGGGACACATCAAAGTCCTTCATGTCCTTGCCCTGGGCTGTCACTGCCGCTTCCACCCCGGCGAACCGGCGAATGAACTTTTCGCAGGTGCCGGCCAGGGCTTCTTCGGCGTCTATTTGAAAGAACCGGGCGATTTTTACCGCTGCAAACAGCAGGTCTCCCAGCTCTTCCTCTATGTTGCTGTGGTCCGCCACGGCGGACTGGAGCTCTCCCAGCTCCTCGGCCAGCTTGTCCATGGCGGCCTGGACGTTGGGCCACTCGAAGCCCGCCTTCTCGGCCTTGGCCTGGATCTTTTCTGCCCGCCACAGGCCGGGCAGGCTCTTAGCCACGCTTTGAAGGGTCTGTGTATAGGTGGTCTGGCCTTTTTCCTGGCGCTTCAGCTCTTCCCAGCTTTCGGCGGAGCCGTCACCCCCGTCGCCAAAGACGTGGGGGTGGCGGAAGATGAGTTTTTTGCAGATGCCGTCAGCTACGTCATCTAGGGTAAAGTGCCCGGCGTCCTCCTCGATGGAGGCGTGGAAGAGGACCTGGAGCAGCACGTCGCCCAATTCCTCTTGCAAGTGGGCGGGGTCTTTTTCGTCGATGGCCTCAGCGACCTCGTAAGCCTCCTCAATAAAGTTCCGGCGGATGCTCTCGTGGGTTTGCGCCCCGTCCCAGGGGCAGCCCCCCGGGGCCCGGAGGAGGTGGACGATTTGGCGCAGGTCTTCCACGGTGTATGTGGGTTTGCGTTCAAAATTTATCATAATTTATCATATCATTCCCGTTATCACAAGTCTTTATGGGATATTTTTTCAGTTTTTTGCATTTTTTCTCCCTTTTACCGAATGCGAAGGAGCCTTGCAATCTTATCCCCCTTGGGCATCAGGGAGAGGTCGTCCCGAGAGACAATCCGCAGCACCACCACCAGGATCACATAGACGATGCCGCCCACCACGATGGCCCCCGCCACAGACAGGGTGTTGCCCAGGTGGTGGGAGAGCAAGCCATAGCTGGCCCAGGCGGCGGCCCCCATCACGAGGGAGGCCACGGCGGACTTAACAAAGACCCGTGAGTATTTGGGTGGATAGGGGGTGACCCGTTTGATGGCCACCAGCTCCATCACCGCCACCAAGATGAAGCACACCAGAGTGCCCACAGGGGCGCCCTTGATGCCCACCGAGGGGGTCTGCACCAGGCAGAAGTTCACCGCCAGCTTGGCCGCGCTGCCGATGGCGATAAACCAGATGGGCAGGGCCGCCCGGCCGTTGGCCTGGAGGATGGCATTGCACAGGAGCATAATGCACACGAAGATGGAGGCGATGCCCAAAATCCGCATGCAGGCGCTGGCCACTTCCTGGTTGGTCTCCGGGAAGAGAAGCTGGATGATGGGACCGGCCAGCACAGTGAGGCCCACGCCGGCAGGCAGAGCCAGCATGGCCCCCACCCGCAGGGCGGATTCCGCGATCTTTCCCGAGCCCAACCGGTCCTTTTTGGTCAGGCAGGCGGAGATCGCGGGGACGATACAAGCCGTCAGGGAGACCATGAAGGAGGAGGGCAGGTTATAGATGGCCACGGCCTTCTGGTAGCTGCCGTAAAGGCTCACCGCCATTTCCTCGCTGTATCCCAGGGCGCTCTGGAGCAGGTTCTGCACCTGGACGGTGTCCAGATAGGTGGTAATGGGCACCACCGAGGCGCTCAGGGTGATGGGGATGGCGATGGAGGCCAGCACCTTCAGAATGTGCTTGGAGGACTCCGGCTTGTCGTTGCTGACGGGGTGCCTCCGGTTGTTCCGGGTGTGCTGGACGATGAGATAAATCAGCGCCACAAAACCGCTGGCGGTGACGCCGCCAATGGCGCCGGCGGCGGAGATCTCGCTGCCGAAGCCCAGTTTCAGCAGATACCAGGCCAGAGCCAGGCCCACGGTGAGCTTGATGACCGCCTCAATGACCTGGGAGACTGCGGTGGGGACCATGTTAGAGTGGCCCTGGGCATAGCCTCGGAAGGCGGACATGGTGCACAGGAAGAAGGCCGACAGGGCCATGACCCGCACCGCAGGGGCTGCCAGACTGTCTCCCTGGAGCACGGCCAGGGGCTCGGCAAAGAAGAACATGATGCTGGCGCTCACCGCGCCCAGCACGAGGAAGGTGGCCAGGGCCACCCGGAAGACCCGGTTCACCTGGTTCCGCCGCCCTAAGGCATTGGCCTCGGAAATGGTCTTGGACATGGCCACGGGCAGGCCCGCCGTGGAGACCATGAGCAGCAGGTTAAAGATGGCGTAAGCGTTGTTAAAGTGGCCGAAGCCCACGTCCCCCAGGATGCGTCCCAGGGGGATCTTGTATAGGGCGCCGATGATTTTGACGACAATGATGCTGGCTGCCAAAATCGCCGCGCCGCCGAAAAATGTGTTGCTTTTTTGAGATCGTTCGTTCAAAAGTCAGTACCTCCCGTTCCCAAGGGTGTTCCTTATCCGAAAAGCAAGGGCATGGCGTAGGTCTCTACCTCGGCCTTGATCTTTTCCAGGTCCAGGGTGAGGAAGGTCCCATCTTTGTATATGATCTTCCCCCGGGCCATATTCATCACCACGTCAGACCCCTTGGCGGAATAGACCAAGTTGTCCCGGACGTTGTGGCAGGGGGTCAGATGGGGGCGGTCAAAGTCCACCAGGATCAGGTCGGCCATATAGCCGGGGGTGATCTGTCCGGTGCGGCGGCCCAGGGCTTTGGCCCCGTCCCGGGTGGCCATGGCCAGGGCGTCCTTGGGCAGAAGGGCCAAGGGATCGTGGGTGACGCCGTTGTGGAGAATGGAGGCGAACTTCATCTCTTCAAACAGGTCGGTGTTGTTGTTGGAGGAGACTCCGTCGGTGCCCAGGGCGATGTTCACCCCGGCCTGTTTCATAGCGGGGATCCAGGCCACCCCAGAGCCCAGCTTCAGGTTGGAGACCGGGTTGTGGACGCAGGAGACCCCTTTCCGGGCCATGAGGGCCCAGTCCTCCTCGGTGGTCCAGACGCAGTGGGCGGCGATGGCCCGGGTGTCCCAGACGCCGTAGCGGTCTAAAATCTGCAGGGGGGTCTTGCCGCCCCAGCGCTTTTTGCACTCCTCGTGCTCGGTTTGGGTTTCGGAGACGTGGACGTGCATCCCCAGGCCCTTTTTCTGAGCATATTCGGCCATCCAGCGCCACAGGGGGATGTTGGAGGTGTACTCCCCGTGGACAGAGGCGTCCACCAAAATCTGGCCGTCGCCGGCCTTGTGCCACTGCTCGGTCAGGGCAATCTGGTTCTGGCAGTCGCTGCAGGTGTCGGGGCTAAAGTCCCCGGGGGTGCCGAAGTAGACGCCGCCGCAGGAGAGGTTGGCGCTGATGCCCGCCTCCAGCACCTGCTGGGCGATGGCGGGGGTGTGCATATACATGTCGGCAATGCAGGTGGTACCCGAGGCGATCATCTCCGCCAGACCCAGGGCGGCCCCGGCGGCTACGGCCCGGTCGTCCAGCTTGGCCTCGGTGGGGAAGATCCACTGATTCAGCCAGGTCTGCAGGTCACAGCCCCCGCCGTAACCCCGCAGAAGGGTCATGGGCACATGGGTGTGGGCGTTCACCAGGCCGGGCAGGAGGACGTTGTTGTGGCAGTCAATCTCCTGGTCAAAGGTCCCCTGGGGGCGCTGGGTGCCCACGGAGGCGATCTTGTCCCCCTCCACGGCCACATAGGCCCCCTCTAACAGGGTGTCTGCCTCGTCCATGCACAGGGCGCGGCAGTTGTATAGCAGTGTTGTTTCCATGGGCGGGCCTCCTTAGAGATGCTCCAGGCAGGCCAGCACCAGGGCGGAGAACTTGTCCCGGGCGGCGGCAGCGGCCTCCAGAACCTCCTCCTCGCTGAGCTTCTGGGGCAGGACCCCGGCGGCCATGTTAGAGACCAGGGTGAAGCCCAGCACCTCCATGCCGCAGTGGCCGGCCACGATGACCTCCGGGGCGGTGGACATACCCACGGCGTCCGCCCCCAAAATCCGGGCCATGCGGACCTCGGCAGGGGTTTCGTACTGGGGGCCGGGGAAGTACATATAGACCCCTTCCTTCAGGTTCATGTCCAGCCGGCGGGCCTGCTGGCGGGCCAGATCCTGGAGACGGGGGGTGTAGAGATAGCTGGAGTCGGGGAACCGGGGGCCAAACTCGGGCAGGTTCTCGCCCCGGAGGGGGGACTCCATAAAGATCTTAATTTGGTCGGTGATGAGCATGAGATCCCCGGCCTGAAACTTCCAGTTCACCCCGCCGGCAGCGTTGGTGACAAAGAGGGTGTCGCACCCCAGCAGGTGGAGCACCCGCACGGCGTAGGCCACCTCCTCATAGGAATAGCCCTCATAGTGGTGCATCCGCCCCTGCATCACGGCCACCTTTTGGCCGGCCAGGGTGCCGAAGACCAGCTGCCCCTTGTGCCCGGGGGCGGTGGAGTGCTTGAAGTGGGGGATCTCCCCATAGGGGACCACGATGGGGTCTTCCACAATGTCCCCCAAATACCCCAGGCCGGAGCCCAGGACCATAGCCACCTTGGGCTGGAACCCGCCCAGCTTAGCCTGCAGGTAATCTGCGCTTTCTCGATATTGGTCGAAGGTATAATGCATAAGAATCCTCCCTTGCGGGGCCAGGCCCCTATTTTCAGCCGGTCTGGCGACCGGGGTTCCGTCAGGTATACTGGGTTATATTACACCAGCAGGAGAGAAAAATCAAATAAAATCCTTGATTCTTCAAGGTTTTTTCACATTTAGACCGTGTAGCAAAGAAAATAAAAAG
>DBEYYM010000050.1:0-3530 GCA_048184675.1 Evtepia sp. | reverse complement strand
GCCCACCCCGGCGCCCAGCGCCCCCAGAGGGATCGACGTGAGCGCCGACGACTTTGACGACGATGAAGATTGAGAAACTCCTCCCCCCAGCCCAGCCGGGAAAATCCTGGACCGTGGCCCTGGAGGGGGGCGACACCCTGCGGGTTCCTGAGGGAGCCGTGCTGGAGTTTGAACTATATGACGGCCGGGAGCTGGAGGAAGAAGAGCTGGCAGAGCTGAAAGCCGCCGCCTTTGCCTCCGCCCTGCGGACCAAGGCGGTGAACATGCTCTCAGCCCGCCAGATGTCCGCTGGGCAGCTCAACGAAAAGCTCATGGCCAAGGGGGCCACAGACCGCCAGGCGGCGGAGATTGTGGCCTGGGCCATCGATATTGGCCTGCTCAACGACGAAGAATACGCCAAAGCCCTGGCCCGGCACTACCAGGCCAAGGGCTATGGCATCTATAAAATCAAAGACGAACTGTACCGCCGCCGGGTCCCCCGACAATATTGGGAGGAGGCCCTGGCCAGCCTAGAAGACCCGGAAGAGATCATCGACGCTTTCCTGGCCAAAAAGGTCCGGGATCCGGGGGACAGGAAAGAGATCAAAAAAGCCTCGGATGCCTTAGTGCGTCGGGGCTTTTCCTGGAGTCAGGTGTCGGCGGGCATTGAAAGACTGCGGAAAGATTGACCCCGTTTCGCCGGGCGGCCCAGAGGAGACCTTAACCGGCCCCACAAAACCAACACAACAAAGAGGAGAACTACCATGAAAGTAGGATTCATTTCTCTTGGCTGCGCCAAGAATCAGGTAAATTGCGAGCAAATGATTTGGCAGACCTATGAGGCCGGCCATGAAGTGGCCCTGGGGGCGGAGGACTGTGACATCGCCGTGGTGAACACCTGTGGCTTCCTCCAGGAGGCCCGGGACGAGGCCATGGAGGAGATCCGAAAGCTGGCTGGGCTGAAAGAGGAAGGCCAGCTCCAGAAGATCATCGTCACCGGCTGCATGGCCCAGTGGTGGAAGGACAAGATGGCCGAGCTCTGCCCGGAGGTGGACGGCTTTGTGGGCGTGGGGGGCTACGAGTCCATCGCCCAGGTCATCGAGCAGGCCGCCCAGGGCCAGCGCCCCGCCCTGTTTGGGGACATTGACGCCCCGCTGCCCGAAACCGACCGGGTGGTCTGCACCTCCGACTACTGGGCCTGGCTGCGGATTGCCGAGGGCTGTGACAACCGCTGTTCCTATTGTGTCATCCCCTTCATCCGGGGCCGGTTCCGCAGCCGGCCGGAGGAGAAGATTTTGGAAGAGGCAGAAAACCTGGCCCAGGCGGGGATGAAGGAGCTCATCGTGGTGGCCCAGGACATCACCCGCTACGGCCTGGACCTCTACGGCAAGCGCACCCTGGCGGAGCTGCTGCCCAAGCTCTGCGCCATTGAGGGCATCCAGTGGGTCCGCCTGCACTATCTCTATCCCGACGAAATCACCGACGAGCTCATTGACGTCATCGCCAGGGAGCCCAAGATCGTCAAGTACTTAGACATCCCCATCCAGCACATCAGCGACTCTGTGCTGAAGGCCATGCACCGTCGGGGCACCGGCCAGGAGATCCGGGACCTCTTCCGCAAGCTCCGCCAGCGGATTCCCGGCCTGGTTCTGCGCACGAGCCTCATTGCCGGTTTCCCCGGGGAGACTGAGGAGGACTTTGAGGAGCTGTGCCAGTTCCTGCTGGAATTTAAGCTGGAGCGGGCCGGGGTTTTCCCCTACTCCCCTGAGCGGGGCAGCGTGGCTGCCGCCCTTCCCAACCAGGTGGACGAGGACGTAAAGCGCCGCCGGGTGGAGCTGCTCACCGACCTGCAAATGCGCATTGTGGACGACTACTGCACCGCCATGGTGGGCAAGGTGGTCCCCGTCCTCTGCGAGGGCTATGACGACGAAACCGAGCTCTTCTACGGCCGCAGCGACGCCGACTCCCCTGGCATCGACGGCCTGGTCCACTTTGAAGGGGAGGAAGGGGGCGTCCGCCCCGGCGAGTTTTATCACGTGAAGGTCACCGGCGCCTATGACGGCGAGCTGGTGGGCGTTCTGTATGAGGAGGAAGAAGCATGAACACTGCAAACAAACTGACCATGTGCCGGGTGGTTATGATCCCGATTTTTATTGTCCTGCTGTACCTGAACTTTACCGGCCACCTGGTGGCCGCCCTGGTGATCTTCATTTTGGCCAGCATCACCGACTTTGTGGACGGCTATGTGGCCCGGCACTATAACCAGGTCACCGACTTTGGCAAGTTTATGGACCCCTTGGCCGATAAGCTCCTGGTCCTATCCGCCATGGCCTGGTTTGTGGAGGTGGGCTGGATGCCCGCCTGGGCCTTTTTCATCGTCCTTGCCCGGGAGCTGGCCGTCACCGGCCTGCGCCTGGTGGCCGTGGAGCAGGGGCGGGTGATCGCCGCCGGCAAGTCCGGCAAGGTGAAGACCGCCTCCACCATGGTCTGTATCTGCCTTCTGCTGCTCTTTTCCAACGAGACCCTTCGTCTTGTCTGCGTTGCCATCATTCTGGTCACCACCGTGTACTCCGGCATTGAGTACTTTGTGAAAAATAAGGACGTACTGACCAGCGGGGAGATGTGACAAAAGAAATAGAAAGAAGGTATTGCCTTGATTCTTAACATAGCGCTGGCCTTATCCATGCTGGGCAGTGTGGAAGAAGAACAGAGGTATCATGATTTAATAGAGCATTATAAAAAACTGATGTTTTACATCGCCCGAAAGTATGTAAGTGATGTAGAAGAGCAAAAAGATGTGGTGCAGGAGTCTTTGGTGGCGCTGGCAAGAAATTTTTATAAAATTTCTGACATTACAAGTCACGAAACAAAAGCTTACGTGGTTACAGTAGTTGAGAGCAAAGCCATCAACCAGTACCACAAAAGCAAAAGGCAGGTCCCAACAGAACCATTAGAGGAAGTTCAAGGGCTTGCGGTGGAATACCAGGGGGAAAATCGGGTAACCCAGTGTATTTTGAAGCTGCCGGCCCGGGACCGGGAGTTTATGCTCCTGAAATACGTCAACGGACTAACCAACAAAGAACTGGCGGAGGTTTTCCAAATTTCGGTTGCCGGCGTGAGAAAGTTAGAACAGCGGGCAAAAGCCAAACTGGAAGTTTTGTGCAGGGAGGAGGGGTTACTGTGATCTCGGAAGAACGCTTGCGTGAAGCGGCCAAAGAGGCTGCAATGGCCTTGGCAGATAGCCTGCCAGAGCCGGAAAACTGCCCGGATTTTGTCCCCTCTGAATTTGAACCCAGGATTCCACAAGCGATGCCAGTGAGGGCATCCTGGCATCGGTGGAGCGCGCTCAAGGGAGTTGCTTGCTTCCTGGTGGCCCTTTGCTTAAGTGGTGCAGTGCTCTTGGGGACCAATGCCCAAGCGCAGGAGGCCTTTTTTGGCTGGGTGAATACCCTGCGAGATAATGTCAGCCATTATTTCTTCGATGGACCGGATGCGGCGGAAACCACCGGCGTTGCGTATTCTTTGGGTGAAATTCCTGAAGGGTATTGGCC
>DBEYYM010000049.1:0-13987 GCA_048184675.1 Evtepia sp. | reverse complement strand
GGATCTACCGGGGGGAGTTGAAAGCGGTTTTGCAGGTGGGGGTTCCTGTGGCCCTGCAGGAGGCCATGGTCCAGATCTCTTTCCTGGTGGTCAATTCCATCGTCAACTACATGGGCCTGATGCCCTCGGCAGGATATGGGGTGGCCCAAAAGATCATCACTTTCATTATGTTGGTTCCCTCTGCGGCCATGCAAAGTGTCTCTGCCTTTGTGGCCCAGAACGTGGGCGCCGGCAAAAAGGACAGAGCTAAGCGGGGCTTTTTTACTGCGGCAGCCACGGGCTGCAGCGTGGGTGTGGTGATTTTCTGCCTGGGCTTTTTCGCTGGCGCGCCGATCTCCTCCTTGTTTACCGGGGAGGCCGAGGTCATTGCCCAGAGCGCAGCTTACCTGAAAGGGTTCTCATTTGACTGCATTTTGACCTGCATTCTGTTTTCCAGCGTGGGTTACTTTAACGGCTGCGGCAACAGCCTGCCGGTGATGGTTCAGGGGATCAGCTCGGCCTTTTGCATTCGAATTCCCCTTTCCATTTTTCTGTCGAGGCTGCCGGGGGCGTCCCTGACCCTGGTGGGGCTGGCCACGCCGCTGACCACGGTGTATGGTATCCTGTTTTTCAGCCTCTGCCTTGGCTGGCTTCATCATAAGGAGAAAAAACGCCAGGGTGTGGCGTGAGTTTGCCGGGAACCACAGACAAAAAACCAGCGCGGAGCATGGAAGAAACATGCTCCGCGCTGGGCGTTATTGGGAATCTTGCTGCAGGACGGCTTGGGCCAGCTGGTGCAGGGCTTGCTCCAGAGTCTTTCGGGGGCAGGCCAGCACAATGCGCTGGAACTGGTCCGCATCGCCCCCAAAAATATGGCCGGCGTCCAACCAAAGCTTGGCCCGCTGGATAACTAGGTGGTTCAGGGCTCTGCGGTCCAGGCCTAAACCGGAGCAGTCCAGCCAGGCAAAGTAAGTGCCTTCTGGCTCAACCAGCTTTATCTGGGGCAGGTGAGTGGCCAGGAAATCCCGGAGAAAATCCAGGTTGGCCCGCAGATAGTCCCGGCACTGGTCCAGCCAGGGGCCGCCGGCAGTGTAAGCGGCCTGACAGGCCACCAGACCCAGGGTGTTCAGCTGAAAGAGCCCCTGGCGGCTCAGCTCCTGCTGAAAGGCTGCCCGGGGGCCTGCCCCTGGGATCCAGATGTTGGACACCTGCAGGCCCGCCAAGTTGAAGGATTTGCTGGGGGCCGTGCACAGGACGAGCTGCTCTGCCAGCTCTGGGTTGACAGAGAGAAAACTGTGATGGGGGTGCTCTGGAAAGGCAAAATCGCAGTGAATTTCATCGGAGACCACAAAAACGTGATGCCGTTTACAGATGGCCCCCAGCTGCCGCAGCTCTTCTGGGGTCCAGACCCGTCCCACGGGGTTATGGGGGCTGCAGAGGAGAAAGAGCTTCACCTGTTCCTCCACAATTTTCCGCTCAAAGTCTGCAAAGTCTATGGAATACCGTCCGTTCTCATAGACCAGCCGGTTTTCCACCAAAACCCGGCCGTTGCTCTGGATCACGCTGAAAAAGGGATAGTACACAGGGGGCTGGATCAGAATGCGGTCCCCCGGCTGGGTCAGGGCCCGCACAGCGGTGGACAGGGCAAAGACCACTCCGGGGGTTTTGACCAGCCATTCCGGTTGGGTCTGCCAGCCAAACCGCCGGGAAAACCAACCGGAAACGGCCTCATAGTAGTCGGCTTTGGTGTCGCTGTATCCGAAGATGCCGTGGTCCACGGCCTTGTGAAGGGCCTCCAAAACGGGTTCAGGCCCCCGAAAATCCATATCAGCTACCCAGAGAGGGAGCACGTCTGCCGGGCGGCCCCGCTCCACGGCGAAGTCGTATTTCAGGCTGTTGGTGTTTTTGCGGTCAATGACGGTGTCAAAGTCGTATCCATACATGTGGGATCCCTCCTGTTGAAAGCATTTTGTTAGAAAGGACTCCAGGGCTCGTTCCTGCCGTGGAGTCGGTTGGACCCATTATAGGTGGGCTAATTTCTGGTGTCAAGGGAGAATGAGACGAAAAAAGGGGAAAAGGCGAGGGTCAACAGGGGCAAAGGGCCCCTTGTGGTTGCCACGGGGACAAGGGGAAAGACCCCATTCTGGCTGAATTGCCTATTGACGGAGTGGGGAAATGAGGGTATACTGATTAAACATATTTACAAACTGGGTAAATGGAATTGAAGCGTTTCTCAACGCTGTCACAATACAACTGAAATGCAAAACAGGAAAGGAAGGATCCCTCCCATGGAAAGAAACCTCTTTGGCCCGGAGTATGGCTTTGCCACCCGGGCAGTGCACACCGGAAACGACATCGACCAGGACAGCGGCGCCATTAAGCGCCCCATCACCATGGCCAACAGCTATGCGCTGCCCTATGACCCCACGGATATGAACTGGTCCAGCGCCGGCGGCAACCTTTACACCCGCAATGGCGGCACCAATCAAAAATATCTTCAGGAACGGATTGCCTCCCTGGAGGGAGGGGAGGACTGCGTGGTGCTGGCCTCCGGCGTGGCGGCGCTCAGCGGCCTGTTTTTTGCCCTGCTGAATCAAGGGGACCATGTCATCTTCTCCAGCGTGACCTATATTGCCGTCTACCGGCTGCTCAATGAGCTGTTAAACAACAAGTTTGGCGTGGAGACCACCCTGGTGGACACCTCCGACCCGGCCAATGTGGAGGCAGCCATCCGCCCCAACACCAAGCTCATCCATATTGAAACCCCGGGCAACCCCACCCTGACCATTTCAGACATCGCCGCCATTGCAGCGGTTGCCCACCGCCACGGGGCCCTGCTCAGCGTGGACAACACCTTTGCCTCCCCCTATAACCAGCGGCCCATTGAGCTGGGGGCGGACTTCTCGGTAGAGAGCCTAACCAAATACATCAACGGCCACGGCGACGCCATGGGGGGCGCCATCATTGGCAAGACCCAATACCTGGATCAGATCCGTGCCCAGTCCCAGGTGAACCTGGGCGGGGCCATCAGCCCCTTTAACGCCTGGCTCATTATGCGAGGGAGCGTTACCCTGCCCCTGCGGATGCGGCAGCACAACGAAAACGCCCTGAAGGTGGCCCAGTGGCTGGAGGCACAGCCCTGTGTCCGCTTTGTGGCCTATCCCGGCCTTGCCAGCCACAAGGGCCACGACATTGCCAAAAAGCAGATGGGGCCGGGGTTCGGCGGGGTGCTCTCCTTTGGCCTCAATGCCGACCACGACACTCACAACCAGTTTGTCAGCCACCTGAAGGTCATTACCTCGGCGGTCTCTCTGGGCCATGACGAGAGCCTCATCGTCTTCCTGGGAGAAAAGGATGAGCGGCAGTATCTTTATCCAGAGGAGTTTCACAAAGGGTTCTTCCGCTTCTCGGTGGGGATCGAAGACGGGGAGGACATCATTGGCGACTTGAAGCAGGCCCTGGAAAAGACGGGTTTGCTGTAACCATGAAGGACCAGGAAAAAAGCGCGCTGATCGCCATGAGCGGCGGCGTGGACAGCTCCGTGGCGGCCTACCTGATGCTGCAGCAGGGATACCGTTGCCAGGGAACCACCATGCGCCTTTACCGAAACGAGGACCTTGGGCGCAGCGCCTATCACACCTGCTGCGCCCAGCAGGATATCGACGATGCCAGCCAGGTGGCCTTCCAGCTGGATATGCCCTATGAGGTGCTGGACTTCACGGAGGAATTTAAGCAGGACGTCATCGAGAAGTTTATTCGGGTTTATGAGGGGGGCGGGACCCCCAACCCCTGCATTGACTGTAACCGGTACATGAAGTTTGACCGCCTGCTGCAGGCGGCCCGGGAGAGGGGGCTGGAATCCATTGTGACCGGCCACTATGCCCGGATCGTCTATGACGAAGCCTCCCAGCGTTACCTGCTGAAAAAAGCAGTGGATGCCAGCAAGGACCAAAGCTATGTGCTCTATATGCTCACCCAGGAGGAGCTGGCCCACACCCACTTTCCCTTGGGGGAGAAAACCAAAGCCGAGGTGCGGGAGATGGCAGCGGGCCTGGGCTTCTGCAACGCCAGAAAGCACGACAGCCAAGACATCTGCTTCGTGCCGGAGGGAGACTATGTGCAGTTCATGGAGCAGTACACGGGAAAGACCTATCCCACGGGGGACTTTTTGAATGAGGACGGCCAGGTCATTGGCCGCCACCGGGGAGCTTTGGGTTATACCCTGGGGCAGCGCAAGGGCCTGGGCCTTGCCATGGGGGCCCCGGTCTACGTCTGCGGAAAGGACATGGCGGCCAACACAGTCACCGTGGGGCCGGAGGCCTCGCTGTATGCCACCACCCTTCTGGCAGAGGACATGAACTGGATTGCCATTGCGCAGCTGGAAGCCCCTCTGCGGGTGAAAGCCAAAACCCGCTACCGCCAAAAAGAGCAGTGGGCCACAGCCTATCCCGAAGGAGACGGCGATCTGCGGCTGGTATTTGACCAGCCCCAACGGGCGATCACCGTCGGACAAGCGGTGGTGCTATATAATGAAGATGTGGTCGTCGGCGGAGGCACCATTGCCCGGGTGCTCCCTTCTGAAAAGTAACCCAGTGGCAGAAACACAAAGAAACAAACCTGGGAGGCAACTGTGATTTATTTGGATTACGCAGCAAACGAACCTGTAGACCCAGCGGTGCTGGCAGCATTTGTGGAGACAGAGAAGACTTACTGGGGAAACCCCAACGCTAGCCATCCTGCCGGACAGGCTGCCCGCCAAGAACTGGCTCGGGTGACCGAGGCCATTGCTAGGCATTTGGGAGTCTCCCCGGCAGAAGTGATTTATACCTCCGGCGCCACGGCGTCCAACCATTTGGCGATCCAGGAAGCCGCCCGGGCCGGAGGGCAGTGGGGGAAGCATATCCTCTCCACGGCCCTGGAGCATGCCTCTGTGCGGGAGGTGCTGTCCGCCCTGCAACCCCAGGGGTATGAGATCGAGCTGGTGGCAGTGGATTCCACCGGCAAACTTAACCTGGAGCAGCTGCGGCAAAAGCTCCGGGAGGACACCATTCTGCTCACCTTGCCCGCTGTGGACAGTGAGCTTGGAGTGGTGCAGCCCCTGGGACAGGTGACAGAAATTTTGAAAAACAACCCCCACTGCCACCTCCACGTGGACGCCACACAAGCCGTGGGGAAACAGGAACTCATGCTGGAAGGCGTGGACACCATGAGCATGGCGCCCCATAAATTTGGGGGGCTGACCGGCAGCGGCCTGCTCTATCAGCGAAAGAGCACGGCAGCCCGGCCCCAGGACCGCGGGGGCAGAGGACGCCCCCTTTCCCAGGCCGGGACACCTGCCCTGGCCCTGGCGGTTTCGGCGGAAAAGGCCCTGTCCATAGCCCTGGAGCACCAGAAGGCGCGGACAGACTATGTCCGGACTCTGAACCGCCAGCTGAGGGCGGCCCTGGGACAATACCCCAAGGTGAAGTTCAATAGCCCAGAGGACGGTGTGCCTCACATTTTGAATCTCAGCGTGCAAGGGGTCATGGGGACGGTGTTCCAACGGGCCCTGGGGGAGCGGGGCGTCTGTGTCTCCGTGAAATCCGCCTGCGCTGAGGAGGGCACCCCTTCTCAGGCGGTGCTGGCCCTGGCAGGGGACCGAAAAAACGCCCTGTCTTCCTGGCGGATCAGCCTGAGCCATTTAACTACCCAGGAAGAATTGGAGGCATTTTTGCAGTGCTTTGCCGCCTGCTACCATGCGCTGTGTACCAAGCCATAGGGGAGAGCGCGAAACGAAAAACAAAGGGGCCACTGCAAAGCAGCGGCCCCTTGCTGTTGGGTGGAATTCTCTTCTTGCCTTCAAATAGTATAGTCGTTTCCAGGTTCATTTCCCCGCATCAGATCGGCGATGGTATAGCCCTCTAAATACTCAGAGATGAGTTTGTCCAGGCCCTGCCACAGGGTGAGGGTCCTGCAGATGGGCGCCATGGAGCAGGGCGATGCGCCGGTTTCTAGGCAGGCCACAGGGGCCAGGGAACCCTCGGTAGCCTGCAAGATGCTGGCCACCGTGATTTGGTCCGGGTATTTACTCAGGCGATAGCCGCCGCCCTTTCCCCGCACGCCAGTGAGAATGCCGTCTTTTACCAAAAGCTTGAGAATGCTCTCTAAATATTTTTCCGAGATCTCCTGCCGCTGGGCGATCTCTTTCAGGGGGACAAATCCGTCTGCTTGGTGTTCTGCCATGTCGGTTAAGACCCGCAGGGCGTAGCGTCCCCTCGTTGAAATCAGCATATGGAACACCTTCCTATCGTGTATTGTTATAATACCAATTATACTGCAGGGTAAATGGGAAATCAATCCTAAATTTTCATCTTTCCAGGATTCTTCCCGGGGCGCCCTGGAAAAATAACGGGTAAGATGCTATAATGAGTGGCAAAGAACCGTTCCGGGAGAGGGGGCACAGGACCCATGATCCGAAAAACAGTCAGACGGGCTGTGGAGCAGGAGCTGGAAGCTGCAGCCAAGACAGAGCGGCGTCTGGAAAAGGAAGCCCTTCGCGCCGGCGAAACGGCCTGGAAGGCCAAGCTGGAAGAAAAGGTCCCTCAGAAGGCCTACCACACCTTAGAGGCCGCCTTTTGCAAGGCCTTTGCCCTGGTCTTTGAGAAGGGCACGGGGCTCATCGAGAAGAGCTACAACCGGGAGCGGATCCAGCAGGATTATGCCGCCCGGGACCACGCAGTTTGGGCCCAGCGGGACCGCCGGGCCCTCCGGCAATTCCGCGGGAAAAGCCGGGCGGCGCACACTCGTGACCTTCTGGTTACCACGGCAGAGGGGATCGGCTTAGGCGCCTTGGGCATCGGCCTGCCGGATATTGTTCTCTTTGTCAGCATGCTTCTGCGGGGCATTTATGAAACCGCCCTGCGCTATGGTTTTGACTATGACCGCCCTGAAGAGCGCCTGCTGATTCTGAAAATGATGGAGGCCGCCCTGTCCAAAGGGGTCCACTGGCAGCGCCGAAACGAAGAGGTGGACCGCTGCCTGACAGGAACTCTGCCAAAACCGGAGCAAGGGGAGCTGGACCGGCAAATCCAGCAGACAGCCCAGGCCTTTGCCATGGATATGCTGCTGCTCAAGTTTGTCCAGGGGCTTCCCCTGGTGGGGGTCTTAGGCGGGGCAGGCAACCCGGTGTACTATCGCCGGGTGATGAAGTATGTCCAGGTCAAATACCACAAACGATATTTCATCCAGAGAAAAAAGGGAGGGCCAAGACCATGAACGATTTTATTTTGCCCCAGGGGGACCAGGCAGCCCTGGTTCCCGGCGCCAGCTACAGCGTGCCGGGGCTGTTTTTGTATTCCAATCTGATTTACCAGTGTCTGGACCAGGTCAAGGACAAATTTGATTACCAGATCCCGGTGAAGTATATTTACGGCTCCCCCAAGGTTAAGTGGAATTGTGGCCGGCTGATTATCACAGACAACCACTACACCATGGAGGATATCCACAACGAGCTGGCCGGGGCAGTGGCCCGGGGGATTACGCCGCTGCTGACGTTTTCCGCGCCGGAGATTCCCGCTGATGACTTGAGCGATCCGCTTTGCAACGAGATCCTGTCCATCGCCAACCAGGTGGGGGGCGGGGTGATCGTCTCCAGCCCCTTGCTTCGGGACCATATCCGCGCCAACTATCCCAACGTGGAGGTCCACGCCTCGGTGATTTTGACGGCCTTTACCGATAAGCGGGACCGGGCCTATTATGAGACCCTGGACCAGACCTACGACCGCTACGTGGTCCACCCCGACGACAACTTCCAGCCGGAGCTGCTGGCCCAGCTGCCCAAGGCGGGGGCGGAGATCATCCTCAACGAGCGGTGCGTCTACCAGTGCATGCAGCGCCGGGAGCACTACGAATCCATTGTCAAGGACCAGGCCGCTCTCATTGAGGGGGGCTGTGAGCTGACCAACTTCCTGGACCGCTGTCCCTTTGTCCCCGACAAAAAGCAGCACGCCACCAAGGCCCGGAACATCTCCCTCAACGCCCAGGACGTGGTTCGCCTGGGAGAAATGGGGTTCACCCTTTTCAAGCTCCAGGGGCGGCTGGATATCCCCTATGTGTTCTTCTTCGACTTCCTCCGCTACACCCTGGAAAGCCAGGTGGCCTTCCCGGCTATGTTCCCCATCTTCTCCTACGCCATTAAGGAGCACCTGAAGGAAAAGGAGCGCAGGAGACGGGAGAGAGCTTTGGGAAAGAAATAATCGGCTTGCCGATTCTCCGCCAAGTTCTGCTGTAGGAACAGAGAGGAAAAAGCGCTGTGATGTGAAACATCATAGCGCTTTTTTGTTGCCCATCTGCTGGCAGATAAGGCTGACAAAAGGGAGAGTTTGTCTATACAATGATCGAATACTGAAAGTGTTTTTTCAAAAGAAGGTGTGATAAAATCTCAAAAATAAACGGGTCAAGAGAAAGGAGTTGCTCTTATGAATGAAGTAAAGCCACCGAAGAAACCCTTGCTCTACTATTATATTGGTGTGGTTGTGGTGGTTCTGCTGTTTAATCTGCTGGCTATGCCTTGGATGTCTCAGATTAGGATCCAGTCGGTGGATTACAATACTTTCTTGGAGATGGTAGACGCCGGGCAAGTAAGCCGAGTGGAGATCCAGCAGCAAGACAACCGGATCCTGTTTACGGACCAAGAAGAAACAGCGGTCTATAAAACGGGCATGGTGGAGGATCCCACCCTGATTATCCGCCTATATGATGCGGGGGTGTCCTTTGCTGGGGAGGAGATTAAGCAGACTTCTCTGCTGGTGGGTCTGTTGTCCTGGATCCTTCCCATTGTGATTTTTGTGGCGGTAGGCCAGCACCTGTCCCGGAAGATGATGGAGCGGGCAAAGGGACCAAACGCGATGATGTTTGGCCTGGGAAAATCCAATGCCAAGGTGTATGTAAAATCCTCCAATGGGATTAAATTCTCCGATGTAGCGGGGGAGGATGAGGCCAAAGAAAATCTGGCTGAGATTGTAGACTATCTCCACGACCCAAGCAAATACAAGGAGATTGGGGCGTCTATGCCGAAAGGAATCCTTCTAGTAGGCCCTCCAGGCACGGGGAAAACCATGCTAGCCAAGGCTGTGGCTGGGGAGGCAAACGTCCCCTTTTTCTCTATGTCGGGCTCTGAGTTTGTGGAAATGTTTGTGGGAATGGGAGCCTCCAAGGTGCGGGATTTGTTCCGTCAGGCAAAAGAGAAGGCACCATGCATCGTGTTCATTGACGAGATCGACGCCATTGGCAAAAAGCGGGACGGCCAGATCGGTGGCAACGACGAGCGGGAACAGACCTTGAACCAGCTGCTGACGGAAATGGACGGCTTTGAGGGCAACACCGGTGTTATCATCTTGGCGGCCACGAACCGCCCTGAAGCTTTGGACCCTGCCCTGACCCGACCTGGCCGGTTTGATCGTAGAGTTCCGGTGGAGCTACCGGACTTAAAAGGCCGGGAAGCCATTTTGAGAGTCCATGCAAAAAAGATCAAAGTGGCGGATCAGGTGGACTTTTTGCAAGTAGCCCGAATGGCCTCAGGGGCATCAGGAGCAGAGCTGGCAAACATCATCAATGAAGCGGCTCTGCGGGCGGTGCGCAGCGGACGGCCGGTTACCACCCAAGAGGACCTGGAGGAGAGCATTGAGGTGGTGATTGCAGGCTACCAGAAAAAGAACGCCATTTTGACAGAGGCAGAGAAATGGACTGTGGCCTATCATGAGATCGGTCATGCTTTGGTTGCGGCTAAACAAACCCAGTCTGCGCCGGTGCAAAAGATCACGATTGTTCCCCGCACCTCTGGTGCCCTGGGTTATACCATGCAAGTGGATATGGGAAACCGCTATCTGATGAATCGAGAGGAGCTTGAGAACAAAATTGCCACCCTTACTGGAGGGCGGGCAGCGGAAGAAGTGGCATTTGGCACCATTTCTACAGGAGCTGCCAATGATATTGAGCAGGCAACAAAGCTGGCCCGGGCCATGATTACGCGCTATGGTATGAGCAGCCAGTTTGATATGGTGGCCTTGGAAACCGTTAGCCAACAGTATTTGGGCGGAGATACCGCTTTGGCCTGTTCAGCAGAGACCCAGACGGAGATTGACCGGCAGGTCATTGCCCTGGTGAAAAAGCAGCACGAGAAGGCAGCTGGAATCCTGCTGGAAAACCGTGCGAAACTGGATGCGTTGGCCAGGTATCTCTATGAGAAAGAGACGATGACGGGCGCAGAATTCATGGAGATTCTAAACCGCGAGACAGCCTCTTAAGGCAGAAAACCGGTGTGAATTCATTCACACCGGTTTTCCTTTTGGGATCACAGATGAAACCGCCGGCGGACCTCCTCTCGGAGGGAGGGGACCCGGCGTATGACCGTTAAGGGAAGAATCAGGATCACACAGACGGCCAGGACAATGAGGGACCAGCTGGGGGACCAGGTGCCCTGGAAGAAGAGATCCAAAAACCGCTCCACCCCCATGGCAAAGACCCCAATGGAGCCCACCACCAGGGTGATAGAGGTCAGCACACTCCGCTTCTTTTGCCCCAGGGTGAGTCCCCAGAAAAAGAAGAGCGCCCCCAGCAGCAAGATGATGGGCAGGGCCAGGTGCCAGTACCAGTTCCAGCCGTCCAAGTCCACAGCAATGAGGGAGACATAGACGGCAATGGCCAAAATATCCGCCAACAGCTGAAGGCGGAAGGTGTCTTTTTTGTGGTGAAGCAGCGGGGGGACCGTCCAGATCCAGATCATCAGAGCGGCCCCGATGACATACAGGCACCAGATCCGTTGGGTGCGCAGGAAATAGTTCAGCACCCCGCAGCAGACGGCCACCGAGGCCAGAATGGTGGAGATCAGGATGGCGCCCTGAAGTTTGGAAGCCGGAGGGACCTCTTTCCGCTCGGTGGGAAAGGGTTTGGGGGAAGTTTCATCCACGGGCTGGTTGGGGTTATAAACCGGCGTGTGGCAAAGGGGACAGAAGGACGCGGTGGCATCCAGCTCCACGCCGCAGTTGACGCAGTATGACATGGGAACACCTCCTGGTGGGTCAGCGGGTGCGGTTGGATTCCACTTTTACAGGGAGTCCATCGCGCACCAAGTGGGTGAAAAATCTGCGCTCGGTTTCGCTGGAGACCCCTGTGCCGGCAAAGGTGATGACCATGGTGTTGCCATAGCTGATGGAAGCGCAATGGGGAGCGGGCCGGGTGGCCTGACCCAGCATGGCCTCCATCCGCTGGATATGGGGCTCCATTTCCGGGGGCACCTGAAAGGCCCCGGGGTTGGTATAGGTGCCGGAGTAAGGGCGCACCCCCACTAGCTTATAGGAAAAGGCCATGACGGGGTTTTTCAGGGCCAGGGGGATAACCTGCAAAAACCGGTTGGTGGTAAAGCGGACATTGCCCGTGAGCTTGGCCTGCATCTCCTGCCGGTTGGTGTGCAGCTGCATGTAGTTGCGGACCTGACGCACGATCTCCGGCAGGGTGTACTCCCCCAGGGAGGGGTCAATGCTGGGGCGCATGGTCAGGATAAAGTTCCGCAGGGTTTCCGTGGGGAACCAGGGCCGCAGATTGATGGGGATGGCCAGCGCCACCGGCTGGGGATGGCGAAAGCGGCGGACCGCCTGATTTTCCAAAATGCACTGAAGAAGGACGGCGGTGAGATACTCCGTGATGGTGGCCTGGTAATTTCGGGCCACCGCCCGCAGGCGGTCCACAGGGACAATGCCCATGGTTACGTTTAAGGTGTAAAAGGGTTCTGGGGCACTGACGTTTGGAAAGGCGGTTTTTTCCAGCCTGCCCCGCAAAGCGCGTTTGCCGGCGTAGCGGGCATAGGCGTCCTCCAACTCCTCCCGGCGGGGAGGCTGAGTGATATCCAGAACCCCGGCGCCGTTGGGGATGGCGTGCCCCAGCTCCCGCAGGTAGACCGCCAGCAAGGTGCGGAAAAAGACCACAGTGCCCGCTCCGTCAGAGACGGCGTGGAAAACCTCCAAAGAGATCCGCTTTTCATAGTAAAGAATACGGATGAGCCATTCGTTGTCCTCGTGAAAGCGAATGGGCTGGCAGGGGTTGGCCATGTCCTCCTTCACAAAGGGGCCGGGGTTGGGGTTGGGCTCAAAGTAGCACCAAAAGGCACCCCGCCGAATACGCACCCCAAACCCGGGGAACCGGGGCATGGTCTTCTCCACCGCCCGCTGGAGGGCGGCGGGATCCACGGGCTCTGTCATAAGGGCAGAGAACCGGTAAACTGCGGAATAGCGGTCCTTCTGGATGGCGGAGTAGAGCACACCGGCGTTATCCAGGGGATACCAGTTGGGTTTTTCTTGTTTCCTGGGCACAGGTGGGCCACCTCCTGAAAAGATGGTTCATTTTATCATAGGGCGGGAAAAACTACAAGGGGAAGAAAGGGGACACGCCCCATTGACAACCTAACAACTGTTAGATAGGTTAATGACGAAAATGACATTGCGGGATAGAAACAGCAAACCGTAAAATCCCTGCAATGACACGGGAAAACAGGCCATGAACGGGGTCTCCATTTCCAGAACCGCAATGGCCATGCTGCAATTTGTGAAGGCCGTCTTGGCCTCTTGACGGGAAGGGGAGAAAGGACGGCTTTCTTTTTTGGGGCAAGCGTGGTATACTGTTTCACCAGAAAGTACTTTGGATCGCCCCCGCTGGACCCAGCAGCCCGGCAGGCAAGAGAAGGGAGAACACCATGAACCCGAAAAAACTGTCCCTCCGCCTCACGGCCAAGGGAAAACGCGATGGGGACGCCGCAGGCCAGGAGGACCACCGCCTGGCCCCCATGATGCGGGCCCTGAAGGCCATCCACTCAGTGGGGGCGCCGGACTCCATGAACCCCGAGGACCTGGCCAAACAGCGGGCCGCCCAGGAGGTGTTGGGCCGCCTGGTGGCTCCCATGATTGTGACGAAAAAGTGGGAACCCTTTTCCATCAAGGGAATGCCCGCCGCCTGGGTGAAGCCCGACTGGCCCCACGACAAACGGCGGGTGATTTTATACTGCCACGGGGGCGGTTATACCAGCGGCAACCTGGGTTACTCCCGGCCCTTGGCCGCCAAACTCACCAACGTCACCGGTTGGGAAACCCTGTGCTTTGAGTACCGTCTGGCCCCGGAGCACCCCTTTCCCGCCGCCGTGGACGACGCCCGGAAGGCCTGGGACTACCTGATGTACCTGGGATACGGCGCCCGGGACGTGGTGGTAGCGGGGGATTCTGCCGGGGGAAATCTGGCCCTGGTCCTCTGCCATCAGTTAAAGCAGGCAGGGCGGCAGCTGCCCGGCCGGCTGGTCCTCATGTCCCCCTGGACCGACATGACCGCCAGCGGACGCTCCTACACCCAGCGGGCAGAGATGGACCCCACCATCACCCTGGACTACGTCCGGGCCGTACGGGAGGTCTACGCCGGGGGACAGGAGCTGACCTCCCCCTTGCTCTCCCCCCTCTTCGGGAACTTTGAGGGCTTCCCGCCCACCCTCATCCAGGTGGGCACCAACGAGATCCTCTTTTCCGATTCCATCCGCCTGCGGGAGCGGATGCAGACCGCCAACGTTTACTGCCGCTTGGAGGCCTGGAGCGACATGTGGCATGTCTTCCAGATGTTCCCCGTGCGCAAGGCCGCCCTGGCCATGGAAAACATCGGCGCCTTTTTGCTGGAGCAGTAACCACATAAAAACACACCCCTGGGAAACGGACAAGAGCCGTCTCTCAGGGGTGTGTTTTTATGTGGCATAGAGACCATCCGCCAAACTGGGCAGGAAGGGGAGAAGGAGAAAGACCACCAGAAAAGACAGGGCGCAGAGGGCCGCCGGTCCAGGCCCTTTGGCAGAGCCAGAGGAGAGGGCCAGCCGGTCTTGTCCCCCTCGGCTGAAGCAAAGAAAGAGAAGGTAGCCCAGCAGCGTGCCCAAGGTGTTGGCGATGAGGTCATCCACATCGGTGAGGCGGAGATTGCATAGCTGCAAAACCTCAATGTAGAGGGA
>DBEYYM010000048.1:0-21952 GCA_048184675.1 Evtepia sp. | reverse complement strand
CAAGCCCAAGAAGAATAAGGAGGTGGCGAAGTAATGGAAAGTATCACTAGCCTGCTTTCGATCGCCTTGGGCGCGATTCTGGTCAACAACTTCGTCCTGTCCCAGTTCCTGGGCATCTGCCCCTTTATGGGCGTGTCCAAGAAGGTGGAAACCGCACTGGGCATGGGCATGGCAGTTATCTTCGTCATGGGCGTGGCCTCTGCGGTCAACTGGCCCATCAATGAGTTCCTGAACCGCTATGACCTGGGCTTTATGCAGACCGTGACCTTCATCCTGGTTATCGCCTCCCTGGTGCAGTTCGTGGAAATGTTCCTGCAGAAGGCAATGCCCTCTCTGTATGAAGCACTGGGCGTGTATCTGCCCCTGATCACCACCAACTGCGCCGTGCTGGGCGTGACCCTGCAGAATGCGCAGAAGTCCTATAACTTTGGCGAAAGTCTGACCTATGGTATCACCGGTGGTATCGGCTTCCTGCTTGCCATCGTGCTCTTCGCCAGCGTGCGTGAGCGCATGGAGTTCGCTAAGTGCCCCAAGTGCTTTGAAGGCTTCCCCATCGCTCTGGTGGCGGCCAGCTTGATCTCTCTGGCATTTATGGGCTTCTCTGGCCTGAGTGTTTGGTAAGGGAGGCGAGGAGAGAATTATGAGTACTACAATTTTAGCACCCATTGTACTGTGTGTACTGGGTATCATCTTTGGTGTTATTCTGGCTGTCGCATCCAAGGTCTTCGCGGTGGAGAAGGATCCTCGTGAAGAGGCCATTACTGAGTGTCTCCCCGGCGCAAACTGCGGCGGCTGCGGCTATCCCGGCTGCGGCGGTTATGCAAGCGCCGTGGTTAAGGGCCTGGCGCCCGTCAATGCCTGCGCACCCGGCGGCGCGGAGCTGGCCAAAAAGATCGGCGCCATCATGGGCGTGGAAGTGGAAGAGGGCGTTCGCCAGGTGGCACAGGTTATGTGTACCGGCGGCGGCCATGACAAGACCCGCTATGATTATGTCGGTCTGGAGAGCTGCCTGGGGATCTCCCGGGTGTCCTCTGGCCCCCTGCAGTGCGCCTATGGCTGCCTGGGCGGCGGCGACTGCGTGGAGGCATGTAAGTTTGACGCGATCCACATTGTGGACGGCGTGGCCAAGGTGGACGAGAAGGCCTGCGTGGCTTGTAATGCCTGCGTGACCGCTTGCCCCAAGAACATCATCCGCATTATTCCCCGGAAGTCCAAGAAGTATACCGAGATTCCCTGCGCCTCTCAGGATAAGGGCCCCGTGGTCCGCAAAGCCTGTGACAACGGCTGTATCGGTTGTAAGATCTGCGTGAAGGCCTGCCCCAAGGAAGGCGCCATCACCGTGGAGAACTTCCTGGCCAAGATCAACTACGACATCTGCATCGGCTGTGGCCTGTGCTCTCGCGCTTGCCCCCGCCAGCTGATTACCGTGGACGGCGTGGTTCTGCCGCCTAAGCCCAAGAAGCCTGCCGCTCCTAAGGCTGAGGCTGCCCCCGCTGCTGCCCCCAAGGCCGAAGCCGCTCCTGCTGCTGCTCCGAAGGCTGAAGCAGCTCCCGCTGCTGCTCCCAAGGCTGAGGCTGCCCCGAAGGCAGAAGAAGCCCCCAAGGCAGAGGCTGCTCCTGCTCCCGAGGCTCCCAAGGCAGAGGAAGCCCCTAAGGCTGAGTAATCCGAGGAAACCCCAACGGAATGAAAAAGGACCCCGCGCCCTTGGGCGCGGGGTCTTTTTGCTGGATAGATCTGCAGAGGATTCTTAAAAGCCGCTCTTCTGCTTGGACAGCTCATAGGAGGCGCATTCGGTGCAGGCGCATTCCTTGCTGGTGGGGCCGCAGCAGCCCACCTGAATGGAGGACAGGGAACAGACGCTCTTGGCGCTGTTGTGGTGGGTGCAGCTGGAAACGGAGCATTTGATGCTGTTGTTGGCGTTCATGTTGTTGTTCATGGAAAAATCCTCCTTGTTGTATGGGCGAGAGCCAGATGGAGTGCTCTCGTTCGAAGTGAAGCGTTGCAGCCTTCAACCTGGATTTCTTGAAGCTGCTTGGGGTAGTATGGACCGAGCAGCTGGCATTTATACACCGGGACCAAGACGTCACTTGGGGCATAGAATGGATGGGAGGTGAGAAACCATGGATCTGCGCAACAACCAGATCACCATTCGAGAGCTGCTGGCGGACCCTCAGGCCAAAGCCGTGCTGGCCCGCCGGTTCCCCCAGGTGATTAACCGACCCATCGTGGCAAAATCCGGTTCCATGACCCTGGAGAAGGCCATGAAGCTGGGGGCGGCTTACGTACCGAAAAAGGTCATCCAGGAGGCGTTGGGTGAGCTAAAATCTCTGTGAGAAGAAAGCCCACAAAACAAGGGCCGGTGATCCGGCCCTTACATAGACTCCTTTCGAGGGGCGTGCAGCGGGCGCTGGCGATACCAACAAAGACAGTCGGTGGTGCCCGTCTGGTGAAGCAAGCACAGCGAGACGAGCCCATCTGCGGAGAAGGCTAGGAAAAGCCCCCGGATGAGCCAGAGGGGAAGCCAAGCCAGCAAGGGGGCAAAAAGGGGTTGGAATCCATACACAGTCAGCAAAGACAGCCCGCCCCAGAAGAGTGTGTACAGGGGGCAAATCCGCCCGGATAGATTCCCTGGCTGCTGGTCATAGGACCAAAAGCGAACCCCGACGCCCCACTCATAAAAGAGCGCCACCCCATATTCCACTAAGGTGGAGACAAGGGCTCCGGCCACAAAGACCAGCAGGGGACGGGCCAGGATAAATCCCGGCATGGACAGCACGGCTGCCGCTCCCAGCCCATAAACTGGGCAGAGGGGGAGAAAGAGCAGGCACTTGCGGTCTTTCTTGGCGTGCCGGCAGAGCTGGGTGTAGCCCACTTCCACCAGAAAACCCAGAAAACTGTACAAGAAGAAAATGGAAAAGAAATCAGCCATAGGTTCACCTCAAAGATAGCTTGTCCAGCCTCCCTTCGGGCTATCCCGAAAACCATGAAAAAATTTC
The DNA here is from genome assembly GCA_048184675.1 of Evtepia sp. Taxonomy (GTDB): domain Bacteria; phylum Bacillota; class Clostridia; order Oscillospirales; family Oscillospiraceae; genus Evtepia. The sequence continues at coordinate 18,956 of DBEYYM010000048.1, read as the reverse complement.
TGCCACAGGGAAAAAAGTCGTTGACAAAGGGGGAAAGGTGTGCTAATATATACGAGCTAACGGTTCTGGAATACGTACTTATGCGGGTGTAGTTCAATGGTAGAATCCCAGCCTTCCAAGCTGGTCGCGTGGGTTCGATTCCCATCACCCGCTCCATCTGCAAAGCTGACAGCTCCGGGTGCCGGTTTTGCAGATGGCAGTGGTGCGCGGGCCGTTGAGGTGGCAGTTTGTTATATGCGCCTGTAGCTCAGTTGGATAGAGCAACTGCCTTCTAAGCAGTGGGTCAGGGGTTCGAGTCCCTTCAGGCGTGCCATTTTCCCCGTCCTGCTTAGGAAACGATTTGGTGGGTGTAGCTCAGTTGGTTAGAGCACCGGATTGTGGTTCCGGGTGTCGAGGGTTCGAGTCCCTTTACCCACCCCAGACATCTCGGGAGAGAGCCGGAGCGTCGGTTCCGGCTCTCTTTCTTATCAACGAGCATCCTATAATGGGGTGTCGCCAAGTGGTAAGGCACGGGACTTTGACTCCCGCATTCGCTGGTTCGAGTCCGGCCACCCCAGCCATATTTGACCCGTTAGCTCAGTTGGCAGAGCACCTGCCTTTTAAGCAGGGTGTCCGGGGTTCGAATCCCCGACGGGTCACCAAAAAGCCTTGAAGCCCAATGGGTTCAAGGCTTTTTCTTTTTGTTCGGAGAAAAGGAAAAACCCGAATTTCTGGAGCACACCGGCATCTATCGTGATATGCTCTGACAAAAACCCTTGAGGCGAACAGCCTCAAGGGTTTTTGCTTTCTCGATGAGTCTAAGAACCTTTTCCACCTGCCACGCTGGAGGGATGCCTGAACCCGTTGTCACCCAGTAGGATCGACAGGTTGTTTTTCAGAAGTCATTGGGAGGTGCTCCCCTTGCGCGGCGGAAGCTTGGACCAGGCGCTGGGAGAGGTCTTCCATGTGCAAGGCGGCGTGAAGATCAATTTCATCGCAGTGGTTTATCATTCTTTTGGCCAGGCGAAAGAGAAAAGGCGGTCCCTGGACAATTTTTTCTGCCAGGGCATAGGCGGTCTCCAGCACTTCCCCAGGCTGGACAACCTGGCTGACCAGGCCAAGCTGGAGGGCCTCCTGGGCGGCTATTCGCTGGTGGGTGAAGAGGATCTCCTTGGCCTTCGCCTTTCCGATCAGGCGGGGGAAAAGATAGGTGGTGCCAATATCGGGGAAGGTCTCTAAAAGGAAGAAGGCAGGGACTGAAAATTCTGTTTCCGAGGAGGCAATGGCAATGTCGGCGGCCAGGGCGATGGGCAGACCCAGATGGGCAGGCAGGCCGCTGACGGCGGCGATCACGGGTTTGGGCAGCTCCACCAGGGCGACGGTGAGGCGGTTGACCTCCTTTACCTGGCGGGTAAGGTCCTCGCTGGCGCCTTCAAGCTGCGCGTTGCTGGCGGGCGCCGCCTGGGTCTCCCCAGCCAGGATCACCGTGCGAATTTCTGGGTCGGCAGCAATTCTGACCAGCAGGGCGGTTAAATCCTGGGTAGGCGAGGAAGCCCCGGCGGTGCAGTGGACAAGGCGGGGGAGGAAAATTGTTGCAATGCCGTTTTCGTTGATGGTGTAAGAGATGGTTTTGTACCACATGCAGATCACTCCTTTGCTGGGGCTTCCGCGTACCTCTTGCGTTGGTTAGGATTCCTGGTTTCTAGGTTTAGTATACTGGCTTTTCCGGGGGGCCGCATCGTCCACCGAAAGGAATTCCGGGCTGTCTTTTTTGATGAAATGATGTGAATCCGTCCCCTGTTCTCTCACCCGAACGGAGTAGGGTGCCTTAAAAAATGCGTTTCCCCCGCGTGCAATGGCAGCGGAGGAAACGCCCAGAGAGGGAAGTGAACTTATTTTAGCTTTGCCAACAGCTCATTTCGGCCGGAGACATTGCATTTTGCATAAATGTTCTGCAAATGGGTTTTGACGGTAAATTGGCTGATTGCCATGGCCTCAGCAATTTCCGTGTTGGTCATACCCGAGGCTAAATACCCGGTCACGGTCATCTCCCGCGGGGTCAGGAGGTTAAGGGCAGCTAAGATTTCCGCAGAGCGAATCTTTTCCTGACGAATCAGAAAGACCAGATATTGGTGCTCGATGGCGTTGATATTCAGGGGGCTTTGACTGTAGATTTCCTTGGTATGAAATTGGAACAGATACAGCAAACATTCCACCCGAATGCGCTTCGGCTGAGAGATCACTTTGGCGCCAAAGTAATTGATGAGCTTTTGTGCCCAGAGATGCTCTGGGGCGCTGTCCACGGTGCCGCGGGTGACAAAGTCGTCTTCAATGGTGCCGTTTTCAAAGATAAATTGGGCATACTCGTGAAAGGCGCTGTTTGCCTGCAAAACCTTGCTGTCCCGATCCAAAAGGGCAACCCCAATGGTGAGGTCAGAGAAATACTCTGAAAACCGATGTGACAGGGAAGCGGTCTGGTTGTTCTCTAATATTTGCAGGTATTGTTTGGTGATAAAGGGCTCCAACAGGCGAAAGCAAGCCAACTCCTCCGGGGTAAAGTCCCCGTCGGCCTCCGATCGGAAGAGGCTGATGGTGGCCAGCCGTTTTTGGCCGTCTCGCAGAAAAATGCACACCTGATAGGACAGGCCAATCGACTGTAAATACTGATAATACGGTGATTGGGCCATCCCCTTTTCTGAAAAGACGTCCGTCAGGGAGGCCACACTTTCCGGACGGGGCTGCCGGGGGGAAAAGATGTCGGACTGAAAAAATTCATGGAAATAGGGACGGATCTGGTCGGGGTTCAGGTTTTTGACAATGTAGCTCCAGCCAGAGGGGGTACGGGGGCCTGCAAGTTCCTCCTCATGGTAGAGCAAGAGGAGAGAAACGGATACTTGGAAATACTGTTCGAATAGCTGAAGAATACTTCGGGAAAATCCGTCGCTTTTGGTTGGCAGGTCCTGCAGAAATTGTAGCACGATGGGGTCGGGTGCATTGGCCGGCACGGTGGGTGTGCCTTTTTTTGTGGTCTTATTTTTCATACAACTGCTCAATTTTGTCTGCGCATTCCCGCAGAATCTCGCACATTTGGGTCCGTTTACAGGTGGTGTCTTCTTCCTCTGTCTCAAATCCAACCAAAGTGACCAGGGGCACATGCAAGGCGTGGGAGAGCTTTTGCATCGTGTCGATTGTGGGGCTCTTGGCCCCGCGCTCTATGTTGCCCAAGAAGCTGATAGACACGTCTGCGCGCTCGGCAAGCTGCTGTTGGGTCAGGCCCTGCTGGGTCCGTAGCTGCTTTAGTTGCTTTCCAAATCTCCGTTTGATATCTTCCATACACATCACCATTTTAATGATACAAAAATATCCTTTTGTTATACAGAATCTATAGAGGCTAAAAAATGCCCTATAGAGCGTATCATTCCCTGGATACCGTGCCAATATTCCCTGTTTCGTCCAGAGGGGTTCGGGGCATCTGCTACAGAAGCCCCAGAGGGGATGGCGGCCTGGTGGGGGAGGGGCGTTTCCCCGCGGGTCCGTTGCTCCGCAGAGCGCTTTTGGACATAATCGCCGCCAGCCTGGGCAGGCTAAGGCTGAGGTGATTGATATGGGTTCTCTATGGCGGGAGACAGCAGAGCTCCCCAAGTTTGGCCCCTTAGAGGGAGAGGTTACCGTCGATGTGCTGATTATCGGCGGCGGTATGGCAGGGCTTTTGTGTGCCTACCAGCTGGATCGGGCAGGGGTGACCTATGCTCTCGTGGAGGCCAATGAGATTGGTGGCGGTGTTACGGGAAACACCACGGCGAAGGTAACCGCCCAGCATGGGCTGCTGTATGACAAACTGATCCGAACCTTTGGCATGGAAACCGCCCAGAAGTATCTGCAGGCCAACCAGGGTGCCGTGGAGACCTACCGCGCTCTGAGCAAAGAGATCCCCTGTGACTTTGAGGAGCAGGAATCCGTTGTCTATTCCCTGGATAACCGTGGGGAACTGGAGCGAGAAGTGGCGGCCCTGAAAAAGTTGGGGGTTTCTGCCCAGCTTCGGGACCAGCTTCCCCTGCCCTTTGCCACCGCCGGTGGGGTGGTGGTTCCGGGACAGGGGCAGTTTCATCCCCTCAAGTTTCTGGCGGGGATCAGCAAGGGGCTGCGGATTTATGAGCACACCAAGGTTTGGGAACTGCGGCCAGGCCAGGCGGTGACCAACGGGGGGAAGATTCGGGCAAACCAAATCATTGTGGCCACCCACTTTCCCTTCTTAAACAAACATGGCAGCTACTTTTTGAAGCTGTATCAGCACCGCTCCTATGTGCTGGCGCTGCGGGGAGCCCCGGATATCCGGGGCATGTATGTGGATGCCTCTCAGGTGGGGCTGTCCTTCCGGCGCTATGGAGACCTGCTCCTTCTGGGCGGCGGCAGCCACCGGACAGGCAAGCAGGGTGGGGGATGGAGAGCGCTGTCTGCCTTTGCGCGGAAGCAGTATCCCAGGGCCAAGGAGGTCTGCCGCTGGGCCACGCAGGACTGCATGACGCTGGACGGTATCCCCTATATCGGGCGCTATGCCAGCCATGCGGCAGGCCTCTATGTGGCCACGGGATTTAACAAGTGGGGGATGACCTCCTCCATGGTGGCCGCAGAGATCCTGACCGACCTGGTGCAGGGAAAAGAATCTCCTTACGCAGAGGTCTTTTCTCCTGTGCGCTCCATTTTCCGCAAGCAGCTGGCCATCAACGCCATGGAGGCGGCGGCAGGGCTGCTGACCCCCACTGTCCCCCGCTGCCCCCACATGGGGTGCGCCCTGCGATACAACGACCAGGAGCACTCTTGGGACTGCGCCTGCCACGGTTCCCGGTTTACCAAAGGGGGCAGGCTGCTGAACAATCCGGCCAACGACGACAAGCGATAGGCTTTCTCTGGACATTGGTCCCAGATTCCGATAGAATAGAGCCCATCGGAATCCAGACCAAAGAAGGAGTAACCCTATGGAAACCATTGTACAAATCCTGGCCCGAGAGCTGGACCGGAAGGAAACCCAGATCCAAAACGTGGTGGCGCTGCTGGATGAGGGGAACACCATCCCCTTTATTGCCCGCTACCGAAAGGAAGCCCACGGGGCCATGGACGACACCGCCCTGCGCACCTTGGAGGAGCGGCTTCATTACCTGCGCAACCTGGAAAAGCGCCGGGAAGAAGTGAAGCACGCGATCGAGGGCCGGGGAAAGCTCACGGAGGACCTTGCCTCTGCCATCGACAGCGCAGCCACCCTGGCGGAGGTGGAGGACCTCTACCGCCCCTATAAACAAAAACGCCGCACCCGGGCGACCATCGCCCGGGAAAAGGGGCTGGAGCCCCTGGCCGAGCTGCTCTTTGCCCAGAGGAAAGACTGCCCCGCCCCCGAGGTGGCTGCGGCGGATTACATAGACCCAGAAAAAGACGTGGGGACCGTGGAGGATGCCCTCCAAGGTGCCTCGGATATCATTGCGGAGACCATCAGTGACGATGCCGCCATCCGCAAGGGCCTGCGGGATCTGTGGCAGCGGCAGGGGCGCCTGGTTTCCCGGGCGGCGCACAAGGAGCCTGAGGATAGCGTCTATCGGCTCTATTACGACTTTCAAACCCCGGTCTCCCGGGCCATGGGCCACCAAGTTTTGGCGATGAACCGGGGGGAGCGAGAGGGGATTCTGAAAGTTGCCGTGGAGCTGGACCGGGAAAAGGCGCTCATTCAGGTTCGCCGGAGGGTGCTCGTTCCCGGAAACCCTGCCATGGCCTTTGTCCGCCAGGCGGCGGAGGACGCCTATGACCGCCTCATTGCCCCCAGTGTGGAGCGGGAGATCCGGTCCATGCTGACGGAGAAAGCCACAGAGGGGGCCATTGGAACCTTTGCCCTGAACCTGAAACCGCTCCTCCTCCAGCCCCCGGTAAAGGGCCGGGTGACCATGGGTCTGGACCCCGGTTACCGCAACGGCTGCAAGGTGGCGGTGGTGGATGGCACGGGCAAAGTTCTGGACACGGCGGTGGTTTTCCCCACTTTTTCCGAGAAGAAGAAGCAGGAGGCCATTGCCGTCCTCTCCCGTCTGATCCGGCAGTATGGGGTGGAGCACCTGGCCATTGGCAACGGCACCGCCAGCCGGGAAACCGAACAGATGGCAGCGGAGCTCATCCGCACCCTGGGGGGCGGGGTCAGTTACATGATCGTCAGCGAGGCCGGCGCCAGTGTCTACTCCGCCTCCAACCTGGCTGCAGAGGAGTTCCCGGATTACGATGTGAATCTCCGCAGTGCCATTTCCATTGCCCGGCGTCTGCAAGACCCCCTGGCTGAGCTGGTCAAGATCGACCCCAAGGCCATCGGCGTGGGGCAATATCAGCACGACATGCCCCAGGCTCGTCTGGACGAGGCCTTGGATGGGGTGGTGGAGGACTGTGTCAACGGGGTGGGGGCTGACCTGAACACCGCCTCGGCGGCACTGCTGTCCCATATTGCGGGCCTGAACAACACGGCGGCCAAAAACATTGTGAAGTACCGAGAGGAAAACGGGGCCTTCACCACCCGGAAACAGATCTTAAAAGTCCCCAAACTGGGCCCCAAGGCCTTTGAGCAGTGCGCCGGTTTTCTGCGGGTGCCGGAGAGTAAAAACGTGCTGGATAACACCGGTGTTCACCCGGAGAGCTATGAGGGGGCCAAGGCCCTGCTGGATCTGACAGGGTACACCCTGGAAGAAGTAAAACGGGGAGAGCTGCAAGACCTGCAGAAGCGGGTCAGCGCCTTGGGAGAAGAGAAGGCGGCCCAAGCCTGTGGCATCGGCGTTCCCACCCTGCGGGATATGATACAGGAGCTCTCCAAACCCGGGCGGGACCCGCGAGACGAGCTGCCCCGCCCCATCCTGCGCACAGATGTTATGGAGATGAAAGATCTGCTGCCCGGCATGGAGCTCACCGGTACGGTGCGGAATGTCATTGACTTTGGGGTCTTTGTGGATATCGGCGTCCACCAGGACGGCCTGGTTCATATCTCTCAGATGAGTGACCGGCGGGTGCGCCATCCCAGTGAGCTTTGCGCCGTGGGAGACATCGTCACCGTGTGGGTATTGGAAGTGGAGGAGAAGAAGAAACGAATTTCTCTAACCATGAAGCGGCCCAAGGAGCAGGAGGGGCAGGCCGCCCGATGACAGCGCCCCGGATCCCGATGATCGGCCGGACCTTTGGCCGGCTTACCGTTTTGGAGCAGGCGGCGCCCCTGTCCGGGGGAAGCCGAGAGGCCTGGTACCGCTGCACCTGCCGCTGTGGCGGGGAGATCACCACCCGGGGCTCCAGCCTGCGGCGGGGGATCACCCAAAGCTGCGGCTGCCTGCGCCGGGAGAAGACCCAGCAGCGCAACCAGGCTGCCGCCGCCCGCGACTATAACCTGGTGGGCCGTCGGTTTCACCGGCTGGTGGTGGAGGAAGCCTTGGACCGTCGGTACCATGGCCAGCAGCTGTGGCACTGCCGCTGCGACTGTGGCCGGGATTGTTTGGCCCCCACCCACGACTTGGTTGCCGAGCGGCGGAAGAGCTGCGGCTGTTTGCCCACCCGGACCCCCGCTCCGTTGACCGGCCAGCGGTTTGGCCGGCTGACGGTGCTGTCCCTGCTGGAGGAGCGAAGCTCCAATGGTGGGGCGGTCTGGTTGTGCCGCTGTGACTGCGGCAGAGTGTGCCAAGTGCCTGCGGGCAATCTCAAGCAAGGGCGGACGGTAAGCTGCGGCTGCATCCGGCGGGAAGAACTAACTGGCCAGCGGTTTGGCTATCTGACGGTGGTCAGCCTGGGGGATCGGTCTGGGGCCGGCGAGGGCGCCTTTTGGCACTGCCGCTGCGATTGCGGCCAGGAGGTCCAAGTCTCCGCCCAAAAACTGAAAAGCGGGCACACCCGCAGCTGCGGATGTGCCCATCGGGAGCAGGTGCGGGATCTGACCGGCCAGCGTTTTGGCAAGCTGACGGTGCTGGGGGACAGCGGACGCCGCCGGAAGGCCAAAGGCGGCGTCCTTTGGCGCTGCCGGTGTGACTGTGGGCAGGAGAAAACCATCCGGCAGGACGCCCTGATGGGGGGAAAGACCACCAGCTGCGGCTGCGTCATCTCCCGGGGCAATGAAAAGATCGCCCGCCTGCTGCGCCAGGGCGGCGTAGACTTTCAACCGGAGTATTCCCCAGAGGATTTGGAGAGACGCTACCGCTTTGACTTCGGGATTTTTCGGGAAGGAGCGCTGGCCTACTGCATAGAGTACGACGGCATTCTCCATTTTACTTACAGCGGGAAGGGCTGGGACACGAAGGAACGCTATGAAAAAACAAAAGAGAGCGACCGGAGAAAGCAGGCCTATTGCCGCCAAAAGGGCATCCCACTGCTGCGGATTCCTTACACCCATTATGAGGCCTTGGCGCTGGAAGACCTGGTGCTGGAAACCAGTCCCTTTGCCGGGGAGGCTACTTGCCCCGAATGAAAAACACGCTGGAAAGCATTGCCTTCCAGCGTGTTTTTAGTGCATGGGATCCTCCACACCCATGGTTTTCTTGGCGCTGGCCAAAAAACGCCGGGCGGCGGGGGAGAGGCTCTCTAGGTCGGAGACAGTGGCCCCCAACTGCCGGTAAGCCCGGGGGGCCAGGGGACGGACTGCCACACCGGGATAGTCCTCGTGAAGGTAAAGGGCGGGGATCAGGGACACCCCCAGCTCCAGGCGGACCATGGAGAGAATGGCCAGCTGATCGTTGGAGGTCCAGCGGACGTTGGGGTGGGCGCCGGCCTCCCGAATGGCTCGAGAGATATCGGGGTCCAGGATAAAGGGTTCGCTGGCCAGCTGAGTCAGGGAGATTTCTTGGCAGCTGGCCAAAGGGTGCTTTGCGGGGACAGCGGCCCAGATTTCGTCGGCTAGAAAGGGGATCCACTGGGTCTGCAAGCCCTCGTGATAGCTGCAGAAGGCCAAGTCGACGGAACCCTCCCACAGCCATTCATCCTGCTCTTCCTGGTTTCCCTCCCGAATGGAGACGGTGATACCGGGGTAGAGCTGGGCAAAATCCCGCAGGATCTCTGGCAACCAGAACCGGGAGATGGAGGGAAAGGTGGCCAGGGAGACGGTGCCCACAGCTAAGCCCCGAATATCGGCGGCCTCCTGCTCCAGCTGGCGGCTTTTTCGGTCCAGCTCCCGAAGGAGGGGGAGGATTTGCTGGCACTCCTTGGTGGGGCGAACGCCGGTTCGGGAGCGGACCAGCAGGGGAAAGCCCAGCTCACTTTCTAAGGTTTTGATCACGTAACTGAGCCCTGATTGGGTATAACCCAGCTGCTCAGCGGCCCGGGTCAGGTTGCCCAGGTCGATGGCGGTGAGCAGGGCGACACGTTTATTTTGGTCCATAATTCCTCCTTTCCATCAAAAAAACTGATGGGATCTCTATGAGTTCCTTTCCCCAAGAAAAACTAATGGAAAGGGTAGGGTTTTCTCGTTTTACAAAGGGATTTCGATTTAGTATAATGCAATCAGAAAGAGAAAGCAAGCAGCCCGGCCGGAAAACTTCCTTTTCTCCATAGAAAGACCGCTAAGAAATAGAGCGGTTGATCCATTTCAAAAGCAGATGGCTCCTCCCCTGGGGCCATAGGAAAAGAATAGGAAAGGAGCGTTTCTTTATGAAAACCCGGAATTCTCATCTGTTATCTCTGTTTGTTTGGTTAATCCTTTTGGCGGCCTATGTGGTGGCCCTGAGCTACATGCCTCACGCACCGGGGCTCCTGCTCACCATCCCCGCCGGTCTCGGCGGCATTGCTGCAGCCCAGGAATGGTCTGACTACCTGAGCATGAAAAAGCACGCAGCGTAACGAAGCGTACCACTCTCTCTTCAATTCTATATAAGCTCGAAACGGCGGCCCCGCCGCAGAACGCCCCCTCTGTTCTGCGGCGGGGCCGTTCCGTTTTCCACAGGGGCTTGCCTTTTGGGGAAAGACGTGGAATAATCTAAGAGATTTCTCTGGGCTGGTTTTGCAAAGGGAAAACATCGTCACCGAAGGGAGGGTCTGCGGTGGAAAAAAAGATACTCTATCATCCCCAGCAGCCGGGCTACGAGCGGGCGGGCCGGGGCTATGCTGTCTACGCCATGCCGCCGGGGCATCCCTTAGAGGGCCTCGTGTCAGAGCTTTTTGTGCTCCGGGATCTCGGCGGCCTTGAGATGATCCAGGTGGTTCCTGACGGCTGTGATGATATCCTAGTCCTGTTTGACCAGGGGAGAGCCCACAGCTACCTCTCCTCCTCTCTGGCAGAGAGCCACCGCTTCACCTTCCCCGCGGCCAAGGGCCTGGTGGGGATCCGGTTCCAGCCCGGTGCCACGGCCAACTTCCTGGGGGAGGATATGGCTCAGGTGGCGGGGCAAACCCTTTCTATGAAAGACATCTGGGGGGATTTTGGCCAGGTGGAGGAACGTCTGGCTGCAGGAGATCTGGCCCAGGGGATCCCTGGGCTCACGGACTATCTGCTCCGAAAGGTCCGGCAGGACACAGAAAAGCAGGAGCTGGCCAAATACTGCGTTGCCCAGCTGCTGGCCGCCGGTGGTGACTACCAGGTGGAGGCCCTGGCCCAACGGATGGGATACACCAGCCGGTATCTCCGCAAGCTCTTTTCCACCTATCTGGGCCACGGACCCAAGGAGCTGGCGGAGATTCTCCGGGTTCAGCGCCTTCTTGGGGTGCTCCGGGAGCAGCCCCACCGGGCCTTGGGGGATGTGGCGCTGCTGTGCGGCTTTGCCGACCAGTCTCACATGAACCGGGCCTGCCGGCGGTATCTGGGGGCCCCGGCAGGGGCCATCCGCTCTGGGGCAGCCTGGGAAACAGGCCTGGTTTTTCCGGCCCGTCGCCTGTTTCGATGAGTTCCGATTTGTTCTATACGCCGCTGCTTGGGGATGGTATTATAGCCTCACAAAACAAACGAGGTGATTGTGATGGCAAGCTACTGCACCTGTACCAACCTAAACTGTCCCCTGCACCCCACCCGTCACGATAAGGGGTGCACCCCCTGCATCCGCAAGAATCTGCGCCTGGGGGAGGTGCCAAACTGCTTTTTCAACCTGGTCTTACAGCCTGGGGAAGAGGCGGAAGATTCCTCCCTGGAGGCCTTTGCCCGAAAGATTCTGGCGCGGAAGCTGGGCTAAGCAACCACAAAGCAGCGGAAACCGCAAATCGGAAAGGAGAAGATTGTATGAAATTCCAAAAGGAGAATGTTTTGATGTCCCTTCTGTGGCTGCTGGTGCTGGCCGCCTATGTGGCTGCCCTGGCCCAGATGGAACAGGGCCTGAACTGGTTCTTTACCATCGTGACCCCGCTGGCTGCCCTGGGGGCGGCCCAGGAGTGGGCCAAGCTCTTCCAGCCAAAGAAAAAACCGGCCTGACGGACCGGCGACCTTTTTTCCATCTCTTCGCAAAACCCACGGAGGAACCCCTGTCCTCCGTGGGTTTTTGGCCTTAATGGCCGCGGTGCTTTTCTTTGTGCTTTTCCCGGCGCAGGGCGTGTTGACGGTCCTGCTCCTCTGCCTTGTTCTGGCGGGCGCGGGCCTTGCGGGCCTGGGCGGTTTGCTCTCGCTGGCGCTGTATGGCCTGCTGGGCTTTGGTGCCGATGGCCGGCGCTTGGAGCTGCTTTTTGATCTCCCGCTGGAGCCGCTTGGGATTGGGTTTGGAGAAAGCTCTGTGCTCTGCGGGGATGGGTGGGCTGAAGGAAAGGTCTCTCCAGTGGCTTAAGAGAAAGTCGTAGACCTCATATTCCTTGGGCTCAGCCCCAAAGGTAATCTTGCAGACTTGATACAGGCCCTCGGCTTCCCGCTCATAGAGGCCGATCCAGAAAGGGGCCTCAAAGGTGACGGTGAGGGTAGAACGTGCCGGTTTCATCTTGGTTCCTCCTTAAAAGCAAATGGCAAGGAAGGGACAACCAAGGAGGCAGGTTACTGACGTCAGGGGCCGCTCCCGGACTACCAACCGGGACGTGTTTTTTCCCTTGCAAGGGTATGATAACACAGAGGGGGCGGCGCAGGCAAGGGGCTCTCATTGGCCGGCAGGGCAGCCTGCCCAAAGGCCTGAGATGCCTGTCTTCCCCGGAGAAATCCTCCTGCCAATTCTCTGCCGCTTTTGTGGAAAAAAGAGGCTTGACGGGGAGAAAAGGAAGTGCTATGATACAGGCAAGTCAAAATCCAAACCAGTGAGTAAGAGTAGTACCTCTTCGTGGAGCCTTGCAGAGAGCCGCGGATGGTGAGATCGTGGTGGGACAGCGTAGAGTGAATGGACTTACGAGGGCGGAGTGAACGCCACCAAAGGTGGTCAGTAGCGACCGACGGGGACCGCACCCGTTATCCGGGCGGCACGTATGATGGTACGTGAAAGGAGCGGGCGCGTCGCGTCAATTTGGGTGGTACCGCAGGAAGTTAGTCTTGTCCCATTTCGTTACTTGGTAACGAGTGGAGCAGGGCTTTTTTTGTTGGTCCATGATTTGACAAAGGAACCCAACCCACCATCAAAATCAAACCGAGAAGGAGAGAACCAACGTGAAAAACCTGAAAAAATTGCTCTGTGGAGCCCTGTCCCTATCTCTGGTCCTGGCACTGGCTGCCTGCGGCGGACAGACCAACGGCGAGGAGAACACCGATGACACCGCCAGCGGTGATGTGCCCATCATCGGGATCAGCCAGTATGGCGAGCACGGCTCCCTGGATAACTGCCGGGAGGGCTTCCTCCAGGGCCTTCAGGAGGCCGGCTTGGAAGAGGGTGTGGACTACAAGGTTGACTACCAGAACGCCAGCTTCGACGACAACATGGCCATTCAGATTGCCCAGGCTTTCTCCGCAGAGGACGCAGCCCTGATGGTGGGCATCGCCACCCCCTCTGCCACTGCTTGCTACGCTGCCGCTGAGGACAAAGACATCCCCGTCATCTTCACCGCCATCACCGACCCCGTGGGGGCAAAGCTGGATAGTGGCAACATCACCGGCACCTCTGATGTGCTGCCTGTGGAAGGCCAGCTTCAGCTGATCCGGGCCCTCCAGCCCGACGCCGACACCATCGGCATCATCTACACCACCAGCGAGTCCAACTCCGTCTACTCCATTGGCGTCTATGAGGAGCTGGCTGCGGACTATGGCTTTACCATTGAGTCCATCGGTGTCACCGCCCAGTCTGAGGTCACCCAGGCTGTGGATACCCTCATTGCCAAGGGCGTGGACTGCCTGTCCAACCTGACCGACAACAACGTGGTGGGCGTGCTGGCCTCCGTCCTGGAGAAGACCAACGAAGCCGGCATCCCCGTCTATGGCTCTGAGATTGAGCAGGTGAAGCTGGGCTGCGTGGCCGGCGCAGGCCTGGATTATATCCAGCTGGGCATTCAGACCGGTAAAATGGCTGCCAAGGTCCTCACCGGCGAGGCCACCTGCGCAGATCTGCCCTATGAGATCATTGAGAACTACTCCCTGTATATCAACAGCAACGCCATCGCCGAGATGAACATCACCCTCCCCGATGACATTGCCCAGAGCGCCGAAGAGGTGGGCGAGACCGCCTGACCCTCTTAAGCGAAAAACCAACTGTAACTCGTTTCCCATAAGGGCATCGCGGCAGCGCGTTGCCCTTATGGGCCTTCATTCCCATCGGAAGGAGGACACGCCATGTCCGATCTGATTATTTCCACCCTGACCCAGGGCCTCATCTACGCCCTGTTGTCTTACGGGGTGTATATCACCTATTCTGTGCTGGACTTTCCAGACCTGACCGTGGACAGCAGCTTTCCCCTGGGGGCAGCGGTCACCGCAGTTCTCCTGCTAAAAGGGGTGGACCCCTGGCTCACCCTTCTGTGCGCAGCAGGAACAGGGGCCATTGCCGGTCTGTGCACGGGCCTCATCCATGTGCGTTTGGGGGTCCGGGACCTGCTGGCAGGTATCATTACCATGACGGGCCTGTCCTCCATTAACCTGCTCATTGCCGGCTCCAATGTGACGGTGGAGCGGGCGGTGGACACCATTTTTTCCTCTGCGCCCGTGATGGCCCTCTTTGGCAACCTGACCTTGTCCGCGCGGAAGCTCATCGTTTCCCTGGTGCTGGCGGTGGCCATGAAACTCCTGCTGGACCTCTATTTCCGCACCAAGTCGGGGCTTCTCCTGCGGGCGGTGGGGGATAACAGCACCCTGGTCACCACCCTGGCAAAAAACAAGGGAAACATGAAAGTGCTGGGTGTGGTCATCTCCAACGCCCTGGTGGCCCTGTGTGGCAGCGTCCTGTGCCAGGAGCAGCGGAGCTATTCCGCCGTCATGGGCATCGGCCAGGTGGTCTTTGGCCTGGCCACTGTCATCATTGGCATCTCCCTCATCCGGTTCTTCACCCAATCCAGGGCAGCCCAGGGCCTGCGGAAGGTGAAGGGGCTGCGCTTCTTGGCCACCCCCCAGGGGACCACAGCCGTGCTGCTGGGGAGCATTCTGTACAAGTTCTGTATCCAAATCGCCATCAACGCCGGCCTGCCGGCCAACATGCTGAAGTTCATCACCGCCGTCCTCTTCCTGCTGGTGCTGGTGGTGGCCGGACGGAGAGGGGAGGAGATCATCCATGCTTGAGCTGCGTGACCTGACCAAAATCTACAACGCCGGCACGGTGACCGAGCTGAAGCTCTTTGACCACTTTAACCTCACCGTGGATGATGGACAGTTTCTCTCCATCGTGGGCAGCAACGGTTCCGGGAAGACCTCCCTGCTGAATATCCTCTGCGGCTCCATCCCCCTGGACGGAGGAGACGTGCTCATGGATGGCAAGAGCATCCGCAAGCAAAAGGACTTCCAGCGCTACGCCACCATCGGCCGGGTGTATCAAAACCCCGCCTTGGGCACCTGCCCCAACCTGACCATGCTGGAAAATCTCTCTCTGGCGGACAACAAGGGGAAAAAGTTCGGCCTGTCCTTTGGGGTAAACAAAAAACGCATGGACTTTTACCGGTCTGAGCTGGCCGCCCTGGGCCTGGGGCTGGAGGATAAGTTGGACGTGAAAATGGGTGCCCTCTCCGGCGGCCAGCGCCAGGCGGTGGCTCTGCTCATGGCCACCCTGACCCCCCTCAAGTTCCTGATCCTGGACGAACACACCGCCGCCCTGGACCCCAAGACGGCAGAGACCATCATGGTCCTCACGGGCAAGGTGGTGAAGGAAAAGGGCCTGACCGCCATGATGGTCACCCACAACCTCCGCTACGCCGTGGAGTACGGCGACCGGCTGCTGATGCTGGACCACGGCCAGATCGTGCTGGATAAGGCCGGGGAAGAAAAGGCCGCCACCACCACGGAGGACCTGCTGCAGGTCTTTAATCGGTATAGTATTCTGTGACCCCTGCACTTACAAGCAGCGGCATGGCCCAGTTATGGGCCATGCCGCTGTTTTTTGCCCCCAACCTGAAACAGCAGCAAGCCCAGCAGAATGATCCCGCCGCCGGTCAGGGTTGCAGGGCTGGGGAACTCCTTGGCCAGGAGAACGCCCAACAGGCTGGTCAGTAAGGGGGTGAGGAACATGTAGTTGCTCACCTGAGAGGTTTGCGCTGCTTTGGAAAAGGCCGTTGTCCAGGAGACATAGGCGATGGCGCTGGAGCCGATCCCCAAAATGGCCAGGTAGAGAACGTGGATGGCAGGGGCCCCTGTGGCCTGCTGAAGGGCAGTTGGCGCAAAGATGGCCAGCAGGAGGGTGCCCCCGAACATGCTGTAAGTGGAGGCTTGCAGGGGGGAATAGGTCTTTGTCAGGTTCCGCTGCATCAGGTTGTAAAGGCTCAAGGCCACGGCGGCGAGGAAAAGCCAGACAAACCCAGCCTGGAGAGAGAAGCCGCCCTCGCCCAGAGTAAGGACGGCCACTCCGGCAAAGGCCGTGAGGATGGCACCCCACTGAAGGGGACGCAGGGTTTCCCGGTTCACAAAGTGGGCCAGCAGGGCCGTGAGAATGGGTACCGTGGCGATGACCAGACTACCCGTTGAGGCGGTGACCGTCGCCTGGCCCTGGTTGAAGGCAATCATGTAGAAAAAGAACCCGACGCCGCCGGCGGCAAGAAATCGTGGCAGGTCCCGGCGGCGCGGCGGCTGCAGCTTTGTGCCCAGGGCGGCAACCAGCAGGGTGCAGGAGGCGATCCCATAGCGGAGAAACCCCAAGGAAAAGGGGGAGAACTGCTGGAGCGCCAGCCGTGTGAGAACATAGGCCAGGGACCAAAGGAGAATGGTAAGGGCGGCATAGGGGTGGAAACTGTCTTTGTACTTCATAAGAGCACCTCCCGGTGGCTTGTGCGGCTTTTTTGAGTATGCTATTATGAAAGCACAGAAGCTCGGGATAGAATAGACACAGTTTTTCACTTTTTTTCTTGCGCCAGTTGGAAGGAGTTGCCATGCTATATTTCTCGCTGGATAAAACTCAAACCCGTTCCTATGCAAAGCAGATCTACCGGGAAATCCGCACCAAGATTTTGTCCGGGGAGTTGGCGGCAGGGCAGCCGCTGCCCTCCTCCCGGGACTTGAGCCGGGCGCTTTCCGTGGCCAGAAACACCGTTTTGACTGCCTACGATATGCTGGTGTCCGAGGGGGCGGTGGCCAGCGTTCCGGGGTCTGGCTTTTACGTTTGCGCCGGGGTGGCACACAGGCCGCCCCGCGTCAGGTTAGAGGACCGGCAGACAGCGTCCCTTGCTGACGCCGCCATCACAGACCAGACCATCAACTTTGACAGCGGCATCCCGGCCCTGGATTTGTTCCCCCGGGAAAGGTGGAACCGGGCGGTCTCCCGCCGCTTTCTGGACGCGCCCATCTCGGCCCTGGGCTATGATGATCCCCAGGGCAGGCCGGAGTTCCGGCGCCTGCTGTGCAGCTACCTGAAAAGAACCCGGGGGATCCAGTGCAGCCCTGAGCAGATTATTGTCACCTCGGGCGCAAAACAGGGGCTGTCCTTGGCGGCCAAATGCCTGCTGGATGGGCAGGAGGAAGTGTGGATGGAAACGCCGTCCAACGTCAACGTCAAACAAATCTTTTCTTACCACACCGGCCGCATTGTGCCCTTTGCCGTGGACGACCAGGGGATCCGGCCGGCGGACTTCCCAGGGGAAGGACGGCCCAGGCTGATTTTCACAACCCCGTCCCACCAGTTCCCCATGGGTGGGATTTTGCCCCTCCAACGAAGGGTTGCCCTGGTTGACTTCGCCAGAAAATCCGGGGCATATCTGCTGGAGGATGATTATGACAGCGCATTTACTTACGAAGGGCTCCCGGCAAATGCTCTGTTTGAGTTGGACAGCCAGCGGGTCATCTACGTTGGGACCTTTAGCAAAGTTTTGTTTCCCTCGGTCCGGCTGGGGTATCTGGTGGTCCCGGAGCACCTTGTTTCCCCCATGCGGGAGCTGAAACGGCTGGCTGACCACCACTCCAATGGGGCTATCAGCTGGCCCTCATGGAGTTTCTGGAGCGTGGAGACTTAGACCGGCACATCCGCCGCATGAAACGGGTGTACCGCGCGCGCCGGGATTTCCTGCTGGCATGGCTGCGCAGGGAGTTTGGGCCGCGTGTGCAGATTTATGGGGCTGCAGCCGGGATGCACATTGTGGCAGAGTTTGAAGGGGTAACCTTTTCCCAGGCGGCCATTGGGCGGCTTTTGTCCGCCGGTGTTTATGTGGTCCCTGTGGAGCGACACGCCCTGGTGAAGGGAAGCCATGAGAACCAAATCATTTTGGGCTATGCCGGGCTGGATGAAGAGACCATGGAGAGAGGGCTGTGCCGCATCCGGCAGGAGATTACCGGGAGATAGCCCGGCGGCTTTTGCACAAAAAACACGGCCCAGGGAACTTCCCTGGGCCGTGAAAGTTTCGTATGTCAGTCTCAAGCCAGCTTGGACTTGGACAGCTCGGTCAGAGCGGTGAAGGCGGCCTTGTCGTTGACGGCCATCTCAGCCAGCATCTTGCGGTTGATCTCCACGCCGGCCAGCTTCAGGCCGTGCATGAAGTTGGAGTAGTTCATGCCGTTCATTTTGCAGGCGGCGCTGATACGGGTGATCCACAGCTGACGGAAGTTGCGCTTCTTCTGCTTGCGGCCCACGTATGCGTAGGTCAGGGACTTCATCACCTGCTCATTGGCCATCTTGAAGTGCTTGGACTTAGCACCCCAGTAGCCCTTGGCCATCTTCAGGATCTTATTTCTTCTTTTGCGCGTCATCATCGCGCCCTTAACTCTTGCCATGGTATGTCAGCCTCCTATGTCTTGTAGTAGAAAATTATTTATACAGGATCATGCGCTTGATGGCAGCCTCGTTGGTCTTGTCTGCATAAGCGCCGGCGCGGAGGCCGCGTTTCCGTTTGGTGGTCTTCTTGTTGAGAATGTGGCTCTTGTTGGCATGAGCGCGCTTAACCTTGCCATTTTTGGTCAGGTTAAAACGCTTCTTGGCTCCGCTGTGGGTCTTAATCTTGATTTTAGGCATGGCGGAAAACTCCTTTGTAAGATTTTACTTTTTGTTGTCTTTGTTCTGTCGGGAGGACAGGAACATGGTCATGTGGCGTCCGTCCAGCTTGGGCTCTTTGTCCATGGTCGCCACCTCGGCGCAGTCGGCTGCAAATTTTTCCAGCAGACGCTTGCCGATATCGGTATGTGCCATTTCCCGGCCCCGGAAGCGAACGGCGACCTTTACTCGGTTGCCATCGGCCAGGAACCGCTGGGCGTTGCGGACCTTGACATTGAAATCATTGACGTCGATTCCCGGGGACATACGCACTTCTTTGATCTCGACGATCCGCTGGTTTTTCTTTGCCTCCTTGTCCCGCTTGGTCTGCTCAAAGCGATACTTGCCGTAATCCATGAGCTTGCAGACGGGGGGGACTGCATTGGGGGAAATTTTCACCAGGTCCAGGTCGGCTTCGCCGGCTTTGGCCATGGCTTCGGCCAGGGGCATGATACCGAGCTGTTCACCCTGGGCGGAGATCAGGCGCACTTCCTTGTCGTGAATTTCCTCGTTGAT
>DBEYYM010000047.1:0-11474 GCA_048184675.1 Evtepia sp. | reverse complement strand
TTCTAGCTGGGGTGGGGGTTCCAGCCGCCGGCCCTGGAGGAGCTCTGTGGTGGAGATCCCCAGCAGCTCTGACAGGGGGATCAGCAGGGAGATATCGGGGGAACTCAGGCCCCGCTCCCATTTGCTCACCGCCTTGTCGGTGACGTTGAGCTGGCAGGCCAGCTCCTTTTGGGTCAGTCCCTTTTCCCGGCGCAGCTGCTGGATTAGGGTGGCCATGGAGGGGTCGTTCATGGAATGCACCACCTTTGGATTCAATAGGGACAGCATACCGCAACGCAGCCCAAAACGCAACCGACATGGGGTGGAAACCCGGTAAACCAGTGGTAGAGCGCCGAAATGACCCCAGAAAGATGCCCCGCCTCCCATAGAAGCGGGACCTCTTTTTCGCGGGAGCGAAGGAGAAGCTAGCTCAAAGGCCGGCTACCACAAGCTTGAGAATGGTGCCAATGACCATCACCGCACCCACAAGGGTGATGACAGAATAGATTTTTTTGGATTCCAGGTCATTCTTTTCGCGGACAAGGTAGTATAACCCCGCCCCAAAAATCAGAGCACCAATGATTAAGATAACGACGGTAAAAATGGTTCCACTCATGTTGCGTTCCTCCCTGTTAGCAAACGACAGTATAGTTTGGATGGTCCGTTATAGGCGCCCGGGGTTTGGGAAGAGGGGCGCCAACGCAGGATCATTATACCTATGGGGGTATACCCATAATATACTATAGGGGGTATGGGTTTGTCAAGGGGCGCGATGGGATTCCCAGGGCCTTTGCAGGAGACCCTGAGAACAACAAAAAACGCCTGGAACAACGTTGGGTGTTCCAGGCGTTCTTTCATTTAGAAAAGGATTACGCCATAGCTCGATCTGCAGCCCGCAGGGTTTTGCGCAGGAAGATGGCGCACAGGATCAGCGCAAAGATCTCGGCAATGGGGAAGGCCAGCCAGACCAAGGTCAAGTTCCCCATCTGGGACAGCAGCCAGGCCACAGGCAGTAGAATCACCAGCTGACGGCAGACGGCCACCACCAGGCTGTAGACGGGGTTGCCAATGGCTTGGCACACAGACATGGCGATGACGTTAAAGCCCGCCAGCAGGAAATGAACCCCGATGATCCGCAAAGCGGGAATGCCGATGGCCAGCATGTTTTCCGAGGCGTCAAAGAAGGCCAGCAGGGGGCCGGGAACCAGCTCAAAGACGGCCACGCCGATGGCCATGATGGTGATGGCGGTGGCGATGGCCAGCTGAATGGTCTTCTTCACCCGGTCGGGCTTTTTGGCCCCGTAGTTATAGGCGATGATGGGCACCATGCCGTTGTTCAGGCCAAAGACCGGCATAAAGATGAAGCTTTGCAGCTTAAAATAGGCCCCAAAGACGGCGGTGGCGGTGGTGGTAAAGGAGATGAGAATCCGGTTCAGACCAAAGACCATCACCGAGCCGATGCACTGCATGACGATGGAGGGCAGGCCAATCCGGTAAATGCTCTTCACCGTGGGGCCGTGGAAGCGAATCTTTTTCGGGGAGATATGAATTTCAGGGTTGCACTTCAGGTTCATAATGAGGGCGGCGGTGGCGGCGGTGCACTGGCCGATGACCGTGGCCACAGCAGCCCCGGCCACCCCCAGGCGGGGCGCGCCAAAGAGGCCGAAGATGAAGATGGGGTCCAGGGTAATGTTCAGCAAAGCCCCCAGCAGCTGGGTGCACATGGACAGATGGGTCCGGCCAGTGGCCTGGAGCAGGCGCTCGAAGGCAAACTGGAAAAACAGACCGATGGAACAGCCCAGGCAGATCCTGGCATAGGCGGTGCCGGCGGTGACGATTTCCTCCACATTGGTCTGAAGCTGGAAAAAGGTGTGGGAGAAGGTCAACCCGATGACACAGAAGACCAGGAAGGAGCACAGCGCCAGAAAAATGCCGGTGTTGGCCGTCTGGTCGGCCCGCTCCTGCTCTTTGGCCCCCAGGGCCCGGGAGAGCAGGGCGTTCATGCCCACGGCGGTGCCTGCCCCCACGGCGATCATCAGGTTTTGCAGGGGAAAGGCCAGGGAAACGGCGGTCAGGGCATTTTCGCTGAGCCGGGAGACAAAGACACTGTCTACAATATTATAGAGAGCTTGCACCAGCATGGAGATCATCATAGGCACTGCCATGCCGGCCAGGAGCTTCCCCACAGGCTGCACGCCCATTTTATTTTCCGCAGGGGCTCCCGAGGGAGAGATGGGTTGATTTGGCATCGTCTCAGATCACACTCCTCTTTTATAAAAAGGGAAAAAACAAATGGTAGCAACAGCATATTTTATCACAATGGCGCCCGCTGTCAATGGGTGAAAGGGACAAAAGATGGGGGAATTGGGGGAGAAGCGGCGGCTTTTGTAAAATGGTGGAAAAAACATGGGATT
This sequence comes from Evtepia sp., assembly GCA_048184675.1. Lineage (GTDB taxonomy): Bacteria > Bacillota > Clostridia > Oscillospirales > Oscillospiraceae > Evtepia. The sequence goes on along the minus strand of DBEYYM010000047.1, from coordinate 9,081 downwards.
TGGCCTGGCTTATTCCGAAAGGACAAAAAATACAAAGAAACGATTGACTTTGCAAGAAAATGGGGATATAGTGTACTTGACTGTGGTTAGCAAAGGCTAATCAGGAAAGAAAAACCAGGTATCCCTGCGGCAAGGAGGGAAGCCCCTTCTTTGCCGCAGGCCCCTTGGTGCAACGCCAAGGGCTGTTTTTTTATCCTGCAGTTAGTTCGAACTAACCAAGGGAGAGGACAAGAACGGATCCTCCGTGTCACCCAAACCGTTTGAAGAATAGAAAGGAGTGTACCCATGCAAAAGAAACGAATCCTATCGTGGCTGATGACAGCGGCCCTGGCCCTGTCTTTGGTCCCGGCCACGGCCCTGGCGGCGGATACCACCGGCAGGGATCTGTATGTTCTGATGAACATTCCCTACGCTGACTTTTATCAGGCGGAACTGACCAACAACGTAGAGGTGGATGCTGTCACCTCTGCCACCCTGGCAAAAACCCGCACCGGCAGCCTGGTGGGCGGGTCCTACCATGTGGATGACAAGGGATCGGACATCACCGGCATCACCTTCCCTGTGAAGGTGAAGGACAAGAGCGTATTGGCCAGCTATAAGCAGGTCACCGACACCGACAGCGTGACCATCGAAGTGACCAACCGCGGTCAGACCAGCTCCACCACCTACGCCGGCAAGGACGCCCTGTTTGAAAACGAAAGCTATGCCTACTACGTTCTGGAGGAGACCCCCAGCTACTATAAGGAGCTGACCGTTGAAAATGGTGAAGCGTCCTTTGGCAAGGTGGTGGGCACTGCCACCACCAGCAACGCCAAGGCAGAGCTGGCCACCACCAGCAGCTATGGTGACTATCAGATCACCATCGACGAGAGCTTCCCCGTCACCGCCAACGACACCATCTATGCTGTGATTCTGAGCACCAAAGAGGGCAGCAGCTATGGCCTGCGGCACCTGGAGAACATCTGGCGGGGAACCAGCTTGGCCTTCAGCACCGGCTTTACCACCCAGGTCCATGGCAGCCCCACGGCTTCGGACCACTACAAGGCCATCATGGGCCAGACCATCAACCAGATCACCTATTATACAGCGAAGGGGATCTATACCCTGAGCACTGACCTGTATGTGCCGGTGAAGACCCAGACCGACTTTGCCGTTGCCGACGCAGACATCTCTGCTGGCACCGCCGCTGTGACCCAGGCTGGCACCATGTATAACACCTACACCTGCAGTGACAAGGGGATTACCTATGCCAGCGGCAGCCTCCAGTGGGATGCCAATCAGGTCCAGCCCGGCACCTACACCCTGACTGCCTCCGACAGCACAGGGAAATATGCCCCCGTCACGACCACCTTTACCCTGTCCACCAAGACGGCCGTGGCAAAGTATGACGCCAGCGCAAAGGCTGTGGTCAAGGCCGACAACAGCTCGGACAGCGCCCTTGCCAACTACCTGAAGAACCTCTCTTCCGTTAAGGTAGACGGGAAAGACTACGCCGCCAGCGGCCGGGGTGCCGTGTCCATCATTGGGCAGGACGGCGCGCTGAACCTGAACGCCGCCAGCGGGGAAACCTACCTCTTTGGAAAAGGGACCCACACGGTGGAAGTGACCTCTGTGGGCTATCCTGCTCTGTCCTTCCAGGTGACTGTGGCGGCAGGGGATTCCAAGGCAGCTCCCATTGAAATTGACTCGGCAGAAAAGCTGGCCAAGATCGGGGATAACCTCTCCGCCTGCTATCAGCTGACAGCAGATATCGACCTGGGCAACACCGCCTGGACCCCCATTGGCGCTTTCGTTCCTGCGGGTACCGAAGGAGAAGACGCCGAGACCCCCAACCCCGCTTATGCCTTTAGCGGCACCTTTGACGGCAACGGAAAGACCATTTCCAACCTGACCGTCAGCAGCGATATGATCGCCGGCCTCTTTGGCTGTGTGGCTGGCGGCACCATCCAGGATCTGACCGTGGAGAACGCCACCGTCACCGGCAGCTGCATGGTGGGTGCCGTGGTGGGCTATGCTTATGACACCGTGGTGGAAAACGTGGCCCTGAAGGCATCCGGCAGCCAGAGCAACACCGTCACCTGCATTGTCTCCCCTTCCATGGGCACTGCACCCAACATGGTGGCAGGCATCGTGGGCGCAGGGATGGATTCTACCCTGACCAACTGCACCGTGGAAAACACCACCCTGACCGCAAATGGTTTGGAAAAGGCAGCAACCTGGGGCGAGAACGTCCATGACATCGGCCTGGTGGGCGGCGGCCTGGAGAATTGCACCCTGACCGGCTGCTCCGCCAGCAACAGCACCGTAACCATCAATGGCGTCTACGCTTACGGCATCGGCGGCCTGGCCGGCTGCGCCATGACCGCTGACCGCGTGGAAGACTGCTCCGTGAACAAGGTGACCATCAATGTCACCGGGGATTCTGCCTACCTGGTGGGCGGCCTGCTGGGCTACACCGGCCGGGACGGCGGAGAAACCACCCAGCTTACCAACTGCGACGCCTCCGGCGTGACCCTGACCGTTGGCAACAACGCCTCCCGCATCGGCGGCCTGGTGGGCGGCGGCTTCTATCTGGAGATATATAAGGATTACTTCCCCGTGCCCACTTCCTATGAGGTGGATGCCGAGTCCAGCGTAACCAACAGCGTGATCACCGCCGGCAGCGGCAGCACCTATTTGGGCGCTGTGGCCGGGTATGTGGATGCCGGCTCCAAGGTCAGCGCCACCACCCAGGGGGTCCAGGTTCCCACCACCACAACCTTCACCGACGTGGCAGCTGACGCTTACTATGCCAACGCTGTCCAGTGGGCTGTGGAGCAGGGCGTCACCAACGGCACCTCCGCCACGAAGTTCTCCCCCAATGCCAGCTGCACCAGAGCCCAGGTGGTAACCTTCCTGTGGCGAGCCATGGGCAGCCCCGAACCCACCGGCACCAGCACCACCTTCTCCGATGTGGCTGCCGGCACCTATTACACCAAGGCAGTTCAGTGGGCCGTGGAGCAGGGAATCACCAACGGTACCTCTGCTACCAAGTTCTCCCCTGAGCAAACCGTCACCCGGGGCCAGGTGGTGACCTTCCTGTGGCGCCTGGCTGACCAGCCTGCCGCCTCTGGTTCCACCTTCACCGACGTGGCAGCCAATGCCTACTATGCCGACGCTGTCCGGTGGGCCGTGGAGCAGGAGATCACCAATGGTACTTCTACCACCAAGTTCTCCCCCGAGAGCGCCTGCACCAGAGGGCAGATCGTAACCTTCCTCTATCGGGACCTGGCATAATCAACGGCGCATCCCCCAAGCAACAAAAAGAACCGCTGAGCAGATGCTCAGCGGTTTCTTTTTGCAATGGATTGGGTTTGTTCAGATTAGAACAGGGGAACCACGGCGCCGCCGTAGGTCTCGTTGATGTAGTCGCGAACAGCGTCAGACTGCAGGGCCTCGATGAGGGCCTTGATGGCTTCGTTGTTCTCGTTGCCTGCCTTCACGCACAGAACGTTGGGATAGGGGGTGCCCTCGGCGTCTTCGATGGCCAGGGAGTCGGTCACGGGGTTGAAGCCAGCTTCCAGAGCATAGTTGGAGTTGATGATGGAGATATCCACCTCATCCACAGTCTGGGGCAGCATGGCGGCTTCCAACTCCTTGAACTGCAGGTTCTTGGGGTTGTCGGCGATGTCCTTCACGGTGCACTCCAGGCCGGCATCCTCGCTGAGGGTGATCAGGCCCTGGGCCTCCAGCAGCAGCAGAGCGCGGCCCTCGTTGGTGGGGTCATTGGGGACGGCCACAGTGGCGCCGTCAGCCAGCTCGTCCAGGCTGGAGCACTTGCCGGCGTAGATTGCCATGGGCTCATAGTGAATGTCGGCCACGGCCACCAGGTCGGTGCCATTCTCGGCGTTATAGTTGTCCAGGTAGGGGGTGTGCTGGAAGTAGTTGGCGTCGTCCTCGCCCTCTTCCACGGCCACGTTGGGCATGATGTAGTCGTTGTAGGTCACGATCTCCAGGTCGATGCCCTGCTCAGCCAGGACGTCCTTGACCTGCTCCAGGATCTCAGCGTGGGGAGAGGGGGATGCGCCAACGCGCAGGGTGACGGTCTCACCGGACTCATTGGTGTTGGTGTCGTCTGCGGGCTCGGTGTCGCCGCTGCCGCAGGCAGCCAGGCCCAGGGCCATAACGAGGGCCAGGGCAAGTGCGAAAAGTTTCTTCATTTCTCATTTCCTCCTTAAAATTGATTATGATGAAGAAAGATTTATCTCAGACGCTTATCCACTTTGGTGGACAGCCAACTGAAAACAGATTGAATCACCTGGACCAGCACCACGATGAAGATCACCGTGGCCCACATCACCGAGGGGGTGAAGCGCTGATAGCCATAGCTGATGGCCAGATAGCCCAGGCCGCCGGCCCCGATGGCTCCGGCGATGGCGGTGTAGCCCAGGATGGTGATGAGGGAGATGGACGCGCCCAGGATCAAAGAGGGCTTTGCCTCGGGCAGGTACACCTTCCACACGATCTGGAAGCGGGAGGCACCCATGGACTGGGCGGCCTCTACCACGCCGGCGTCCACCTCGGCCAGGGAGGTTTCCACCATGCGGGCGATGAAGGGGGCGGCGGAGATCACCAGGGGCGGAATGGCCCCCCGGACCCCCATTTTCGTGCCCACGATGAGCTTGGTGAACTCCAGCAGCACCACGATGAGGATGATAAAGGGGATGGAGCGGCCGATGTTCACGATCCAGCCCACGATGCGGTTGACCCACTTTTGGGGCCAGATGCCATGGGGCTGGGTGATGTTCAGCAGAATTCCGATGGGCAAACCGATTAGGTAGGCGAAAACGGTGGAGACACCGACCATAATTAGGGTGTCTACGGTTCCTTGCAGGAGGATGGTATCATATTCCGCCCAAAAGGCAGCTAAGGCGTCAATCATGGGAACTGACCTCCTCAATAGAAATATCAGCCTGACGCTGGAGGTATTGCAGCGCCTTGGCGGCCTCCATGGGGCTTTTCGGCAGGCCCAGGAGCATAGAGCCAAAGGCTTTGCCGTCGATGTTTCGGGTGTCGGCCCCCAGAATGTTGACCTTTACCCCGCAGTCGATGGCCAGGGAGGCGATGAGTGGCTCGTAGGAAGAGCCACCGTTGAAGACCACCCGGATCACCTGGTTGATGGGCAGGTGGTCAATCTTGGCCCCGTCGGGATAGACAAACTGGCGGCCAATATCGCTCTGGGGGTTGGCAAAGATATCCGCCACCCGGCCTTCCTCTGCCACCACGCCGCCGTCTAGAATGGCCACCCGGTGGCAGATTTCTTCAATGACGTTCATCTGGTGGGTGATGACCACCACGGTGACCCCCAGTTTCTGGTTCAGCTCTTTCAGCAGCTCCAGGATGGAGGAGGTGGTGGTGGGGTCCAGGGCGGAGGTGGCCTCGTCGCACAGCAGAACCTTGGGATCGGTGGCCAGGGCCCGGGCGATGGCTACCCGCTGCTTTTGGCCGCCGGACATTTGGGCGGGATAGGCTTTTTCCCGGGTTTCCAGGCCCACCAGCTTCAGCAGGCTCCGGGCCTTTTCCACGGCCTTTGCCCGGCTGACCCCCATGAGCTCCAGGGGGAAGCAGATGTTGTCCAGGGCGTTGCGCTGCATGAGCAGGTTGAAGCTTTGGAAAATCATGCTGATGGACTTGCGGGCTTTGTTCAGCTCTCTGGTGCTGAGCTTGGTCATATCCTGGCCGTCTACGATCACCGAGCCGGAGGTGGGGCGCTCCAGCAGGTTCATGCACCGGACCAGGGTGGATTTGCCCGCCCCGGACAGGCCGATGATGCCGAAGATCTCCCCGGGCTGGATCTCTAGGTTAATATCCTCTAGGGCGTGAACAGCGCCCTCGCCGGTGCCGAAGGTCTTGTTCAGATGCTGGATCTGAATGATGGGTTGGCTCAACGTATTCTCCTCTTTTCTATCTGTTCTTCATACCACGCTGTTCCAAAGCCCGCGAAAAGACGCGGGAAGGGAATGTAAAAAAATAGCCGCCCTTGATCTTCTATCAAGGACGACGATCCATAGCCGTGGTACCACCTTGGTTCGCGCGATCCCTCACGAGACCGGCCTTAAAGGGTGCCAGCACACCCCGGCGCGATGACGGGCGCTCCCGTCGCAGCCTAACGGGGCAAGCCCGCTCGGTGCGCGACTCCGAGGCCATCTTCTACACGGTCTTCAGCACCCCTTTCCACCTGCCGGGGCTCTCTGCGGCCTCTTTCCGTGCTTACTCTCCTCTTCATTGTCTTTATAGTGTTTCATTGTTGCCACTTAATCTACACCAAAATGGTGGACTTGTCAAGAGGTTTTTTCTCGGAAAGAGACCGCAGGTGCAGCGGGATTTTTTTGAGAGAAATCTGGGGCGCGGTGGGGGGAGGAAACTGCCCGCTGCCGCCCGTTCAGGCCGGGGGGTCGCTCTCACCCTACCCGGCGCATGAACTGTCGCTGGGCCACCGGCACCGAGGCCAGGCAGAGCAGCAGCGCCAGCAGAAAGACCACCGGGGCGGCCAGGTGCAGCGAGCTGGAGGGGAAGGAAAGGACCTCGTCCAGCAGGGCGGTCAGGGACGCGCCGACAACCAGGATGATGACGAAAAAGACCGTCAGATAGACACGCCCCTTTTCCACTCCCATCCGGAACAGGCAGGGGAAAAAGATGGCTTGGGCCACCAGGATCACCACCAGGGTATAGACAAGGGTGGACAGCTCTGTGCTGGCGGGCAGATGGTTGGGGGAGAAGAGGAACAGGCCGGTGAGGTTCATCACCGCCCCAAACAGGGCGGTGCCCCAGCCGAAAAGATACCGGCTGAACACCAGGGTTCGGGTGGAATAGGGGAGCATGGCGGCAAAGTCATCCCACTTGGCCCGTTCATCATAGGCCATGAGGCTTATGGGGAGCATCAACCCGGCGTAAATGACGAAGAACTGGCTCAGGTTCAGGACCTGGTTGGGGATCAGGCAGAACAGCGCCACCAGGAGGAGCATGTATTTCATCTGCTTCCACAGGACGCAAAGGTCCTTATAAAGTAAAGCTTTCATGGGATAGGATTCCTTTCTGCAATTTACCATTGGCGCTTGTCATACACCTTCCCAGCCACGAGGAAGGAGACCAGGAACAAGAGAAGGGCCAATATCAGGGGCAGGGGGATGCCCTCCGGGTGGGCTTCATCAAAAAAGAGACGGAAAAGACCGAAGAGGCCAAACCCAGCCAGGCCCGTGAGGTAAGCCCCGACGAGGTTACCCGGCCCCAGGAAAAATAGCGTGGGCAGGGAAAAGGCGTAGAACGCCAGCAGAACACCCACCAGGGTCACCGCGTCAGCAAGGCGCTCCGCAGAGGAGAGGCCGGGGGAGGCGGCCAGGGGACCGAAAAAACAGGCCAAGCCCAGCAGAACAATGACACCACCGGAGAGAAGGTACTTGCTCCCCACCAGGGCCCGGGGGGAATAGGGCAGCATGGTAGCCAGGGTGTACCAGTGCTCCCGGTTCTCCTGCTGGAACAGGCAGGGGAGAAGCAGACAGCCATAGACCAGCGGCAGCGTGGCGGTGCTGAAGGGCAGGGGGACTACGCAGATGACCACCGAAAAAATGAGCATGGGCAGGATGGTCCACCTGGCGATCCAGAGATCTTTATAGAGAAGGGCTTTCATACCAGGCTCCTTTCCGGGGAAGGTCACCCCGTCTGTCTGTTGTCCTTGGCCAGAAAGAGGATGATGTCCTCCAGGTTGGTGTGCTCGGTGACAAAGGCGGCGGGAATGAGGCTCCGTTTCACCAGGGCCTCGACGCCGTAGGGCCCCTCCTTTATCCCGGCCACGGCGGCGGGATCCAGCTCGGCCAGCTGGGGTTGGGAGAGTTTTACCAGGGCGTATTCCTCCAGCAACCGGTCCTTCTCCTCAAAGAGGACCAGCTTGCCCTTATGGAGGAAGGCGATATAGTCGCAGATCTTCTCCAGGTCGCTGACGATGTGGGAGGAGAGAACCACCGTGTGGGTCTCGTCCCGGGTGAAGTCGTTGAAGACCTCCAGCACTTCGTCCCGGACCATGGGGTCCAGGCCGCTGGTGGCCTCATCCAGCAGCAGGAGCTTGGGGTCGTGGGAGAGGGCGGCGGCAATGGCCAGCTTCATTTTCATGCCCCGGGAAAAGTCCTTGAATTTTTTCCCCCGGGGAATGGAGAACCGGTCCAGGTACTGGTCATATTGGGCCTGGTCCCAGCGGGTGTAGGTCAGGGACATGAGCTTGCCCAGCTCCCGGGGGGTGATGACCTCGGGCAGGCAGGCCTCGTCCAGCACCACGCCGATGTCCTGCTTGGTTTGGAGGAACTCCGGGCTCTGGTTGTCGGTGCCCAGCAGGGAGACCTGGCCGCTGTCCCGGGAGATGGCGTTCATCAGCAGGCGCAGAGTGGTGGATTTGCCCGCCCCGTTTTCCCCCACCAGACCCAAAATGCACCCGGCGGGCAGGGAAAAGGTGATGTGGTCTAAGGTAAAGCCCTGATAGGTTTTGGTCAGGTCACGGCATGTAATGGCGTTCATACAGAAGCTCCCTTCGGTCAGTGATAATCTTGATAGAGCAGGCGGAGCATGTCCACCAGCTCCGCCTCGCCCAGGCCGCAGCTGGCGGCCAGGGGGAAGATCTGGTTCATGTGCTCTTCGATTTGGGTGAGATAGGCCTCCCGGACCAGCTGGGTGTTTTTCTCGGCCACATAGGAGCCCTTGGCGGGGACGGTGTAGAGATATCCCGCCTTTTCCAGCTCTTCATAGGCCCGCTTGGTGGTGATGACGCTTACCCGCAGATCCTTGGCCAGGGATCGGATGGAGGGCAAGGCCTGCCCCGGCTGGAGGGCGCCGGAGAGGATCTGGTCCCGGATTTGGGTGAAGATCTGCTCGTAAATGGGCTTGTCGCTGGTGTTGGTGATGAGGATGTTCATGGGAAAACCACCTATTCTGTACATGTACGGTATACACAGTATACCCAGTAAAAAGCCCCCTGTCAAGGGGGTGGGGAAAATTTTAGGGGGAAAACCCCTTCTGGCTGGCCCTATCACTGGGTGAGCCGGCCCGGAGGGCCGG
>DBEYYM010000046.1:0-13793 GCA_048184675.1 Evtepia sp. | reverse complement strand
CGGGCCTCGCCCACGGAGAAGGAGGGGAAGTTGTAGTGGTGCATATAGCGCTTTTCCTCTTCCTCCCAGATGGTGTCCAGCTTCTGGCAGGCGGAGAGGGTGTTCAGGGTTGCCACGGACAGGACCTGGGTCTGGCCGCGGGTGAAGAGGGCAGAGCCGTGGACCCGGGGCAGCACACCCACCTCGGCGGCCAGGGGGCGGATCTCGTTCTTCTGGCGGCCGTCTACCCGGTGGCCCTGGAGGAGCCAGGCCTTGACGATCTTCTTCTGGAACTTATAGGTGATCTCGTCCAGGTACTGGTCCATTTCGGGGTACTCTTCCAGGAAGAGCTCGTGCCAGTGGTCGATGAGGGCGTTCCAGCGCTCCTCCCGGACGTTCTTGTCGTCGGTGTCCATGGCGGCCTTGGCCTCATCCATGGTGGCCTCCACGATCTTGTCGAAGAGCTCCTGGTCAAAGTCGGCGTGGTCGTAGGTCATCTTTTCCTTGCCGATCTCGGCCACGATGTTGTTGATGAACTCCACCTGGGCCTTGATCTCCTCATGGGCCTTAACAATGGCGTCGTACATGACCTCGTCGGGGATCTGGTCGGCGCCGGCCTCGATCATAACCACCTTGGCGCCGGTGGCGGCCACAGTGAGATCCAGCTTGGAGTTGTGCTTCTGCTCCTGGTTGGGGTTCATGACGATCTGGCCGTCCACATAGCCCACCTCCAGGCAGCCGATGGGGCCGGCCCAGGGGATGTTAGACACGGCCAGGCAGGCGGAGACGCCCACCATAGCGGCGGCCTCGGGAGAGCAGTCCCGGTCCACGCTCATAACGGTGCAGGTGACCACCACGTCGTTGCGGAAGTCGCCGGGGAACAGGGGCCGGATGGATCGGTCGATGACGCGGGAGGCCAGCACGGCGGGCAGGGAGGGCTGCCCCTCCCGGCGGAGGAAGGAGCCGGGGATGCGGCCCACGGCGTAGAGCTTCTCCTCAAAGTCCACGGACAGAGGGAAGAAGTCGATCCCGTCCCGGGGACGGGCGGAGGCGGTGACCGCCACCAGCACGGAGGTCTCGCCATAGCGGACCATGGCAGAGGCATTGGCCAGCTCAGCCACCTTGCCAAACTCCAGGGAGAAGGGGCGGCCGGCGATCTCGGTCTTGTAGATATGGTTGTTGAATTGCTTTTTGGTGATGATCGTTGACATGATACAGACTCCTTTCACAGTGGAAATTTTTCTGCCGGAGAGCCTGCTGCCTTATTTAGCACTTGAAGGCATGTCCGACCGTCCGGGCACACGTTCAAACGCTAAAATAGGGCGGGGAGGGCTCCCCGGAAAGGGCTTTGGGAAAAAGGGGCGGTGCAGTTTTGGCCACACCGCCCCCATGCAGATGAAATTACTTTCTGATGCCGAGCTTTGCGATGATCGCACGATAACGCTCGATATCCTTCTTTGCCAGGTAGTCCAGCATCTTGCGGCGCTTACCGACCATCTTCAGCAGGCCACGGCGGCTGTGGTTGTCGTGGATGTGGACCTTCAGGTGCTCGGTGAGCTCCTGGATGCGGGCGGTGAGGATAGCGATCTGGACCTCGGGGGAACCGGTGTCGTTCTCATGGGTGCGGTTTGCCTCGATAACGGCGGTCTTTTCATCTTTACGGATCATGGTTATGAATCCACCTTTCAAAAGTTTGCCTCTGACTGAGTGGCGGGTGGGTGTGGCCCTGATGAAACAGGCTGTGCTCCCGGGACTAAGTCAGGGTAATGGGTGTGCTTTGCACACGCGGTGTTTAGTATACCACCTGGCGGCCGGAAAGTAAAGAAAAATTTTGGAAAAGGGCAAGCGCGCCAAGGGGCAACAGATTTTATACTTGCTATTTTGTGGATATTTGGTATAATAAGGATGAAAAACAATATGCGGCAACCCTCGGGGATTAGGGCCCCCGAAGGTCTGTCCAGGTACTAGCACTACCTACACAACGGCCTAAGGCCGCACCGCATGGGTGATATTATACAGTTTTTCCGGTTTCATTGCAAGAGCTTCCCTTTTGTAAGGACTGGGGAACCTGTCTTTTGTCGTAACCATTTTAAGGTGCGCTGCCATAGGTATCGTGTGCATGCAGGCGTTTCGCCTCCTGTTGTATGTCGTGTAGGGTTAAGAACCTGCGCGGCATTTTTGTTTTTCCCCGACCGAACCCCGGGGGAGGGCTTTGGCACTCCCCCGGCTTATGGCGGGAAACAAAAGGAGGAAATTGCCTATGAACGGAAACAACACTCCCGCTCGGGCGGAGGTGGTGGTATGATGGACGGAGGACAGCAACACCAAACCAGGAATTACATTGGAATTGCCGGGTGTCTGATCGCATTACTGGGCATGGCTTTGCCTTACGTCGACGCTTGGATCGTCCGGGCCTCTCTTTTTAGTCTTTTAGCAGACTTTGCCGCTTTTGCAATCCCGCTCGTCCTGCTCGCTTTGGTCTGTGCTGTGATTCTTTGCGTTCAAGGAAACCATCAGGTCCGTTGGATTGGCGTCGTTTTGTTGCTGCTGCTTCTTGCGATCACCTTTCTTGACGACGAAAACATCGTGGAAGACGTCTCTGATCTTCTTGGGTCCGGCTTTTGGGTTATGGTAATTGGGCTGGTTATTATCATCCTGTCTCCCTCTTTTTCGCTGGGCAATATACTGTCCAACACATCCCCCACCAGCCGTCCCTCTAGCAAACCGGCCGCACCAAACGCATCATCCGATTACGCCCTCCAATGGACCTGCAAGCGCTGCGGCAGAAAGAACACCGGCAACGGAAACTTTTGCTCCAGCTGCGGTGAGCAAAATCCCACCAAGCTCTTCTGCCCCAACTGCGGCAAGCCTGTTGCGGTAGGTGACGTGTTCTGCATGTACTGTCACACCAAGTTATCTAAAGACCTGGATGGATCCACCACTGTCGGAGATAATTCAAGCCCCGTTACCAAGACCCCCGCGAGAGGAAACTTTACCCGATACCAAGGATTTTGGCAATGGTATGTCAATTCAGCTAGAATTCCCCAGTGGGAGCTTACTATCTCCACCGTTTTTTCGACCTCTTTCGTTTTCAGTCTAATGCACAAAAATGGTTTTGCCATACCATTACAAACTGCCTCTGTTACCGGGGAAAACTCCGCAGAATTTGAAACCAAAGACGGTACAAACATTTCTGGTGTCTTCTCTTTCAAGGATGATATGATCCTTTTGCTCATTTCACGCTCTGAAGAAACACTGTTACCCGCCGGAACGGAGCTTACCTTCACTACCCACAGCGACCGCCGGGCCCTGTGACGCGGGAGGTGAAGCGACCATGAAACGAAGACTCCCTTTGGCCCTGCTCCTGCTCGGCCTGCTGGCGGTGTCTTTGACCGGCTGCGGCAGCGACAGCACCGCCGGCCAGCTCACCGGCACCTGGTACTTAGCCGGCAGCGCCACCCCGGCCTTCACCCTGGATGGCGCCCCCTCCGACTGCCCCCAGGCCACCCAGACCGGCCGCCAGCTGGCCATCCCCACCCCCACCGGCCAGCCCCAAACCGCCGTCATCCTCTCCCAGGAAAACGGCCAGCTCACCCTGGGCTTCCCCAGCGCCGGTGTCCTAACCTTCCGGGACGCCCCAGAACCCGCAACTTCCTCCGTCCTTGAGGGAGGTGGGAGTGAGAGATAAGGATGTCCTCCTGGTATGGAGAAAATTTGAGACAAGAAAGGAATTGTATCATGAAACGAAGAGTTTTTTCTGTTTTTCTGGCTCTCTGCATGATAGTTAGTTTGACCTCGGCTTTGTCCGTCACTGCGTCGGCAGCAACGGTCAATGTTGTAAAGGGTATTTCTACGATTAAAACAAATACAACAAGCACTGCAAAGTATAATAGCAATTGGCAATATTGGTCCCAAGGTGCATCCGCTTATTCTGCCGTGAGAAGCAGCGGTTGTCGGCTTGTCGCATATGCAAAACTTTTGGCAGAGATTGGCTATACCAATTTTGGAACCCCAGATGGACTTTTCTTGTGGGGCATTGACAACAAATATTTTAAATCCAAAAATAGCGTGTTAGAGTACGGGAATGCTGGTGTGCTTCCTACGGATTATGTAAAAAAGCAAAGTGGATCTTCAGATCTTAAGCTTGAAGGTACTGTCTCACTTAGTTCAAATAAAAATACTGCTGCCAAAACAATCATGAATTATATCAACAAAGGCTACTATGTTGTACTGTTCTCTTCACAACATACTGCTTACGTTGGACGACAGGCTTCCCTGAATTATGGTGCTCCTGTCATTTTAGATTCCTGGTCAAGCTATACACAGTGCGCAAGCACATCTCAAACATATGGCAGTAGTTATACAATTTGTACGTTTACTAATTTGAAATACTATTCTTATAAAAAAACTTCTCCTCCACTCACTGTAAAAACAACTGAAACTGGCTCCTGGACCGTAACTGTTCCCGCTAACTACAAAGTTCTCTGCTACAGCAGTGCCGATGCAACAGCAAGCTGCGATTACCGAAAGCCCAGATCCTCGGCCAACAAAATTGCCTGCACCCAGAAAGCCACTCTGTCCACCGGAGCCGTAAGATATTATTACACGACCGACGATGGCAGAGGCCTGTGGTTTGATTATGTCAGCGGTATGTCTGTCGTCAGTAACAAACCAACCCAAGTCCTCCAAAATGGCACCTACTATATTGCCAGCGCCCTGAACACAAACTATGTTCTTGATTTGACCAGCGGTTCTTCCAGCAACGGCGCAAACATCCAGCTGTATAAAAACAGCTTTATCGACAATCAATCCTTTACTGTCAAGTATTTGGACAATGGCTACTACGAGATCTCCAGCGTAAAAAGCGGCAAAGTTCTGGACGTTGCCAGCGCAGGAAAGAAAAACGGCACCAACGTACAGCAGTATACACGCAACAATTCCGATGCCCAAAAATGGACGCTCAAAGATGCTGGCAACGGCTACTATTACGTCGTTTCCAAATGCAACGGTCTATACTTGGATGTTACCGGTGGAAAAGTCGCCAATAAGACAAATATTCAAATGTATACCGGCAACAGCAGCAACGCGCAGAAATGGAAGTTTATCCCTGTATCCACCCTTAAGATTGATTTAACCCGTTATCCCTCCAGCATCAAAAAGGGTAGCTATTACGGCTTGAGAGGCACGGTCTCTTCCAACTACAACCTTGTAAAAGTGGAGGGTCATATCCTCAATTCCAGCGGCAAAGACGCCATCCCCGCATCCGTGGACAAGCCCAATGGAAAAAGCTTGAACATTCAGACCGCCAATCTGAACAACAAACTCACTTTCAATAAGCTGGCTGTGGGGACCTACACCATGAAGGTCATCGCCACAGACACCCTCGGTAAATCCGTCACCTGGAGCAAGACCTTTAAGGTGACCAAGTAACCTCCGCCATCCTTCGCAGGTTCGCGTTCCTCTCCCGCCGCCCCGGCCCTTCCTTTGGAGCGGCGGGAGAGTTTCTTTTCTCGCCACACAATCACTTCTTTTTTCGGTCTGGTCTCCAGCTGAAATGAAAGGAGCAACCTTACCATTCGCTGAAAGGGGATAACCTCTATGAAGAAAAAGATCTCTATCTCAACCATGATCTTACTTATCACTCTGTTGAGTTTAACGGGTTGCGATAAAGCCGCCTCTGTGAAAAGTGATTCCGATATCATGAACGACTTGTCAGAATCTAAATATTACGCAGAAATCTACCCGGAATCTACAATCAAAGGGATCGAAATCATAAAACGTCAAACAGATGTGGAAAACAAAAACGATACTGTCTATGCTACTTTGACCGTGGCAAGCAACGACGAAAGCGTCGAAGGATACATAGATGTGATGATTTTGTATGGGCTTTACAATGATGGATGGATTTTAGATTCTTGTGAAGTATATTATGAAGGAGAGCATGCAGGCGCCAATCTCCATCCGGTGAGTGGGCTCGGTTTATCCGCTGAGGATGTATCGTCTGATTTAAGTGGGTTGACCGGAAACAGCTATACGGACGTGGAAATTTATGACTCTGGGTTTGACGCAGAAAATAGTATCGAATATTATTCTATCACCGGCAAAGAGCCTCACACTTATATGACAGGAACCATTGACGCAACCGTGGCGTACTATTTTGAGCCTTCTACCGGTCGGTGGGGTGGGCCGACGATGGAAAACAATTCTTATACAGAAGATTGGAATATTGATGGTACGTATTATCAAACAAGGAAAGGGGAGCAATATGGAAGTACCTGTTACCATATAAATTTACTTGATCCTGATCAAATTGATAGTGTCAGTGTGACAGCAGAATATACAAGTTCAGCAACCGGAGAACAGAGGGAGGATAAACAGGAAGTTAAGAGCGTATACAACACAAGCTCTGTTGCACAGGATTCGCTATTGAAAAATATACTTTCATCGTGGAATTGCGAATATTACATCGAAACGAAGGGTTATTCTGTCGTGGTCTCTGGAGACTATTCTTCTATAAATGATTTTGACTATATTGCAAATTATGGAAGCAAACATCTCCTTTGTATTGGGAAAGACTCCATTGCAATATGTAGCTCCTTTTCGTCCCTAAGCGACGTTGATGACAGAAACGGGCGGATAATAGTAAGGCTATGGACTCTGATGCCCTTTAGTTAAACACCCCCCTTCCCTTTCTCCTGCCTACAACAAAATGATTCCCCTTCCGCGAACCGTAATCTTTATCTGTGGATCGTAATGGAATGATTCGTTCTCCTGGCTCAGAGAATATCTGCTGTACACCAACACACAGAGTTCCCTGAGAACATTCCATGTGTTTCGCCAACTTTTTCCATTTCCCCCATCCCCTTTCCATGCCGTGAAAATTGTGGTATGATGAAACATCATAGCAAAAAAGAAAGGATCGCACGGCATGAAGAAACGAGTTTTGAGCGGGGCGCTTGTCCTCTGCATGATACTGGCACTGCTTCCGGGGACGGCAATGGCGGCGGGAACCCACCCCTTTACCGACGTCCCCCAGGGCCACTGGGCCAACGAGGCAGTGGGGTTTGTCTATGAAAAGGGCCTGATGAGCGGCACGGACAAGACCATTTTTTCTCCCAATGACCCCACCACCCGGGGCATGATTGTGACCATCCTCTACCGGCTGGAGGGAGAGCCCGCTGTCAGCAGTGCGTCGGGATTCAAAGATGTGGCCTCCGGCGCCTGGTACGATAAGGCCGTGCGCTGGGCGGCGTCCCAGGGGGTGGTAAACGGCACCTCGTCCACCACCTTCGAGCCCGAGGCCAATATCACCCGGGAGCAAATGGCAGTGATCCTCTTCCGCTACGCCGGAAGCAAGGGGTATGACGTCAGCACCCGGGCCAACCTGTCGGGCTATGGAGACGTCAGGTCCATTAGCAGTTACGCCACCGACGCCCTGGCCTGGGCCAACGGCGTGGGTCTTATCACCGGCGACACCTCCACCACCCTCAGCCCCCAGGGCAGCGCCACCCGGGCCCAGGCGGCTGTGATCTTCTCCCGGTTCTGTGAGAGCGTGGTGCCCAACGGAGACGTCAGCAACAGCCAGATGGTCAAGAACCTGAAAAACTCCTCCCTATCCAAGAAAGACACCCTGGCCGCCATGGCAGAGGTCCTGCTCAACGACGGCTTTGCCCCCGCCTTCGTGGCCGGGGTCCTGGGGAACATCCTGGAGGAAGGCGCCTGCGGGATCTTTGAGTACTCTACTTACACCAACCCCGAACTGAAACCGGCCTACCTGGTGTACATGGAAGAAAACTATGACTACCAGAACACCTATTCCGGAAAGTACATCTACAACGGGTTTAGCCTCTCTAAGGTCTATAACATGATCCTGGAGCTGGGCCCCACCGGCGCCAACGGCTATGGCAGCTGCTTCGGCCTGGGCTGCCTCCAGTGGACCGACTACACCCGCATCAAGCGCCTGCTGGAAAACTACATGGCCGCAGCCGGCGGCGCTGACACCATCACCCTGGCCCAGGTTCAGAAGGCCGAAGGGGTCACCGTCAGCTATGAGCTCAACGGCCCCTATAGCCGCGTATACACCGCCTGGAAGACGGAGAATCCGGCCCAAGACACCCTGGACGCGGCCTATGCCGCTGGGGTGAAAATCTGCACCAGCTATGGGATTCCCGCAGGGTACAACACCGAAGCTGTCCAGTCTAAGCGCGGGGGAAATGCCTCCCAGGTTTACGCTGTGATGCTGGGTCTGTCTTAACCCAAAGCAAACGGCGCCGCGAAAATCGCGGCGCCGTTTTTATGCCTTACAGCCGGGTCAGCAGGCTCCCCACCTGATAGACCCCGAAGGCCGTCAGCCAGGCCAGCGCCGTTTGGTAGACCACCGCCACCCGGAAGTGCCTGGGGGAGGTCATCTCCTGCCGCAGAGCGGCCAGGGCCGCCAGACAGGGAGGGCAGAGAAGGTTAAAGAGCAGAAAGGACAGCCCCGCAGCGGGGGTTAGAAGCGCGGCAGGCAGGCCCCCAGGGCACAGGACCGCTAGGGTGCTGACAATGCTCTCCTTGGCCAGCAGCCCACTCAGAGCCGACACCGTCAGTTGCCAATCCCCCCAGCCCAGGGGGCGGAAGAAGGGAACCAGCCCCTCCCCCACCGCCGATAGCAGGCTGCACTCCAGGTGGCGCCCCGCCAGATAGCAGAAGCCCCCCTGCCCCCAGCCAAAGTTTGCTGCAAACCACACCGCCACAGAGGCCAGGAGAAGGAGGCTGGCAGCTTTCTTCAAAAACTCGCCCAGCCGCTGGCCTGTGCCACGGAGCAGATCCCTCAGAGAGGGCAGGCGGTAATCTGGCAGCTCCATCAGGAAAGGGAGATCCTCCTTGGGAAACCACTGGCTCCCCGACAGCAACCACCCAGAAAACAGGGCGGCGCTCCCCCCGATGAGATAGGCCAGGGGCGCCACCCACCAGCACCCGGGAAACGCCCCGGCGGCGATGAGGGCGATGACCGGCAGCTTGGCCCCGCAGGGGAGAAAGGTGGCGGTCATCGCGGTCAGCCGCCGGCAGCTCTCCCGCCGGATGGTCCGGCAGGACAAGATCCCCGGCACCCCGCAGCCGCAGGCCAGGATATAGGGCACCACCGATTTCCCCGACAGGCCAAACCGCCGCACCAGCCGGTCCAGCAGGTAGGCCCCTCGGGAGAGGTAGCCGCAGCCCTCCAAAAAGGTCAGGCACAGGAAGAGGGCCGCCAGCTGGGGGAGAAAGGAGAGGACCGTCCCCACCCCAGTCACAATGCCATCCAGCACCAGGGAGGTCAGCCAGGGGGCGCAGCGGAGCTTGTCCAGCCCATAGGCCAGCAGAGGAACCAGGCCAGGGTGCTCCCGCCCCCAGAGGGTCCAGGTGCCGGTGAGAAGGCCGCCGCCCAGACCCTCTGCCCAGCCCCCCACCAGGCAGATGGCAACCCAAAACATCCCCAGCAGGGCCGCCGCGAAAAGGGGTAGGGCGAGAACCCGGTGGAGAAAGAGCCTGTCCAGCCGGCAGGTGAGGAGCTCCCCGCCCCGGGCCCGAGTCAGGCCCCGCCGGGCCAGCTCCCCGGCAAAGGCATAGCGGCCGGCGGCAATGCTCTCCTCCCGGTCGTCCTGCAGGTCGGCCTCGCAGGCGGCAATTACCACCTCCAGCCGCTGGCTCAGGGCGGTCCCCACCCCCAGAGCCTGGCGGCTCTGGGCATTCCCCTGAAAGAGCTCCACCAGGTACCAGGACTGGCCCGCCGGGGGCAGCACCTGCCGGGCCAGGATTCCAAGGTCCTCCAGGGCCCGCTGGATCCGCTGGTTGTAAAAGGGGCTGGGGGAAGGTGGGGCGTTCTCCCAGGCAGCGGACACCACCTGCTGGGCAGCTTCCGGCACCCCGGTTCCCTTGGACGCGGAAAGGGCCACCACCGGGCAGCCCAGCCGCTGGGACAGGAAGGCCAGGTCCAAGGCCTGTCCCCGGCGCGCCAGCAGGTCCAGGCGGTTTACCGCCACCACCATGGGGATGCCCAGCTCCAGCAGCTGGGTGGTCAGGTAAAGGCTGCGCTCTAGGTTGGTCCCGTCCACCAAGTTGAGGATGGCGTCGGGGCGCGTTTCCACCAGGAAGCGGCGGGTGACCTCCTCCTCTGGGGTGTAGGGGAAGAGGGAGTAGACCCCGGGCAGATCCAGGATGCAAACGGAGGGGTCCCCGGTCCAGGTGCCCTCCCGCTTTTCCACCGTCACCCCCGGCCAGTTGCCCACAAACTGGTTGTCCCCGGTGAGGGCGTTAAAGAGGGTGGTCTTGCCGGCGTTGGGGTTGCCTGCCAGGGCGATGGTCACCATATCCAGTCCCTCCCCTCTTCTTGGCGGAGCTGGCGGCCGGGTACCACCTCCACCTGGGCCCCGTCGGCCCGGCGGAGGGTCAAGGTGTAGCCCCGCAGCCGCAGCTCCACCGGGTCCCCCAGGGGGGCCGCGCCGGCGATCTCCACCGCTGTCCCCGGTAAAATCCCCATGTCCAGCAGCCGACGGCGGGCCGCTCCCTGGCCCCCTACCCGCACCACTGTGTAAACCTGTCCCACCTTTGCCTTGTCCAAGGTCATGGCAAGCTGCCTCCTTTGTGTGGTCGTTGGTTCAGCTTATGCGGCCGGGGGGCACGGTATGACGGGTTTCTCTATCAGGCAGCGGCGCCGGCTTTCAGCCGGTTCCAACCGGTGGTTTGCCCGCAAAAAAGTCCAGCCAAAGGCTGGACTTTTTTCTTCCACAGATGGAATCCCCTTAGGGCACAATGCACGAGCCGCCGTCTACGTTCAGGGTCTGCCCGGTGATGTACTGCGCATCGTCAGACACCAGGAACACATAGGCGGGCGCAATATCAGTATAGGGATCTCCCACCCGGGGGATGGTGTTGTTTGCCGCCATGGCGCGGAAGGTATCCGCGAAGCCGACCTCCTCGATGGTGTCGGTCATGGCCCCCGGGCACAGGACATTCACCCGGATGTTATCCCGGCCCCACTCATGGGACGCCACCCTGGACAGGCCCCGGATGGCCTCCTTGGAGGCTGCATAGGGGGAGAAGCCCGCTATGCCCAAGACCCCCGCGCCGGAGCAGATGTTCAGGATGCTGCCGCCGCCATTGGCCTTCATGTGGGGATAGCACTTGGTCATGAAATGCCAGCTGGCAAAGTAGTTTGTCTCAAAGATGCTGCGCATCTCTTCCAGGGAGGTCTCCATGATGGGCTGCCCTTGGGTCCCCTGGGTGGCGTTGTTCACCAGGGCGTCGATTTTGCCATACCGCTGGATGGTCTCGTCCACCAGCCGGGCAATGTCCGCCTCCTTCTTGATGTCACAGGCAATGGCAAGAACCTCACCACCGGCTTCCTCGCACAGGCGCTTGGTCTCCATCAGCCGCTCCTCCCGCCGGGCGCAAATGGTCAGCTTGGCCCCCTCTTCCGCATATTTGATGGCCACCTGTTTTCCAATGCCGACGCTGCATCCGGTGAGGATAATCACCTTATTTTCTAACTTTTTCACGCTGTTTTCCCCCTTTTTTAGGAATCTAGGCTTTTTTCTTCCACAAAGTTATCCTATAATAAAGCCATACGCGACACAATGTGCAGATTACGCCAATCTGTTCAGAATGGAACAGATGCTTAAAATCTGTCAAGAGGAGGCCCCATGGAACCCGTGAAAAAAATCCCAACCGAGGAGCTGATCAAATCCACCGTGCTGTCCCTGATGGCGGAGAAACCCCTGGGAAAAATCACCGTGACAGAGGTCTGCAGGAATATCGGGATCAGCCGCGGCACCTTCTATCTCCATTTCATGGACTGCTTCCATGTGTGGGACACGGTGCAGCATACCTTCTGCCAGCAGCTGAAGGAGATCCTAAACCGCCTGGAAACCGACGGTAGCCAGGAGACTGTTCTCGCCATCCGCCGCGCGCTGCGCAAGCTCATCGCCCAGAACGAGCAATCCTACTATGTCTTGCTCTACATTGACCAGGGGTCTGAGGCCCTAAAGGACGTCATGGCCTACGCCAAGGCGCTGACCATGCACAGCCTCCGGGGCCGAACCAACCTAAGCGAAGACCAGCTGAGCCAGGTGGTGGATTTTATCAACTATGGCAGCCTGGCCCTGGACCGCAGGGTCCAGCCCGCCCCCATGGCAGACGAGGAGACCGACCGCCTGATCCTGAACCTGATCCACCACGGGTTGTGTTATTACACAGATCCAAGCTAACCCCAGCGCCCTCCCTGCCGGAGAGATCCTTTTCCCTGGCTGTTCTCTTGCCCGGCGGCCCCCTTCGGGCTGCCCCTTTTCCGGCCTTCCCTAAGCGCAATCTATAGCACAAAACGTCCACCGCAGAAGGGATCTGCGGTGGACGTTTTTTCTCTTATGCACTTCCTGTCAGGGGCTCCGGGTCCCCCAGGTAGGTGGGCAATGGCTGGAGGATGGCCCAGAAGAAATCCTTGTCCCGGGCCACGATCTCCCGCAGGTTCCGCAGGGTTTGGCCCCGGTAGTTTTGGCCGTCGGCAGCGACCCCCCAGGCCTCCAGGCCCAGGGCCCGGGCCAAGTAAAGGGCTCGGTACAGGTGATACTCCTGGGTGACAATGACAAGCTTTTTTACCCCGAAGATATCCCGGGCCCGGTAGAGGCTGTCATAGGTGGACAGGCCCGCATAGTCCAACACGATGTCCGCCTGGGGCACCCCTTGGTCCCGGGCCAACTGGTTCATGGTGGCCAGCTCGTTGTAGTCCTGGCTTCGGTTGTCCCCGGACAGCAGCAGCTTGTCCGCCCAGCCGGCTTCATAGAGTGCCACGCCCCGGGCCAGCCGGTCGGCCAGCATGGGGGTGGGGGTGCCGTCAGCATGGACCCCACAGCCTAGAATCAGGACGCAGTCCACCCCGGAGGGCGGGCTCTCTTCCAGCGTCAGCATCCGGTCCCGGGTGGAGCTCACCACATAGGCGCTGAGCCCAAAGGCCAGGGCGGCCAAAAGGGCACAGAGAAGCACCAGAACCAAAAGGGTTCTGACGAGGTATTTTTTCCGTTTGCTCATTCGTCCTTGTTTTTGCTTTGGAAGTAGAGGACGCCGGCGATAAAGACAATGCCAACGATGAGTCCAATGACCATAGCGTTTTCCTTTCTCTCATAGGTGGATTGTTTTCTGTTGCAACGGGGCCCCAGCTCTCCCGGGCAGCCTCCCCAAAGGGGAGGACTGCGGAGACAAGGAGGCTCCCGCAGCCGTCCGTTCCAGGGGCCAGATCAGGGGAAGACACGGCGCACAGAGGGCACAGGCGGGCGCGTGCCGCCCCCTTACAGCTCCTCGTCGTCGGAAAGCTCCTCCTCGTCCACCTCTCCCCGGACATAGGTCACCCGGACGGTGGAGGAGCTGAGCATGTCCACCCGGTACTCCCGCCAGCCCTTGGCGGCCATTTTTTCGTTGCCCTGTTCCAGCTGCTGGGTTACGTCGTCGGTGTCTACGCCGTTGTAGGTCACTTTTTTCTGTTCCATGGGTTTCTTGTCTCCTTTATCAGCTCTCAGCCTGGGCCGCCTTCATCATGATGGCGCACTCAATGCGCTTTTTGAAGAGGGCGCAGCCGTATTCATAGGTTCCGTTGATATCGCCGCTGGCGTGGTAGGCGTTGGCCGCGCAGCCGCCGGCGCAGAAGAGCCGGGCCCAACATGTCCGGCAGTCGGGGTTGGCCACCACGTTACATCGGTGAAACTTCTCCCCCATCTGGGTGTTGGTGACTCCCTTCCACACATCCCCCATGGAGTATGCGGGGTCGTTGACAAACTGGTGGCAGGGGAAGAGCTCTCCCCAGG
>DBEYYM010000045.1:0-11981 GCA_048184675.1 Evtepia sp. | reverse complement strand
GTATAATGGAAAACAAATTGAAATAATATACTTGAAAACACGTAGAAATACCTCTTGAAAGGTATATTTCATACATTTTCAAGTATAAAGTAGAAAAAGAAGAGAATTTTAAGAAACTAAAGAATCTCGTATAATAAAGTTGGACAGAATATTCGTCTTTTCTACTCCTATCACATAAAAATAAGCTTTGCTGCGATACCACACCGCCACAACGACCGACCATCGCCCATCCCCTCTTCCTCGCATAACCTAACCCGCCAAACAGCAGGGGCCTATCCTTGGAACGGGTGGAAGTGCAAGCGGGTTTCTCCACCTGAATATGCTTTTGTAAGTGCTTAACGAATAAGGAGGATCATCTATGTATAACTATGAGAAAAACAGAGAGCAGGTCGTAAACGATTTGGACCGAGTGATTAAGCTCATTCACATGAAGGCAGACGAGATTCCCGCAGAAGAGAAGGCCCAGATGGTCAAGGAGACCGTGGAACACTTTAACACCTATGTCAGCCCCGGCTGGATCAATTACAGAAAGTGCGTCTCCTCCGAGACCGAAGGCAGCGCCGTTCTGGAATGGGAAGACGGCGGCTCCTACTTCCGCGGCCTATATGACAACGAGAAGTTTTTGGATGCCATGGGTGGCTTCGGCATCTATGTGGCCGGCCACAGCGAAGACCTCATCATCGACACCGTAAAGGCCCAGCTGAGCCGTCAGGGCCTCCACTCCCAGGAGCTGATCGACCCCCTGCGCGGCTATTTGGCCAAGGCAATGGCAGACTGTACCCCCGGTGATCTGCAGCAGTGTTTCTTCACCAACTGCGGCACCGAGGCTGTGGAAATCGCCATGAAGCTGGCCCGGTTTAAGAGCAAGGGCAAGTGGTTTATCGCCACCACCCACGCCTTCCACGGCAAAACCGGCGGCTCCCTGTCCCTGACCGCCAAGGGCATCTATCGTCAGCCCTATCTGCCGCTGCTCCAGCAGGTGCAGCACGTGGAATATGGCAATGCCGCCGCCATCCGCACCGCCATTGAGAACCTGCGGGAAGTGGGCGAATCCATTGCCGCTGTGGTTCTGGAGCCGATCCAGGGCGAAGCCGGCGTGATCATTCCTCCCGAGGGCTATCTGAAGGAAGTCCGTGCCATCTGCGATGAGCTGGACGTCGTCCTTATCATCGATGAAATTCAAACCGGCATGGGCCGCACCGGCACGCTGTGGCGCTGCGATGCAGAGGGGATCGTCCCCGACATTATGACCTTTGGCAAGGCCTTCGGCGGCGGCGTGATGCCCATCACCGGCCTCATCTGCCGTCCCTCCATGTGGAGCGAAGAATTGGTCGAGAACCCCTATCTGCTGGGCTCCACCACCTTTGGCGGCAACCCTGTCTGCTGCGCCGCTGCCATCGCCGCGCTGGACTTCCAGCTCAAGAACGACATCCCCGGTCAGGCCCGGGAGAAGGGCGCCAAGATCAAGGCCGGTCTGGAGGCCATTCAGGCAAAGTATCCCACCGTCATCCGGGAAGTCCGCGGCGTCGGCCTTATGATGGCTGTGGAGTTCTTCTCCGACGAATATGGCTATGAGTTCTCCAAGGAGATGTACAACCAGCACGTCATCATCTCCGGCACCCTGAATAACTCCAAGACCATCCGCTTTGAGCCCCCCGCATCCCTGACCCCCGACGAGATCGCTAAGATCCTGGACGCCTCTGACAAGGCAGCTGCCAAGGCAAAGGAAGTTTTCGGTCTCTAATCCCTTCGTTCATAACACATTATTTAATAATGTACATTGTTCCATCTATGGGTGCGAATTCTTTTGCACCGTGATTGATAGGAGAGTTTTCTATGAAGATTTGTAAAAATTATATCAATGGTGAATGGGTAGAAAGCGTCACTGGGAAAACCAGCCCGACTTACAACCCTGCAAACGGTGAAATTCTGGCTGAGATCGTGCAGTCCAATCAGGAAGATGTCGAGCGTGCCGTTGCCGCCGCTAAGAAGTCCTTCTACGAGACCCGCGACTGGCGCGATATGGACAGCCAGACCAGAGGCGATATCCTGCTGAAGATTGCCGATCTCATCGACAAGAACCGGGATGAGCTGGCCCGCATCGAGTCCATGGACATGGGCAAGCCCCTGCGGGAAGCAGAGGGCGATGTGGACGATGCCCTGCACTGCTATCGTTACTATGCCGGCATCATCAAGGCCCCCTATGGCGGCGTGTATGACGTGAACGAGGGCTTTGGCAAAATGCACTCCTTCACCATCCATGAGCCCGTGGGCGTGGTGGCCCTCATCAGTGCTTGGAACTTCCCCTTCGTGATGGGTTCTTGGAAGATTGCCCCCGCGTTGGCAGCCGGCAACAGCATCATCTTCAAGCCCGCTTCCAACGCCGTGATGTCCAATGTGAAGATGTTCGAGATTCTGGAGGAGGCCGGTGTGCCCGTAGGGGCTGCCAACCTGATTCTGGGCCCGGGCGGTTCCGTGGGCGAAGCTCTGGCTTCCCACAAGGATATCGGCATGGTCACCCTCACCGGCTCTACTGCAGTGGGCCAGAGCATTATGCGCTGCGCTGCAAACAACGTCAAGAAGATTGGTCTGGAGCTGGGCGGTAAGTCCCCCAACATCATCTTCGCCGATGTAGATCTGGAAGCTGCTGTGGAGTGGGCCATGATTGGCATCTTCTTCAACCAGGGCGAGGTTTGCTGCGCCGGCTCCCGGATTATCATTGAAGAGAGCATCCACGATGCCTTTGTCAAGCGCTTTGCTGAGCGCGCCAACGCCATGACCATCGGCAACCCCCTGGATAACCCCGATATGGGCCCCATGGTCAGCGAAGGCCAGCTCAACGACGTGCTGGGTTACGTGAAGAAGGGCATCGAAGAGGGCGCCACCCTGGTCTGCGGCGGCGAGCGTTACACCGAGGGTGAGTGCGCCAAGGGCTACTTCATGCGTCCCACCATTTTTGACAACTGCACCCCCGATATGACCATCGTCCGGGAAGAGATTTTTGGGCCGGTCGTCACCATTCAGACCTTTAAGACCGTGGAAGAGGCCATTGCTCTGGCCAACGACACCGATTACGGTCTGGCCGGCGGCGTGTTTACCCACCAGCTGGAGACCGCGATCCATGTGGTCAAGGAAGTCCGCGCTGGCATCACCTGGGTCAACGCCTTTAACCCCACCTTCAACGAAGCCCCCTGGGGTGGCTACAAGATGTCCGGCATTGGCCGCGAGCTGGGCGTCCACGGCCTGGAGGAATACCAGGAGATCAAGCAGGTGAACATCAACCTGACTCCCGGCGCGCCCGGTTGGTACGAGCACTAATCGGAAGCTTTCGTTTCCTAAAAAACAACAGCGACCAGGGCCTCTTTCAGGGGCCCTGGTCTGTTTCTCCCTCTCTTGTCAAAGCGCCCCGCCAAAACCCTATGTAGGGTTCGGCGGGGCGCTTCTTTTCTCGCTTAGGATGTCTCTTGGCCGGTATAGAGGGCGTACAGCTCGTCGTCATTTACCACTTGGCGGACATTCTCATAGATCTCCTGCGAGGCCTCCCGCATCTCCTGGCGGAGCTGGTCGGAAACCTGGATGATCTCTGCGCCGCCGGCCACACAGGTGGCAATGCGGTCATCTGCCCGGAGGGCGGCCTGCTCCCGGGAATAGTCCCGGGCAATGGCGGCGGCCTGCTGGATCACCGCCTGTTGCTCTTCCGTCAGGCTGTCCAGAAATTCCTGGCCGGTAATCAGGGTCAGCAGGTGGGGCAGGTGGTTGGTTTGGATCACGTAATCCTGGCACTCATAGAATGCATTGGAGACCACCACCTCATAGGGGTTCTCCTGGGCGTCGATGGTGTGCTGCTGCAGGCCCAGATAGACCTCAGAAAAGGCCATGGGTGTGGGGCTGGCTTTCAGGGCCGACCAGAAGGCCATGTGGTAGGAGTTTTCCATGGTGCGGATCTTCACCCCCGCAAAGTCTTCCATGTCCTCCACCAGCACGTTGGAGGTCATCACCCGGAAATTCTGGTCGCTCATCGCCAGAAGATTGATCCCCTTTTCGGCATAGATGGCGTTGATCTTTTCCATAAACCGTTCGTTGTCTAACACCGCATGGAGCTCCTCGATCTCGTCAAAGACGCAGGGCAGGTCAAAGAGGCACAGCCGGGGCAGGTAGCTCACCTGGGGGGCCGTGTTTTGCACCACGAAAGGAATGTCCCCGCACATCACGCTCTCCAGGATCTCCGTGTCCCCGCCTAGGGAGCTGTTGGCGTAGACCTCGATCTTCATCTCGCCGCCGCTGAGGGTATTGACCTCTTCCGCGAACTTTTCCGCAAAGATCTGGGTCACCGTGTCCTCCGGGCTGGAGGTGGCCAGCACCCAGGCATACTCCTGGCCCTCTTCCTGGCAGCCGCTCAGGCACGCCAGGGCCAGCAGGGAAAAAACAAGCAGGCAAAGTTTCTTTTTCATCGTCCACCTCTTTCTCAAACCAGCAGCAGGCTGATCGAGGGAAGGTAAGTGATCAGCAGCAGGGTCAGGAAAAACAGAATGATCATGGGCACCGCCTTCCGGGCAATGTCCATCACCGGCACCTGGGACATGGAGCTGGCCACAAAGAGGTTCACCCCGATGGGCGGCGTCACGAACCCGATGGCCAGGTTCACCACCATAATGATGCCAAAGTGTACCGGGTCCACCCCATAGACCTCCACAATGGGCAGCAGGATGGGGCTCAGAATCAAAATAGCCGGGCTGGTGTCCATGACCATGCCCACCACCAGCAGCAGCAGGTTAATGACCAGCAGAAGGATGATTTTATTGCTGAAGGTGCCCGTCATCCAGGCCGAGACCGACTGGGGCACATGCATCAGGGTGAGAATCCGGGAGAAGGCCACCGAGGCCGCCAGGATAAAGAGGATGGGCGCAAAGGTCTGCACCGACTCCCGCAGCACCGCCACCAGGTCCCGGAAGGTAAGGGTTCGGTAGACAAACACACTGATAATCAGCGCGTAAAACACCGAAATTACCGCGGCCTCCGTGGGGGAGGTTACCCCAGAGTAGATACAGCCCAAAATAATCACCGGGGTCAGCAGGGCGAAGAAACTGGAGAAGAACACCTTTCGAAATCCCTTCCGATGCAGCTCCCCCACGATGGCGTTGATCTTCTCCTTATCCTCTCCATGGCGCTTGCAATAATAGTAGCAGTAGCACATGAGCACCACAGCAATGAGGATACCGGGAATAATCCCCGCCAGGAACATATCACTGACAGACGTGCCTGTGGCCTGGGCATAAAGGATAAAGGGGATGCTGGGAGGAATGATAACCCCCAGCCCGCCGGCGATGGCCACCACCGCCACACAGAATTTTTTGTCATAGCCCATCTCCAGCATCAGGGGGATGGTCATGCTGCCCACTGCGGCCACCGTGGCCGGCGCCGAGCCGGAAATGGCCCCAAAGAACAGGCAGGTCACCACCGCCGCACAGGGGATGCCCGCCGTCCGGTGGCCCACGAAATAGCTAAACACCTCAAAGAGCTTCTTAGAAACCCCGCCCCGAGACATGATAATGCCCGACAGGACGAACATAGGAATGGCCAGCAAGGGATAGGAATTGACCCCGCCCAGGGCCGAGCGCAGGATATACACCCCGCTGACAGTAAAGGAGTCGGAAAGCAGGCTGGGCAGCATGCTGGAGATGGCCACAGTGAGCCCCACCGGCACCGCCAGCAGCAGCAGGATCACGAAGATCGCCATAATCAGGATTGTCATGCCGCCCCTCCTTTTGCCACGTTTTTCACCTCACGCACCCAGGCCTGGATGACCCGGATGGTCAGCAGCAGAAAGCCCACCAGAGGCGCAGACTGAATGAAGTACATGGGAAGATGGAGGGCAGCGCTGGTGGCCTGAGACTCCACCGCCTGCCGAATGAAGGTCACGCAGTAAGGCAGCATAATCAGGCAGAACACAAACACCAGCGTGTGCCGCAGCAGCCGCAGGATGGCCTGTCCCCGAGGAGGCAGCGCCAGAAGCACTTGCTCGATTTTGATGGATTTCCGCTTTTTCACGCAGTAGCTGACGCTGAGGAAAGTGGCCCAGACAAACAGATACTGAGACAGCTCCTCCGTCCAGCTCAGGGGTGTGCTCAGGCAGTATCGGGAGAAGACCTGCATCCCCATAACCAGGGCGATGGCAACCAGCAGGAGGACCAGCAGGGTTTCCTCTAAATAGTTATCCAGCCATTTAATCACTTTCATAGCGCGCACCCTTTTCTCACTCGTACTGGATGCCCAGCACTTCCTTCATGTGGGCAATGGGCATTTCCTGCCCCGTCCACAGCCGGAAGGCCTCTGCGCCCTGGAAGAGCATCATGCCCTCCCCGTTCATGGCCTTGCAGCCCACTTGACGGGCCATTGCCAGCAGGGCGGTCTCTTTGGGGGCATAAATCACGTCAGAGACAATGAGCTCCGGCCGCAGATACTCCGGCCCGGGCAGGAAGGTCTGGCCCGTCAGGTCCGCCATGCCCACGCAGGTGGCGTTGGTCAGCAGGTAGCTGTTGGAAAGCTCCTCCTTGAGCCGGTCCAAATCCTCCAGATCATAAAAGGCCGCCTTGCACCCGGTTTTCTCCTTGACCATCTCCACCATGTCCTTGCCCCGCTGGTGGAACTGGTCCCGCCGGTTAAACACGGCCAGCTCGCCCACGCCGCTCAGAGCCGCCTGGACCAGGATGGCCGTCCCGGCCCCGCCGGTGCCCACCAGGGTCATTTTTTGGCCCTGAATGTGGATGTCGTTGTCCTCCAGGGCCCGGAGATACCCGATGCCGTCGGTAATATGGCCCGTCAGGACGCCGTCGTCGTTGACAATGGTGTTCACCGCCCCGCACATCTGGGCCTGGGGGGAGAGCTTGTCCAGATACTGGATCACCGCAATTTTATTGGGCATGGACAGGTTCCCACCCCGTACCTTCAGGGCCCGCATGGCCCCAATGGCTTCCTTCAGGTTGCTCTGGTCCACATCGAAGCAGAGGTAGGCGTAGTCCAGCCCCAGGTAGGCCGCCGCCTCGTTGTGCATGGCGGGAGAACCAGAATGCCGGATGGGATAGGCCATCAGAGTCAGCAGTTCTGTGTGTCCCGTGATTCTCTCTCGCATGTTCATTCTCCTTTTCTCTTTCCTTCAGACCATCCGTGGCCTTGAATCCTTTGCGACACAAACGCTTTAAACTGATAAATCAAATTGTAGCATAGTTCGACAGAAAATGCTATCCCCATTTTGTCGGAATCCCGGGACCAGCTCTTGGCCCCCTTTTCCTTTTGTCACAGGCCGGACCCAATCCCCCTGGCACAGGAAGATTCCCTGCCCACCCCGCAGCAGCTTTTCACTTCCTCTGCCCAGGCCTCTGGATGGCAGACCAAAAGCTCCTCGTGCTGCATCGGGTGGCACCGGATATCCGGGGCCTGAAAATGCTTTTGATACCGCGCCCGATAGGTCTCCCCCATTTTTTCCGCGTAAAAGCAGTGAATGGTTGTGCCAGGAACCGAGATTTTCTCCTCCAGAGGGGTTACAAGGTCAGAGTAAAACTGGTTGCGGATACTTTTGGGTTGAACAAAGGACATTTGGGTATCCTTTGCGCCAAACATCGCGAGCATTTTGTCCAGGTAGCGCCGCTCCTCTTCTGTTTTCTTGGCCAGCCGCCGTTCCATAAACCCGGGAAGGTTCCCTTTGCGAAAGATCCTGTGGAGCAGCTTGCTTACAAGCCACGCCTGCAGCCGGGCGGACAGCCCGCCGCCTTGGTCCAGATCAGAGCTGCCCAAAATTCCGTGGTCAATATGGACCCGCTGCCGCTGCACCAGCAGCCCCACAAAAGACCCACCCAGAGAGCAGCCATAGGCGGCGCAAATGTGGCCGCCGAAGGTCTCCTGGAGATAGGCCTCGATCTGCTCGGTTTCCGCCAGCATATCTGGAAATACAGTCTGCTC
This sequence comes from Evtepia sp., assembly GCA_048184675.1. Taxonomy (GTDB): domain Bacteria; phylum Bacillota; class Clostridia; order Oscillospirales; family Oscillospiraceae; genus Evtepia. The sequence continues at coordinate 4,025 of DBEYYM010000045.1, read as the reverse complement.
TGTCTCGTCAAACCCGTCGTAAGACACACAAACCACCTGGAACGCCCCCGCCAGCAGGGGAATCACCCCGCCAAAGTTCCGCTTCCAGTGGCAGCAAGTGCCGGGCAGGAGGAGCAAGACCGGGTTCCCTTGCTCGCCAAATGTATAAAATTTCATGCGGGACTCTCATCCTTTCTCTTGGTTAGCTTTAACTAACTCCCTTGTTGAAAAAAAGCGCTCCGCAGAGCGTCCTTCTCCCTGTTCCAGGGAAATTGACTGGTTGATTCTATCATAGCAAGCCCCTTTCGCCGCGTCAAGAGGCCCACACCCCTGCAAAAGGAACGGGCCCGCCCCGCAGCAGCGGGGGCAGGCCCGTTACACCTTCCACACAATGGTTGCCTGCTCTCCCTCCAGGAGCACCCGCTCCACCAGCTCCCCTGCAATGAGTTTCTTCTCCGCAAAGTCAGCCCCCAGAAAATCCACATGCTGGGGCTTTGCCTGGCGCTGGCTGGTGAGCAGCCCTTCCCGCTGGCGGTGGAGCCCCTCAATCTGCTGGGATATGTAGGCAGCGGAAACCTCGCTGCTGGCCGCCAGGGCGCTGACCAGCCGCTGAATCTTCTCCTCCAGCTCCAGCGCCTGCTGGACCGTGTCCGGCTCCGCCTCCCCCAGGGGTTCGGGGGGGCACTCTGCCAGCAGCGCCTGGATCTCCTTTGCCACAGCGGCCTCCAGCCCCCGCAGATCCACCCGAATGCTGGCGGTGCACAGGGAGAGGTTTGACCGGCCAGAGCACATCAAATAGTAGGTATCTGCCCGCTTGTCCCAGTTGATTTTCACCGCATAGCCGCATTTGCCGCACTTGAGCAGGCCCGAGAGCCAGGTGTACTTTCCCCCGTTCGTCCGGGGGATCTGCCGGTTTTTGCGGAGCTTATCCTGGGCCGCCAGCCAGAGTGGGGCGGGCAGGATTCCCTCATGGTTGGCGATGGTCAACCGCTGCCCCGCCGGAGCGCTCTGGCCCTTGGCCCGGTTTCTCCGGCCGATCAGGTTGCAGCCGTAGACCCCTGCGAAGGCCTCCACGGGCTGGACAATCTCCATGCCCTGGGCCAGGTAGTACCAGTAAACCTCTGCATCCGCCCGCACATAGAGGGGGCTGCGCAGGAGGCGGGAGAGCGTCACGTTGTCCCAGGCCTCCCGCTTGGGGCCGTGGATTCCCTGGGCCGTCAGCTCCTTGGCCAGGGCCCGCAGGGAGAGATCGGTCTCCACATAGCGCTGGAAGATCTGCCGGACCAGCGGCGCATGTTCATCCGCCACCAGGGTGGAGGCCTGGCCGCCCGCTGGGGTTCTTCTCTTCCCCAGGGTGAACCCATAGGGGGCTGGTCCCCCGGGCCAGGCCCCCAGGGAAACCCGGTGAAAATAGTTGTCCCGCACCCGCTCAGCGGTGGTCTCCCGCTCCAGTTGGGCAAAGGTCATCACAATATTCAGCATGGCTCGTCCCATGGGCGAGGCCGTGTCAAACTGCTCCGTCACCGACTGAAACGCCACGCCGTGGCGCTCCAGCTCCTCCCAAATGCGGGAGAAATCCGCAATGGACCGGCTGAACCGGTCCAGGCGGTACACCAGGATTTTTTGGATCCGCCCCCCTCTCACCCCTTCCATCAGGCGCAGGAACCCGGGGCGGTTGGTATTCTTCCCGGAAAACCCCCGGTCCTCAAAAATCTGCCGCTCCGGCCCTGCGTGCTTCTCGCACAGGGCGATCTGCCCTGCAATGGAGAGGGACCCCTCTTTCTCCAGGCTCTGCCGCGCATAAATGGCGTCCATGTTACCCACCGCGCCGCTGCTGGAGCAGCAGCAAACACTTCCGGTGGATGGCTGCCAGACGGGCCCGGCGGGCTTCGGCGCTTTGGCTGAGGTACACACTGATGATCTTCATCGGTAAGGCTCCTTTCCAGTTGGCTTTCTCCCCTATCCTATGCAGCCAAAGGGGGCCAGTATGCCAGGCGGACAGACCCGACCAGGCCCTCCCCCCTTGCAGCCGCTGCCAACGGGGATAGTCTGGACTGGAAGGATTACGATGCGGCCACCATCACCCAGCGGGTGATCTCCGGCGTGGGGCCGGGCTCCATTGTGCTCTTCCACAATGCGGCCCTTCACACCCCAGAGGCTCTGCCGGGCATTTTGGACTATCTGCTGGGGGAGGGCTATGACATTGTCCCCATCGGCCAGCTGATTTTAGGCGGCGAATACAACACCGACTACACCATCGACCACACTGGCCGCCAGTGCCCCGCAGAGTAAACCCCCGGAAAACAAAAAAGCCCTTGAGCCTATGGCTCAAGGGTTTTGTGCTTCTCTCTCCTGTTTCCACTGGGTCACCCGCCGTTGGGTGATGCGGAGAAACACACTGGTCAGCTGCGACCGCTCCAGCTCCCGCGGGCAGAGCAGGCTGATGGTCCGGCTGAGATTCTCTTTCAATGGGATCACTTTGATGTGCCGCCCCTCCGCCAGACCCACTAGGGTTAAGCCAGGCAGAATGGTGGCGCCCAGGCCCTTTTCCACCAGGGCCAAGGTGGTCTCGTTTTCCTGGGGCTGGAAATCCAACCAGTCGGTCTTTTCCTTTCCAAAGAGCTGGTCGATTTCATAGCCAGAGTTGCTGATGTCGAAACTCTCTCGGGAGGGGACAAAATACAGCTCCTCTCCCAGCTCCCACACAGAGACCGACTCCAGCCCTGCCATTTTGCTGTCCTCTGCGACCACCAGGTAGTATGGGTCCTCGTAAAGGGCAAAGCTTTCCATGCCTGGCGGGCACGGCCCGGAGGTAAAGCAGCAGTCCAGCTTATGCTCTTTTACGCTCAGCTCGCCGGCCAGGTCGTTCATAGCGTGCTCCAGCTTTACCACAACCTTGGGATAGGTTTGGTAAAATTCCTTTAGGATCTCTGGCATCCACAGGGAGGCTACACTGGGAAAAATCCCGACTCGCAGCATTTCCCAGCGGCTGATTCGGGCGACCTCTTGCAGGTGGCTTTCCATGTCCTCGATTTGGCGCATGATCGCCAGCAGGCTTTCTCCGTTTTCCGTTAGGGTGACCCCCCGCTGGTTTCGGTAGAAAATCTTCACGCCAAGCTCGTTCTCGATGTTATTGATGATATAACCGAGACTGGGTTGTGTGTAGCCCAGGGCGTGAGCCGCGCGGGTCAAGCTGCCGCACTCAGCGGTTTTGATCACAGGCAAATACCGTCCCATTCTCTCACCCCCATTTTCCTTTACTTTCCATTTTATCACAGAAAATGGATATTAGTAAAGTGATTTTGTGAAAAAATATTTCAATAGCAGCATAGAACCTGTCAAGTTTACAATCGCGCTCCCATCGGGTATACTAAAGCCATCGGGTAATGATATCCTCCGGGCTGAATCTGTTTGCCGTCTGCCTCGTCGGCAAAGGGGTTCTCTGTCCGCCCATTTCTTCCAGGCAGCGCTGTGTCCCTTCCCGGGCGGTCGGGCCAGCAAGCAAAATCTTCCGCTGGATTTTTCTTTCCCTGATGACTCATACGCGGCAGACAGCCACCTTTCGTGGCCGTCTGCCGTATTTCTATTGCATCCGAGAATTTCTCATGCAAAAAATTTCTTATAGATATATAGAGATTCTCAATTTGACAGCCATGGTAGTTTTTTCTATAATAATATCGATCCATACCTCATTTTTTGTTTCTTTTCTCCAACCAGGAGGAAAGGTAACGCAGGAAGGAGGCCTTCTATCGAACAGAACCCTAACACCATCTGATCATCAATAAGACGAGAGAACGATCACGCCGCGCTGAGGAGCGCGGCACACAAGAAACGAGGTAAGTATGAGTAATAATCCTGAAAAAAAAGGCGTAGGCGCTATTGACTTCTTCTGTATCGGTTTCGGCGCCATCGTCGGCGTTGGCTGGGCCGTTTCGATTAACGGCTGGATGGCCAGCTCCGGCGGCCCTATCCCCGCAGCCATTGGCTATCTGCTTTGCCTGCTCATCATGGTCCCCTTCGGCTTGGTTTACGCTGAGCTGGTTCCT
>DBEYYM010000044.1:0-2970 GCA_048184675.1 Evtepia sp. | reverse complement strand
GGTATATACTATCCATCATTGAACAATCATTCAATGATTACAAAGGAGGCTGTTTCCATGCAGGACCACCCGCACTGTACCGATCCCATGGCAGAGCACATCATTCCCACAGAAGAGATGCTGGGGGAGCTGGCAGAACTTTATAAAATTTTCGGAGACAGCACCCGTCTAAAAATCCTCTATGCGCTTTTTGAACAGGAGAGGGGAGTGGGGGACATTGCCCAACAGCTATCCATGTCCATGTCCGCCATATCCCATCAGCTTCGCATCCTCAAGCAGGCTCGCCTGGTGAAATCCCGGCGAGAGGGAAAGCTGGTATATTACGCCCTGGCAGACGACCATGTGCGAACGATTTTTGCCCAGGGTCTGGACCATATTCTGGAGTAAGTTATTCTTCCTGTTTTTTCACATGTGCCAAGGGATTTGCATCCACAGCTTGTTTCATGTTTGCGTCAGAAATGTGGGTATAGATCTGCGTAGTTCCCAGATTTTCATGGCCCAGCACATCTTGGAGGGTACGGATATCCACACCGTTATTCAGCATCAGCGTAGCTGCGGTGTGGCGAAGTTTATGGGGAGAATACTTGGGGTCTAGCCCGGCCTGACGGACGGCTTTCTGGACGATGTTCTCCACCGCCCGTGTCGTAAGGCGGGTTTTATTGCGGGATACAAATAAGGCGTCCTTATGCCGCATCTCCTCTTTGGGTTCCGGGCGAACCGCCAAGTAAGACTGGATAGCGCTCAGACAGGCCTCATTAAGGTAGAGTTGCCGCTCTTTGTTACCCTTGCCTAACACTCGCACCGTGTCCTCCCGGATATCTTGAACATTGAGGCCCACCAACTCGCCCACACGAAGCCCACAGTTGAGAAAGAGGGTTAAAATACAGTAATCCCGAATCTCGTTGGGCCCTGATACCGCCTCCAGCAGCTGAAGGCTTTCAGACAGGGACAGATAGCGCGGCAGCGATTTCCTCAGCTTGGGATTGTTCAGCGCCTGTGTGGGGTTCGTCTCCATCTGTCGGGCGTGAACGCAAAGATAGTTATAAAAGGAACGAATGGCCGCGCATTTTCGCGCTCTGGTGGAAGACTCCGCTTTGCCAGATTGGGCTCCACCAGAGAGAAATGTCAAAAAGCCGTAGATCTCAGAGAGCTGGGTCTTAGAAACAAACTCCAGATCCACATCCAAAATGGAGATCTCTTGAAACGGAATCTCCGCCAGCTCTGGGTTGCGCCGGCATTTTAAGTAGCGAAAAAAACTGCGCAGATCCAAGAAATACTCATCCACCGTTTTCGCTGAATGGGAAAGGATGGACTCATGGTAGTTGAGAAACTCCTGCAAAATTGGTGGCGCCTCCAGCCAGTAATCCGCCATAAGGGGCTCCTCCTTTCTTTTCGGTTTCCCAACTTCGCAAAATCTGCATTATGCGAAGTTGTTTTCTGGAAAAGCATGCTCCCCTGCAGGGAGCATGTTTCGTAATTTTTTTCTTATTATACTCGCTCAGTCAGCCAAAAGCAAGTAGCGCCCTTCAAAAAACACTGCGGTTTTCTCCTTTTAAGACCAGGCTCATTCTGCCCCTGTAAGGGCCTTGAGCAAAAATCCCAAAACCTTCGGCACAATCTTTTGGTCCAGAAACACGCACAGGATCAAAATCAGCAGACAGACCACCACTCGGCGAAAAAACACGCTGCGCTTTGGTATGTCTTCTGTCTTTCGCAGCAATCCCGCAGTTCCCAAGACAAACAGTGCCGGGACTGCCAGCAGACAGGTTGGGCCAAACACGACACCAGCACATAAAACCCCAACGATTCCCACGCCCTCCATCAAAGCCACAATTCCGTAGGACAAGAAAAATCCTCGCAGAAAAAACAGCCCAGGAACAGTAAACCCCGCCATGGGCAGCAGGCTCAACGCAACGGCCGCCATAGGCCAGCGGAAAACAATCCACAGCTCCCGCCACAAAGACGGCACAATAGCCCCTTGCGCAGCCTGCTGGAAGAATGGGCTGAGAAGATTCCCTCCAGAGAGTTTTCCCTCCAGCAGACATCCCAGGATCCCGCCCATCAGAAAACCAACTGAAAGGATCAGCAACACTGTGTCACGATTTTTGTCTGCCGCCTCTTTTTTGCGCCGAACAAGTTGCTCTTTTTGCGTAACCGTTTTCATCGCTTCTTCTTGTTCTTGCTTTTCCGCGTTTTCTTTCCCATGAGGCCAGCCAGGCAGCCCCCGGCCAGCAGCATCAGCAGGATCCCGAGAAATTGCCCCTGGAACCCGGCAGTCCCGGTGGTGCCCAGACAAACCAAGGCTAAAACCAGGCAGAGTCCCCCTCCTACAGCGGCGCCAGCTGGCATAGGGGCACTCCCCTTTCCCACGGCAACCCGGCCGCCCAGCAGCGCACAGAGGCCCGCTGAGACGGTCAAAAGCACCCCTGCCATGGAAGCTGATAGGACACCGCCCCAGATCAGCCCCGCAGACAAGAGGGCCAGCAACAACAAACTCACCAGTCCGACGCCGGTTCCCAATAGAATGGCAACAACCGATGCCCCAGCGTGCTCTGGTTTTCTTACGGTTTCCTGGCCTTTCTTTCCCACAAAAAATCCCTCCCCAATAGAATCACTTGCTGGATTCTATGCGGGGAGGAATTTTTCTATGCCGATATTCTGTTTACTGCTGAACCTGATCCACTGCCACGCCCTTGTTCATAATGGCCCAGTTCGCATACTCCAGACGAACACGATCTGCACCGGTTTCGATGACCACAGTCTTTTCCTTTACGGCGCAAACATTGCCTACGATTCCGTCGATCATCGTGACAGGATCTCCGGGGTTCAGGGACTTCTTCATTGCTTCTTGTTCCTTTTTGCGCTGCTTTTCAGGGCGCATTTTCAGGAAGTAGAAAATGGCGATATAAAAAACAATGAGGACGATAATCAGAATTTCCATTCCCAAGGTAATTCCCTCCGCTGTAAAAT
>DBEYYM010000043.1:0-17522 GCA_048184675.1 Evtepia sp. | reverse complement strand
ATTTCTTTTCTTCTGTCATTGTGGAATTTTGAGGAGAAGACTATACTTTTGATATCGAACAAAGAGTTCCATAACTGGGACCCACGCTTATGACAACGGAAAGGAGCGATGTCCTATGGGAACAGAGAGTATTTCCCTGAGCATTTGGTTTTTGATGGGTGCAATTCTGGTTTTCTTTATGCAAAGCGGATTTGCCATGGTAGAATGCGGGTTCACCCGCGCGAAGAACGCGGGCAACATCATTATGAAGAACCTGATGGATTTTTGCATTGGAGCAGTGGTTTTCCTGCTTTTGGGCTACGGCCTTTTGACGGGCCCCCACGTGGCCGGCGGTTTCATTGGAACCCCCACCCTGGCCATGTTTGGCGGCGGTTTTTCCTCTTTTGACTGGAGCAGCTTTGTGTTCCAGCTGGTGTTCTGTGCCACCTGCGCCACCATCGTCTCGGGGGCCATGGCCGAGCGGACAAAGTTTTCCGCATACTGCCTTTACTCAGCGGTCATCAGCCTGGTGATTTATCCCGTGGAGGCCGGCTGGGCCTGGGGCGAAGGGGGCTGGCTCAGTGAGCTTGGCTTTATCGATTTTGCTGGCTCCTGTGTCATCCACATGGCCGGCGGGATCACCGCCCTGATCGGCGCCATTTATCTGGGGCCGCGGATTGGAAAGTATACCCAGAAAGAGGGCAAAAAGGTGTCCAACGCCATCCCCGCCCACAACCTGCCGCTGGGGGCGCTGGGGGTGTTCATCCTATGGTTTGGCTGGTACGGCTTTAACGGCGCTGCAGCCGGATCGGTTTCTGAGCTGGCTGTGATCTTTGGCACCACTACCATTGCCCCTGCGGTGGCCACCGTGGTGTGTATGGCAGTGACTTGGCTGAAAAACGGCAGCCCGGATGTGTCTATGTGCCTCAACGCCGCCCTGGCTGGCCTGGTAGGGATTACCGCTGGCTGCGCTAACGTTTCCGGTCTGGGTTCCGCTGTGATCGGCGCGGTGTCCGGTGTTCTGGTGGTGGTTGTGGTAGAGCTGCTGGACCTGAAGTTCCACGTGGACGATCCCGTGGGGGCTGTGGCCGTCCATGGGGCCTGCGGTGCTTGGGGTACCCTGGCGGTGGGCCTGCTGGACACGGAAAGCGGCCTGTTCTATGGCGGCGGCGTTCACCAGCTGGGGGTTCAGGCGCTGGGCGTCATCGCAGTGGCAGGCTGGATGATTGTTACCATGACGGTTGTGTTCAAGGTGATTTCTCTGGTGACCGGCGGCACCATGCGGGTGACGGAGGAGGAAGAGATTGAGGGCCTGGACGCCACCGAGCACGGCCTGCCCTCTGCCTATGCCGACTTTACCTTCGCCTTTGGGGTGGTGGGTGAGTTTAACCACGGCGATGCCAGAAGCCTGCCGGTGGTATCCGATGCAGACCCCAAGCACCCGGCCAAGGGCGGAAAGGGCGACAAGCTTACCCGGATTGACATTTACTGCTCTGCCCACCGGTTTGAGCGCCTGAAACAAAGCCTGGAGTCCATTGGCATTACCGGCATGACCGTTACCAGCGCCATGGGCTGCGGCGCCCAGCGAGGCGGCAATGGCATGTACCGCGGGGTTCCGGTCTCCATGTCTTTGCGGCCTACCGTTCAGGTTTCGGTGATTGTTTCTCGGATTTCTCCCGAGCTGGTCATTGAAACCGCTAAGCAGGCCCTCCACACCGGGCAGCTGGGGGATGGCAAGATCTTTGTCTCGCCGGTGGAAGAGGCCGTGAAGGTCCGCACAGGTGAGACTGGCCACGAAGCCCTGCGAGATGAAATTGCGTGAGTGACCCGGGCTGTAAATGCCCGATGGAGTTTGATACAACCGAAGCAAAGAAAGGAAGACGGACATGACACAGAAACTGGCAGAAGTATATGGCTCCATGGTCTTTGATGAAAAGACCATGAAGGAGCGTCTTTCCACAGAGGCTTTTGACGCATGGAAAGAGTGTGTCACCGATGGAAAGACATTAGATGCTCACACGGCAGGCGAAATTGCAGAGGCCATGAAGCAGTGGGCGGTGGAACTGGGCGCCACCCACTTTACCCACTGGTTCCAACCCATGACCGGCGCCACGGCAGAGAAGCATGACAGTTTTCTGGATACCGATGGCAGCGGCGAAGTCATTTTGAAGTTCTCTGGTAAGGAGCTGGTAAAGGGGGAGCCCGACGCCTCCTCCTTCCCCTCCGGGGGCCTGCGGAGTACCTTTGAGGCCAGAGGCTATACCGCCTGGGACCCAACTTCCTTTGCCTTTGTGAAGGAGGGCTCTCTGTACATCCCCACCATCTTTTGCTCCTACTCTGGCCAGGCCCTGGACAAGAAGATGCCCCTCCTCCGCTCCATGGATGCGGTGAGCCGCCAGGCGGTTCGTATTCTGCGGTTGTTTGGCGACATGGAGACCAAAAAGGTAACGGCCCAGGTGGGGCCGGAGCAGGAATATTTCCTGCTGGATAAAAAGCTGTACAACGCCCGCCGGGACCTGAAACTGACCGGCCGCACCCTCTTTGGGGCCAACCCGCCCCGGGGCCAGGAGATGGAGGACCACTACTTTGGCATGATTAAGCCCCAGGTTTCCCAGTTCATGCAGGAGCTGGACGAGGAGCTGTGGAAGGTGGGAGTACCATCCAAGACCAAGCACAACGAGGTGGCCCCCTCCCAGCATGAAATGGCGGCCATTTACAGCGACGCCAACACCGCCTGCGACCACAACCAGCTGGCCATGGAAATGCTGAAAAAGGTGGCCGACCGTCACGGCCTGGTCTGCCTGATCCATGAAAAGCCCTTTGCCGGGGTCAATGGTTCGGGCAAGCATGACAACTGGTCCCTGGCCACAGACACGGGCAAGAATCTCTTTAAGCCGGGCTCCACTCCCAGCCAGAACTTGCAGTTCCTTCTCTTCCTGGCGGCCTTTGTCAAGGGAGTGGATGAGTACCAGGGCCTGCTGCGGGCCTCGGTGGCCTCTGCGGGCAACGACCATAGACTGGGCGCCCAGGAGGCTCCACCGGCGGTTATCTCTATCTTCCTGGGGGATGAGCTCACGGAGGTGGTGGGATCCATTCTGGAGGGCACCGACCACATTGACATCGGCAAGCGGATGCTGGATATTGGCTTGACGGTTCTGCCCAATATCCGCCAGGACAACACCGACCGGAACCGGACCTCCCCCATGGCCTTTACGGGCAACAAGTTTGAGTTCCGGATGGTGGGCTCTTCCGATTCCGTTTCCGGCCCCAACATTGTTCTCAACACCATGATGGCTGAGGAGCTGGGGCAGTTTGCGGATATCTTGGAAGGCGCGGAGGACTTTGGAAGCACTCTGGCGGCACTGATTAAGGAGACCTTCCAAGCCCACCAGCGCATTCTCTTTAACGGAAATGGCTATGATGAGGCCTGGATCCAGGAGGCCCACCAGCGTGGCTTGTTGGATCTGCGCACCACCCCAGATGCCCTTCCCCAGATGATAGAGCCCAAAAACGTGGCGCTGTTCAAAAAGCATGGGGTCTATTTGGAGGAAGAGGTCATCGCCCGCTACAATGTTTACGCGGGCAAGTACGTTCAGGAAATCCTCATTGAGGCCCGCACCATGGCGGATCTCATCAGCAAGGATATCCTGCCGGCGGTGTCTAAGTATACTGCGGAGCTGTGCCGGCGGGCGGAGCTTCAGAAGGGCTGCGGTCTGAGCGGGGTCTATGAGCTATCGGTGGCAGCAAAGGCCTCTGGATATACCGAGGAGCTGATGGCCGCCTATGAGGCCCTGCAGACCGCCATTGCGACCATTCCCGAGGGCAGCGAGGAGGCCATGGTTTTCTGCCGTGACAGTGTGATTACCCAGATGAACCGGGCCCGGGCGGCTGCAGATGCCCTGGAGGGCATTGTGGATCACAGCTTCTGGCCCTTCCCGACCTACGTAGATTTGCTGTTTAGTGAGGGATAAACCATGAAAGGGATTCGAGAGGAATGTGGAGTGTTTGGGATTTACGCCCAAGCGCGCTATGAAATCGCTGACACAGTGTCACGGGGGCTTTTGGCCCTGCAGCACCGGGGGCAAGAGAGCTGCGGCATTGTGGTCAACGATGACGGTGTGTTTTCCGGGCATAAAGACCTGGGCCTGGTGGACCAGGTCTTTCCCGGGGAGGCCCTGGCAAGGTTGGGAGAGGGTTCCATCGCCGTGGGCCATGTGCGCTACGGCACCACGGGGCTGACAGACCGGCGAAACGCCCAGCCCATTGTGGTCAATCATATCAAAGGGAGTATGGCCCTGGCCCACAACGGGAATCTGGTCAACTCCTATGACTTGCGGCGTGAACTGGAACTTCAGGGGTCCATTTTCCACACCACCAGTGACACGGAGGTCATTTCTTACCTTGTGACCAAAGAGAGGCTGGTGACCGACTCCATTGAGGAGGCGGTCTGCGCCGCCATGGGGCAGATCCAGGGGGCTTTTTCCCTGGTGATTATGTCCCCTTCCAAGCTCATTGCCGTTCGGGACCCCCATGGGATCCGTCCCCTTTGCTATGGGAAAACCCAGGCGGGCGACTATGTTGTGGCATCAGAGAGCTGCGCGCTCAACGCAGTCTCTGCCCAGTTTATCCGGGATGTTCTCCCGGGTGAGATCGTAGTCTTTGAGGAGAGCGGTGTGCGCAGCCTGACCCAACACTGCCACACAAAACCAAAGACCACCTGCATTTTTGAGTATATCTATTTTGCCCGGCCAGATTCGGTGATCGACGGCGTTGGTGTCCATGGGGCCCGGGTGCATGCTGGCGCTTTGCTGGCCCGCACCCACCCGGTGGATGCCGATGTGGTGATCGGGGTTCCCGACTCTGGCTTGGACGCTGCCATCGGGTATGCCAGGGAGGCGGGTCTACCCTATGAGATGGGATTTGTGAAAAACCGGTATGTGGGGCGCACCTTCATTTCTCCCGGGCAAAAGAAGCGGGAGCATATGGTGGATGTGAAGCTCAACGTCATCCAACCTGTGGTGGAGGGGAAACGGGTGGTTCTCATTGACGACTCTGTGGTCCGGGGCACCACTGCCGCCGGCATCGTCCAAAAGCTCCGGAAAGCCGGCGCGCGGGAAGTTCACCTGCGGCTGACTGCCCCGCCCTTTTTGGCGCCCTGCTTCTACGGCACGGATATTCCCGATGACTCCAAGCTCATTGCCGCCAACCATACCCTGGAGGAAACCTGCCAGATTATCGGCTGCGACAGCATTGGCTATTTTGATCGGGAGTGCCTTGGCCAGCTCATTGGAACGGACACCAAGGAGGGGTACTGCTTTGCTTGCTTCGGCGGGGCGTACACAGCGGGTCGGCCTCGGGTGACAGAAAAATATCGCTTTGAACGGAAACGATCGGAAGGGGGGACTTAATGTGGAGAAAAAATATGTGTTCGTGACCGGCGGCGTCATTTCCGGCCTGGGCAAGGGAATTACGGCGGCCAGCCTGGGCCGGCTCCTGAAAAACCGGGGTTACAAGGTGGCGGCCCAAAAGCTAGACCCCTATATTAACATCGACCCCGGCACCATCAGCCCCTATCAGCATGGGGAGGTCTTTGTCACTGAGGACGCTGCCGAGACCGACCTGGACCTGGGGCATTATGAGCGGTTTATTGATGAGGATCTGAACCGGTTTAGCAATCTTACCACCGGAAAGGTCTACTGGAACATTTTGAACAAAGAGCGCAACGGGGACTATTTGGGCAAGACCGTGCAGGTCATTCCCCATGTGACCGATGAGATCAAGTCCTTTATTTACAATGTCGGTAAGACCTCAGATGCCGATGTCATCATCACGGAAATTGGCGGCACGGTGGGTGACATTGAAAGCCAGCCCTTTCTGGAGGCCATCCGCCAGGTGGCCATTGAAGTGGGCCGTGAAAACTGCATTTTCCTCCATGTAACCCCGCTGCTGTATGTGAAGAGTTCCGGTGAATATAAAACCAAACCCACACAGCACTCCGTTAAGGAGCTGCGGGGCATCGGCATTTCTCCGGATCTCATCGTTCTGCGGGCAGACGGCCCCTTGGAGGACGAGGTTCGGGAGAAGATCGCCCTTTTCTGCAATGTTAAAAAAGACTGCGTGATCCCCAACCTAGATGTGGATGAGCTGTATTATGCGCCGATCATGCTGGAGGAATCCCGGTTCAGCGAGATTGTGTGCCGGGAGCTGTCCTTGGAGCCCTGGCAGCTGGACATGACGGAATGGAACGCCATGCTGGAGCGCATCCGGTCCCGAAAAGGCAGCGTTACCATCGCCTTGGTTGGGAAGTATGTGAAGCTCCACGATGCCTATCTCTCTGTGACAGAGGCCCTGCGGCACGGGGGCTATGAAAACGGGGTGACGGTGAACATCCAATGGATTGAGGCGGAGGAGGTCACCGATGAGACGGCCCCCGCCCTGCTGGCCCAGGCCGATGGGATTTTGGTTCCCGGCGGGTTTGGGGACCGGGGCATCGAGGGAAAAATCGCCGCAGCCCACTATGCCAGAACCCATGATGTCCCCTACCTGGGCATCTGCCTTGGGATGCAGACGGCGGTCATCGAGTTTGCACGGGGGGTTCTGGGCATATTGGACGCCAACTCCGGTGAGTTTGACGAGAATGGAAATCACAAAGTTATCGACCTGATGCCAGACCAGCGGGGAGATATCCCCAAAGGCGGAACCATGCGCCTGGGGGCCTACCCCTGCCAGATTGCACCGGGATCCCGCATGGAAGCAGCCTATGGATGCACAGCCATTTCCGAGCGGCACCGGCACCGCTATGAGTTTAACAACCAGTACCGAGAGGCTATGGAAAAAGCGGGGATGAAGGTCACCGGGACTTCTCCTGATGGGCGGCTGGTAGAGGCGGTAGAGCTTCCCGACCACCGGTTTTTTGTGGGGGTTCAGTACCACCCGGAGTTTAAGTCCAGGCCCAGCAAGGCCCATCCCCTGTTCCGGGCGCTGATCCGGGCCTGTTTGAAGGAGAAAAGTGTATGATGAAACGACTGACAGCGCGAGAGGAATTTCAGCAGCGGCTTGCCCAGTTGACAGAGAAATACCCATCGGCAGCCAGTCTGCTCCAAAAAGAATCCACAGGGGAGGCCCTGTGGGGATTCTCTTCCCACCACATCGAGATCGCCTGGCAGATTTATCACCTTTGCCGGCCTGTTTTGGGAGAGGTACCAGATACCTTCCTCTCCGATCTTTACACCCATCTATCGAATAATCTCTTCCCCGACGAAGCGCTTGGATGCCTACGCCGGCCTTTTTCATGGAAAGAGGGGTTATATCTGGACCTCTTTTCCCTGGTTTTGTCCCATGGGACAGAACCCTTTGACCCCTTGCTGGACCTTTTGCCGTTGGAAGAGGAGCAAATAATTGGCAGCCGTGTGGAGGGGCCTTACCGCCTATTTGAGAAGAAGGTGGAGGAAGAATATGTCCTGGTGCTAATGCATCTTGGTCGGGGAATTATGCCCTTTGACCCGGCCTCCCACACCATTGGGGTGCACAACATTGCCCTGCACACCGCTCAGATGGCGGTGAAAGCGGGGATCCCTGTGGACCTGCCCCTGGTCAGCGGGGCAGCTTTGGGCCACGATATTGGAAAATTTGGCTGCCGGGGAGAGGATGCCAGGCGGATCCCTTACCTGCACTACTACTATACCTGGCAGTGGTTCCGGGAGCGCGGCATAGAGGAAATTGGCTATATTTCTGCCAATCACTCCACCTGGGACCTGGAGTTTGAGAATCTCCCCATCGAGTCTCTGCTGCTGATCTATGCGGACTTCCGGGTTCGGGGAACACGGGACGAAAACGGACAGGAGCACATGGCCATTTACAGCCTGCTGGACGCCTATGAGATGGTCTTTTCCAAGCTCTATCACATGACCCCCGAAAAACAGCGCCGGTATGAGACGGTCTATTACAAGCTGCGGGACTTTGAACATTACCTGCAGGAAAATGGGGTTCCTGTGGATTTTGGGGAGGATGAGATCCAGCCAGTGGAAAGGCGGGACCCTTCGCTCCTCTCCCCTGCACAAGCTCTTGACAGGCTGCGTGCCATGACGCTGGCCAACGCCACAGGTCTTATGCGGACTGTGAGCAGCAGCGAGTCCTTTGCCAAGCTGCTGGAGCAAGCTAAGAGCGGAAAAAATTTGCCAAGTATCCGTACCTATCTCCATTTGCTGGAGGAGTACAGCACCTATATGACGGCAGCGAACAAGCAGAAAACCCTGGCGCTGCTCTATGAGATGCTGATGCACCCAGAGGGGGATGTGCGCCGGCAGTCTGGCCGGATTATGGGACAGATTCTGGCCAACAGCGGTCCCAAATACCGGAAAGAGCGGCCAGTTGCCGCCCGAGAGGATGTGATGACGCCCACCATGATGGCGCTGTTGGAGGAATCGGTAAGTCTTTGGGACTACTATATTCTCCACTGCCTCCATCCCGACCGAAAGGTATCGGCGAAGCATGCCCAGCGGATTTCCAATTCCCTGAAAACCATTTGCAAGAGCCTTTTTGCCCACTGCAGCCGGGAAGAGGCACAGCCGCTGCTGCGGCCTCTGCTCCAACGGCTGTGGCAGGCCCAAGGGGATGACCGGCCTATTTTAGTGGATGCCCTGTATCAGGTGCCCTGGTCCTACCTGCCGGAGGACGCTCTGGCGCCCACAGTATCTGCCCTAGGGGAAATGCTCTCTCACGGGGAAGTCCAGCTGCAGTTGGGCGCGCTGCGCTGCCTGGAGCAGCTCCGGCGAACACGGCCTGAGGCGGCGGCCCAGATCATCGCCCGGGTGGAGGCCTTTGTGCCCCCGGCGGGGGAATCCTTTCTGGTTCTGGATGGCATGCGCCGCCGGGTTTTGGATCAGATGGCGCCGGAAATCAGCGGGGAGGCAGTCTCTGACCTCTATCTCAGTGATTTGAAAAACGCAGTCCCCTGGACGGTAAAGCTCATACAAATTGACCTGATTTGCGACCAGGTTCTCCGGCAACCAGAGCGTGCCTTTCACACGGCGATGCACCTGTCCAACCTCTTGTCGGTGAGTGAGCACCTTCCCGTGCGAGAGTATGCCGGTCAGAAGCTACTGACCATCTGCCCCTACCTGACGGTAACACAGATTAACGAAATTACCATTGACCTGCTCCGGGAACTGGAGAGCGGCCAGGACCAGATCTCTCGGTTTATTCCGCCCTATGTGGGGCAGATCATGTGTATGCTGCCGGAAAAGGAATTTTTAGAGGCGGTTCTGCTGTTGGAAGGCCTGGTGCGGGGCACCTCTGTGCGTCCGGCGCGTGTGGCACTGTATACCTTGGGAGAAATCCTCTGTGTGCTGCCGGCGCAAGCTGCCATTGCCCACCGTGTGTTGAGCATTCTGCTAACCGGGATCAGCCACTATGAGGGGACCATTCACCGGACTGCCCTAACTGTGCTGTGCAAAGAGGTCTTTGGCAGCCAGCGGCTCTCCTTGGAGAGAAAGCGGGACTATTTCTTGCTGCTCCATAAAAAGCTGCTCACCATTCTGGCAGAACCCCGGGAGGATGCACTGACCTTCTTTAACCGAGCGGCGATGCTCAACCATCTCTACCGGTTCATTGTCCAGTGTGAGGTGGAACTAGGACCATTCCCCTTCCCTAAGCGAAAGCCGGCAGCCTTTTTCCCGGGGACCTTTGATCCCTTCTCCGTGGGGCACAAGCGCATTGTGGAAGAGATCCGTGCCTTGGGGTTTGAGGTCTACCTGGCAGTGGATGAGTTTTCTTGGAGCAAGCGCACCCTGGCCAAGCTGATGCGCCGGCAGATTGTGGTTATGTCCGTTGCCGACCAGTGGGATACGTACCTTTTCCCAGACGACATTCCCATTAACTTAGCCAGCCCCGAGGATCTGGCTCACTTACGCCAGCTTTTGGGAGAGCAGGAGCTCTATCTGGTGGCGGGAAACGACGTGATTCACAATGCCTCTGCGTACCGCAGCCAGCAGGAAGGGGCGGCGCCCACCTATGACCACATCGTCTTTTACCGGGGCACCAGCCAGGGGGAGGAGGACCTGGAACGGGCGGCCCTCCAGAAAATCATTCAGGGGAAACTTCTTCTGCTCTCTCTGCCTGCCTTTTATGACACGGTGAGTTCTTCTCGCATTCGGGAGTATGTGGACCAAAACCTGGATATCTCGATGCTGGTGGATCCTGTGGTGCAATCCTTCATCTACGAATATGGACTATATGTGCGCTCTCCCGAGCAAAAACGCGTTCTGCGCCGTCAGGATATGTATTTCCGGGGTTATCGGGGGGAGTCGCAGGAGCTTCCCCGGGCCATGAACCATCTGCTGCGCCAGCAAAATTCTCTGGGCACCGTGCTCCGCCTGCGCCCAGACACCTTGATGGGATGGGCTGTGGGGCATACCCTCCATATGACAGACCTTTATGATACGCTTCACTCTTTGGAAGGGGCCAATTTCGTTCGGCGGCATACCTCGGGGCGGATTCTCATGGTGGACCATGTCTGTGCAGAGGATCTTCCTCACCAGGAAAACGCCACCTATCGGATGCTACTCAACGAGCTGCTGGCTAGGAGCTTGGAAATGGACCACACCTATGCCCTCTGCCGCTGCCCAGAACGGGAGGGACCGCTGGGCTATGCCTTGGAGCAACTGGGCTTTGTGCCCGTGCGGGGGCAGGAAGATATCTTCTATGTGGACATGAGATCACCTGTGATCCTCTTGCAGGATTTGCTGCTGGCCATCAAAGAACCCCACCGGGACAGCGACGCGGTAAAAGGCGTGGTGGCTGAAATCCGGCCCAGGCTGCGAACTGCCCTGACGAACCTGTTCCCCGGCAAACTGGTGCTGTGCTTTGACTCAGAGCTGCTCAACCAAGCTTTGATGGAGCGGGTGCAGCAGCTGGGCGGTGTGCAGGATGTCCCTGCGGGGATCCGCAGGCTAGGACCCTATATGTGTGTTCCGTATGGGAAAATTCTGGCCGATGAGGTGGTTCCCAACACCGTGACCAAAACACTGCGGGTGGAGAAACGGTTCCGGCCGGATATGCAGGGCTTTGAGGTGGTGGAGTACCCAGGGTATTCTCCACTGAAAAATCAGATTAGGACCTTAAAATCCTTCCGGCGGCCGGTGATTTTGGTGGACGATCTGCTCCATAAAGGGTATCGGATTGAAAAATTGGACTGCCTGCTCAAGGAGGAAAAACTGCGCACCCACCGGCTGGTGGTGGCGGTGATGTCCGGCTACGGCCGGGACCTGATGAAGGCCCAGGGACGAAAGGTAGACTGTGAATACTTTATCCCCAACCTGCATCACTGGGTAACAGAGAGCCTTCTCTATCCCTTTGTGGGGGGAGATAGCGTTGGCGGTGTGAGGGCGGATGGACGGTTTTTGCCCTCCATCAATCTCATTCTCCCCTATTTCTATCCCAATTACCTGGAAGACGCTGGGGATGAGGACATTTGGGCCCTCTCCCGAACTGCGCTGGAGAACGCCCACGCGCTGCTGAAAACCCTGGAGAAAGAGCACCAGAGTACCTTCAACACCACACTGACCATCGACCGCCTGGGGGAAGTGTTTCATCAGCCCCGTTTACCAGACCGATACCGGGCGATGAACTATGATCTGTCGCTGGTGCCCTCTGTCTATTTGGAGATAGATTTGGACCAGGTGGAACGAATCCAGCGAAAGGAGGAGAAGCCCTATGATCTTTAAGGCGTGGCATGGCTTTTGCCTGTGTGCCCGGGAGGCGCTGTTTCCTGAGGGGGCAATCCCGGTAGCTGGGCCCTTCCATCCCTTGGTGTTTCTGGTTCGGCGGGACCCGATGCTTTCTCGGGGATATTTTGCCATTTCTCAGCTGGGAGAGTTATATGAGCCGGAAGGGTTGGATTCCCTTCTCCCCTGCCAGGTGCCCGTCCCCTCAGCGGTTCCTGGCTCCCTGGGGACATTTGTGGCGGAGCAGGGGGCCAGCGTCTTAAATGTGTCCTTTGCCAATGGATTTTCCCACCTGCTGGCCCAGGGCCAGAGGAAACGAGAGGGCTTCCGAGTTACCCTGGTGGGGCTGGGAGATGTAGGCGGTGCGGTTCTCACGGGTTTGATCCTTTTGGGAAAGGAGATTGCAGAGATTGCCATCTATGACCCAAACCAGGCCCTGTGCGCCCGGTATGAGATGGAGATGAACCAGATCCTGCCTGTAGATGACATGCCTCTGCCCCGGGTGACGGTCTGCCGGGAGGAAGATCTGTTCCGCTGTGATCTGCTGGCATTCACTGCTTCCCGGGGGGTTCCAGGGTTGGGAAGCAGCGCCCAGGATGTGCGCATGGCACAGCTGGAAGCCAACCGGACCATGATTGCCCCCTATGCCCGTTGGGCCAGGGAGGCACACTTCCAGGGGATTTTTTGCCAGATTTCTGACCCTGTGGATCATCTGGCGCGGGAGGTCTTTCTCCAAAGCAACCGGGACGAGCGGGGCTGCTACGACTTTGCCGGCTTGCTCCCGGAGCAGGTTCAAGGCTTTGGGCTGGGGGTTATGTGGGCCCGGGCGGCCTACTTTGCCCGGCAGAAACAGATCCCCTTTGACCAGGGCCGTGTCTATGGCCCCCACGGGCAAGGTCTTGTGGTGGCAAACCATTGGGGGAAGGACTATGAGGAAGACTGCTCCCAGATGCTGACGGCCTTGACCCGTGAAGCCAACCTGCGGGTTCGTGATTTGGGTTTCAAGCCCTATATTGCGCCGGGTTTGTCTTCGGCTGCTGTTTCTCTTGTGCGTTTGCTGCGGGGGGAGGTGCATTATGGCTCGGTGCCTTGTGCCGGCGCTTATTTTGGGTGCCGAAGCCAGTTTACCCCGCAGGGAATGTCCCTTGCGCGGGAAGCACTCAGCCCAGACCTCATGGCACGCCTGCGAGCGGTCCATGAATCTCTACGGAAGGAAGCATAACCATGAAAGCTGCTGTCACACGGATACAGATTGGAAGCACACCGCGGCTGGAAACTTTGCTGCCGGTGGCGTTGGAGGGCCTTTCGGTTCGCTGGATGACCTCTTCTCAGCTTCATGAGGAGAATGTTGTGGGGCAGCATCTCCTGTTTACTGTGGGGATGGATGCGTTTGGCCCCAATGAAGAATTCTATGGCTTGCTGCGCTGGCTGCGTCAGCACGTGGATGCGCTCACTGGCTGCGTGGCAGGGCTGGTGGTGGATGGCGGCGGAGAGCTTTACACCAAGCAGGCGGCGCAGACGCTGGTTATGGCGGCCAATTTGGCAGGGTGCGCCTTTTTGGGGAAACCGCTGGTGGAGGGGACCGGCTCCCTATATAACCAACACATTTTGGCGGCCAAGCTGGGGCTGAGCTGGGAAGAAACCTATTGCCAGCGGATCCGGGAGCTGGCCGAACGGGTGGCAGAGTTCACCCTGCCTGCTTTTCAGCGGCCCAGGCTTTTGATGGTTCACGCCTCGGACAATCTTCGCTCCAACACCGTCTGGATGGGGCGGCAGATCCTTCATCAGCTGCCGCGGGAGTTTTCCATCAAAGAGGTCTCCCTGCAAAATGGCGCAATCAAAGACTGCCGGGGGTGCTCCTATACCTCTTGCCTCCATTTTGCCAAGCACAACACCTGTTTCTACGGCGGAGCAATTTCCGAGGAAGTCTTGCCTGCCATCAGCGCCTGTGATGCGATGCTGTTCCTCTGCCCCAACTACAACGATGCCGTCAGCGCAAATATTATGGCCCTGTTTAACCGCATGACCAATTTGCTTCTTCAGCATGGGCTCTATGATAAGCATCTGTTTGGCATTGTTGTCTCTGGCTATTCCGGCAGCGACCTAGTAGCCCAGCAGCTGCTGGGGACCATGTGCTTTAACAAGACAGCCATTCTCCCACCCCGGTTCTGCCTGATGCAGACCGCCCATGATCCCGGCTCTGCCCAGAAAATGGTGGGGATTGATGACCGTCTGCGACGGTTTGCCGTGCATATAGAACGGGTGCTTTTGAAACCAGCGGTGCAAGCTGCCGCTTCCAATTAGCGCCGGATTGGCAGCGGAGCGCGGCCATCCTCCTCTCGAGAGAAGAAGAGAACCCCCAAGGCCTTTTCATGCAGGCTTTGGGGGTTCTTATGGAATCCAGCAGGACGGCCGCTTTTCTGCTGGCCAAAAGAAATTTTAGGAATGGGTTGCCATTTGACGTAGAAGGGGTTACAATAAAAGCCAAGTAAATAGGTTCTTTTCGGGGCAGGGTGAAAGTCCCTACCGGCGGTAAAGCCCGCGAGCGTTTCTTGCCACAGCAGGCAGGCGATGCAGGATCTGGTGAAATTCCAGAGCCGACAGTATAGTCTGGATGAGAGAAAAGAAAGCGCAGAGCCGCAGAGGGACAGAGCCGGCAGGGCTTATCCACCTGTGCGTTTTCTGCATGTGCCCTGGACAGAGTGTGTGCCAGGGCTTTTATAATGCACAAAGAAAGGTGAGAACGATCATGGCGAACTATTATCTCGGGTTTGACGCCGGTACCCAGAGTGTCAAGGTGGCAGTGTATGACGAGGAAATGGTGTGTGTGGCCTCGTCTGCCTCCCCTACTACCCTGACCTATCCCCAGCCGGGCTGGGTGGACATGGACGTGGATGAGTATCTGGAGCTTACCCTCCACGGTATGGAAGAGTGCGCCCGGCAGATGAAGGACCAGGGGCTGGACTTGCACCAGGTAAAGGCCATCATGGGAGACGGGATCATCTGCGGCATTGCCGGGGTGGACGCAGACGGCAACGCCATCACTCCGTACATTAACTACCTGGACTCCCGGACCCAGGCTGACGAGGCCCTGATTAACAGCTGGGACCTGGACATTTGGGGGAAGGAAACCGGTAACCCGGAAGCCAAGTGCATGTTCCCTGCCCTCTTTGCCCGGTGGTTTCTGCAAAACAGCAAGGCCTTTCAGGAGAAAGGAGCAAAGTTTGTCCACAATGCCCCATACATTTTGGCCCACCTGGCAGGCCTGAAGGCAAAGGATATGTTCATTGATTGGGGGGCTATGTCCGGCTGGGGCCTGGGCTATCGAGTGGAAGAAAAATGCTGGTCTCAGGAGCAGCTGGATCTGCTGGGCATTGACGAGGCCATGATGCCCAGAATTGTAAAGCCCTGGGACATCATCGGCCAGCTCACCGATGCCATGGCAGAGCGGACGGGCTTCCCTGCGGGCATTCCCATCTGCGGCGGTGCCGGAGACACCATGCAGTCTATGTTGGGCAGCGGCAACCTGGAGGCCGGTCAGGCTGTGGATGTGGCAGGGACCTGCTCGATGTTCTGCGTATCCACCAAGGGGATTATCCCAGAGCTCAGCCGGAAGGGGGCCGGTCTGATTTTTAACAGCGGCACCCTGCCAGACACCTATTTCTATTGGGGCTATATTCGCACAGGGGGGCTGGCGCTGCGGTGGTATAAAGACGCCATCTGCCGCCAGGAGGAAGACGGCGACTATTATCAGGTCCTCAGCGAAGAGGCGGCCAAAATCCCTGCCGGATCAGATGGGGTTCTCTTCCTCCCCTACTTGACCGGAGGCACCAACGACATCAAGGAGGCCACCGGCTGCTTCCTGAACATGACCATGGATACCAACCAGGCCACCCTGTGGCGGGCGGTGCTGGAGGCCATCGGGTATGACTACATGGAGATCACAGAACTCTATCGCTCGGCTGGGGTGGATATGAGCCGGATTACCATCACCGAGGGCGGCAGCCGGGATGTGCTTTGGAACCAGATGAAATCCGACATGCTGGGCAGCCAGGTGATCACCCTGAAAAATGCGGGCAGCGCCGTGGTGACCAACTGCCTGTTTGGCGCCTATGCTTTGGGCCATATCCAGGATATCAAAGGAGCCTTACAGAATAACCTGGAGATTAAACGCCTGTACGATTCCAATCCGGTCACCCATGATTTTTATCAGAAGCAGTATGCTTTGCAGAAAAAACTGGTAAAACAGGATATGCGGGAGGCATTCCATACCCTGAAAACCCTGCATCCATGAGGCTCAGCCGGGCGCGTTGCTGCCTGAGGCCAGGAAAGGGACGGGATTTGTCTTTCTTCTTGACGAAAAAACGCGAGTATTGTAGACTTTGAGAAGAGATGGACTCCCCGAGTGTGGGAAACAGAACGATAGAGATAGGAGTGGTATTCTGTGACCACAGAGCATTGCATGGCGTTAGTCGCCCGGGATGAAAAAGTCATCGCCCCCTGCCAGCATTTGTCTTACTTTCCCTTGGTGGTGGCTAAGGCAAAAGGAAGCATCCTCACCGATGAAGATGGAAACGAATTCATAGATTTTCTCTCCAGCGCATCTTCCTTGAATTTAGGCAGCTCCCACCCTGTCATCAACGAGGCCATTGAGACCCAGCTGGGGCAGTTTGCCCAGTATATTCAGGCCTATTGTTATAACCGAAAGAGCATTGAGTACGCCGAGCGGTTGGTCTCTGTGTATCCGGGGAAGATTCCCGCCAAGGTCTGTTATGGCAACTGCGGCTCTGATGCCAATGACGCCGCCATTAAGTTTTCCCGGGCTTATACGGGCCGGCAGAAGATCATTACATTTCTCAACGGCTATCATGGTAACACCTATGGCGCTGCTACCCTAACCACCTGTAGCACCAGGATGCACGAAAAGATGGGCCCTTTCCTGCCGGAGGTTTACTGCTTCCCCTTCTTCGGCGTGGATCAGGCGGACGATGTGGTGGAGCGGGATTGCCTGCAGCAGATGGAGGAGGCCTTCTCCACCTATCTGCCGGCCAGTGAGGTGGCAGCGGTCATCATTGAGCCCATTCAGGGAGACGGTGGGCTTCTCCCCGCCCATCCGATTTTTATGCAGAAGCTGTATGCGCTGTGCCAGAAATATGGGATTCTCTTTATCTCGGAAGAGGTCCAGCAGGGCTTTTTCCGGGCTGGAAAGTGGTTTTCTATTGAGAATTATGGGATTATCCCCGATGGCATCATCTTGGGAAAAGCGGTTGGCGCCAGCCTGCCCATGGGTGTCTTTATGGCGCGGAGCGAGATTATGGACTGTCTGCCGGCGCCTGCCCATGTATTTACCCTCAGCGGCAACGCCATTGCTTGTGCTGCTGGGATCGCCGCTTTTGATTACTTCCAAACAGAGGAATTTCAAGGGCGCTTGCAGAGCAACATTGCCCTGCTGGAAAAACTGGGCCAGGAGCTGAAAGCCCAGCACCCTGCTCTCATTGCATTTACCCGCAGCATGGGCTTTTCTATGGGCATCGGGATTCAGAAGCCGGACGGAACACCGGACGAGATCGGCACCTTTAAAATCCTGTTCCGCTGCTATGAGACAGGGCTGATTATCATTTCTGTGGCGGGGAATATTCTGCGGATCCAGCCCCCTCTGAACATTGAGCCAGAACTATTGGAGAAGGGCTTTCATATCATCCACCAGGCAATGGATGATTTTGCAGCCGGACAGATCAGCGATGATGTGCTGCGCTTTAAGGCTGGTTGGTAAGCAAACGCTGTATTCCCCATAGTAGATAGAGTGGAACAAAATCATCC
>DBEYYM010000042.1:0-6892 GCA_048184675.1 Evtepia sp. | reverse complement strand
CCCAAGGACTATTACGACAGTGTCCTGTCCCTGCGCATCGGCCAGACGGTGGAACGGGATGCCATCCTGGAAAAACTGGTGAAGATCCGCTATGACCGGAACGACCTGTCCCTGGAGCGGGGCAAGTTCCGGGTCCGGGGGGACGTGATCGAAGTGGTGCCCGCCAGCTATGGGGAAAAAGCCATCCGCATCGAACTGTTCGGGGACGAAGTGGACAGCCTGGAAGAAATCGACGTGCTCACCGGCCAGGTGGTGGACAAACGGACCCATGTGGCCATTTTTCCCGCCAGCCATTATGTGACCAGCGACGAGAACCTGGAGCGGGCCCGGAAGGACATCCGCCGGGAACTGAACGAACGGCTGAAGGTGCTGAAGGGGGAGAACAAGCTCCTGGAAGCCCAACGGCTGGAACAGCGGACCAATTACGATCTGGAAATGATGCAGGAACTGGGATACTGCAGCGGCATCGAAAACTACTCCCGGCATCTCACCGGCCGGAAACCGGGAGAACCGCCCTTTACCCTGGTGAACTATTTCCCCAAGGATTTCCTTACGGTGATCGACGAAAGCCATGTGACCCTGCCACAGCTCCGGGCCATGTACGCCGGGGACCGGGCCCGGAAAACCACCCTGGTGGACTACGGCTTCCGGCTGCCCTGCGCCTTTGACAACCGCCCCCTGAACTTTGAGGAGTTCTCCCAGCGGATTAACCAGGTGATCTACGTCTCCGCTACCCCAGGGGAGTATGAGCGCAGCCGCTCGGGCCAGATTGTGGAGCAGGTCATCCGCCCCACGGGCCTGCTGGACCCCCTGGTCCAGGTCCGGCCGGTGGAGGGACAGATCGACGACCTCATCGGGGAGATCAACGCCCGGGCCGCCCGCCAGGAGCGGGTGCTTGTGACCACCCTCACCAAAAAGATGGCCGAGGACCTCACCGGCTACCTCCAGGGGGCTGGCATCCGGGTGCGATACATGCACCACGACATCGACACCATCGAGCGCATGGAGATCATCCGAGATCTCCGTCTGGGGGAGTTTGACGTGCTGGTGGGCATCAACCTGCTGCGGGAAGGCCTGGATCTGCCCGAGGTCTCCCTGGTGGCCATTCTGGACGCCGACAAAGAGGGCTTCCTGCGCTCGGAGACCTCCCTCATCCAGACCATCGGCCGGGCAGCCCGAAACGCCCAGGGCCTGGTCATCCTCTATGCCGACAAGGTCACCCCCTCCATGGCCGCCGCCATGGGAGAGACCCAGCGCCGCCGGGAGATTCAGGATGCCTATAACCAGGCCCACGGCATCGTACCCAAGACTATTGTGAAATCCGTGCGGGACCTGATCGAAATCTCCCATACCCCCGACGGCAAGGAACGCAAAGGCAAGGGGGCCAAGGCCCTCAGCCAGAAGGAGAAGGCCAACCTCATCGCCAACCTGGAAAAGGAGATGAAAGAGGCCAGCCGCCGTCTGGAATTCGAATACGCTGCTATCCTGAGAGATCAGATCATCGCCCTAAAAGCAAAAGACACCACAGACTAAACCAGCAAGGAGGTATTCTCATGTTTATGCAACACCAAAAATCTCTCCTTACTTTATTCTACCTGGCCCTTCGCTGGCCAGGCGGGGTGGGACAGACTGCCTAAAACCCTCACATCTCAGTGCGCGGCGCGCTGTCTCCGCGCCTCTATGAAAGGAGTTTTTTCCATGTCCCACCTGGCTTCCGCCACTTCCACCAACGGTCAGGAGGCTGCCACCCCCAAGAAGGGCCAGTACCTGGCTGTCCTCTGTATCCTCATCGCCGGCTCTCTGTGGGGCTGCTTGGGGATTTTTAACCGCCACCTGTCTGCCCTGGGCATCGCGCCGGAGACGGTGGTTATGCTGCGGAACATCGGCGCCTGTATCATCCTAGGCATCATTTTTCTGATCTATGATCGAAGCATTTTCCGCATCCGTCTGCGCCATTTACCCATTTTCTTGGCCATGGGCCTGGTCAGCATTCTCTTTTTCACCCTCTGTTACTTCCGCAGCCAGCAGGTCTCTTCCTTGGCTGTGGCGGCCATCCTTCTCTACACTGCCCCCACCTTTGTGGTGATTCTGTCAGCCATCATCTGGAAGGATAAAATCACCAAGCGCAAGCTGACGGCACTGATTTTGGCCTTTGTGGGCTGCTGCTTTGTGGCCGGCATTCTCAACGGCGAGCTGGCCATCACCACAGAGGGGCTGCTGGTGGGCATCGGCAGCGGGCTCTTTTACAGCTCCTACACCATTTTCGGCCGGCTGGCCCTGAAGCATTACCAGCCCTTTACCGTCACCTTTTACACCTTCCTCATCGCCGGAATTGGGTCCCTGTTTATGACCTCCCTCAACGATTTGCGCACCACCATCCACTCCTCCACTGCCATTTTGCTCTCCCTGGGGCTCATGTTCCTGGGCACGGTGGTGCCCTATCTGCTCTATACCAAGGGTCTTAATGACCTGGGGGACAGCGGCAAGGCCTCGATCCTGGCCTCCATCGAGCCGGTGGTGGCCTCCCTGGTGGGAGTTGTGGCTTTCGGGGAACCCATGACCCTGGGGGTCATTCTGGGCCTGGTGTGCATTCTGACCTCCGTGTATATTTTGAGGTGATCCCATGGCAAAAAACAAAGAAGAAAAGACCAATGTCGTCCGCATCTTAGAGGCGGCGGGAATCCCCTGCACCGCCTATGACCTGGCCCTGCCCAAGGGAGAGGTCCCCGACGGGGTCACCGCCGCCAAGCTGCTGGGAAAACCAGTGGAGCAGGTGTTCAAAACCCTGGTGGCAGAGGGCCCCAAGGGGGAGCACTTTGTCTTCGTGATCCCCGTGGCCGAGACTTTGGACCTGAAAAAGGCCGCCCGTGCCGCTGGCGTAAAGTCCGTGTCCATGCTGCCCCAGAAAAAGCTGCTCCCCCTGACAGGCTATGTCCACGGCGGGTGCTCCCCGGTGGGTATGGCCAAATCCTTCCCCACCTACTTTGCCGAGGAGGTCATTTTGGTGGATACCATGATCTGCTCCGCCGGAAAGGTGGGCCACCAGATTGAGGTGGCCCCCGATGCCCTCATCGCCCTAGTGGGCGGGGAAATTGCAGATCTGGTGGCGGGCACCTGACCCCTGCCACCACGGCAACTCACTTCACCACAAAACTGGAGAACCAACCCTATGCAATCTCACATTTATGTCAAAGGCGCCCGCGCCAATAACCTGAAAAACATCGACGTCTCCATTCCCCGGGACAAGCTGGTGGTCATCACCGGCCTGTCCGGCTCGGGGAAATCCTCCCTGGCCTTCGACACCATCTATGCCGAGGGCCAGCGGCGGTATGTGGAGTCCCTCTCCTCCTATGCCCGGATGTTCCTGGGCCAGATGGAAAAGCCCGACGTGGACTACATCGACGGCCTCTCCCCCGCTATCTCCATCGACCAGAAGACCACCAGCAAAAACCCCCGCTCCACCGTGGGCACGGTGACGGAGATTTACGACTACCTCCGTCTCCTCTGGGCCCGGGTGGGAACCCCCCATTGCCCCAAGTGCGGCAAGGAGATCCGCCAGCAGTCGGTGGACCAGATCATCGACCAGATCATGGCCCTGCCCGAGGGCACCCGGATCCAGATCCTGGCCCCGGTGATCCGGGGCAAAAAGGGGGAGCACGTGAAGGTGCTGGAAAGCGCCCGGAAGTCGGGCTATGTCCGCTGCCGGGTGGACGGGGCCTTGTATGAGCTCACCGAAGAGATCTCCCTGGAGAAAAACAAAAAGCACAACATCGAAATCGTGGTAGACCGGCTGGTCATCCGCCCTGACATCCTCCGCCGCCTCACCGACTCGGTGGAGACCGCCGCCTCCCTGGCCGGGGGCCTGCTGCTGGTAAACCTGGTCAAGGAGGACCAGGACCTGACCTTCTCCCAGAATTACGCCTGCGAGGACTGCGGCATCTCCATTGAGGAGCTGGCCCCCCGGATGTTCTCCTTCAACAGCCCCTTCGGGGCCTGCCCCACCTGCACGGGCCTGGGCAGCCAGATGAAGGCCGATCCCCAGCTGGTGATCCCCAACCCCTCCCTGTCCATTTTAGACGGGGCCATCGCCGTCTCCGGCTGGCAGAACGTGAAGGGGGACTCCATCTCCCGGATGTATTTCGAGGCCCTGGGGAAGAAATATCACTTTAAGCTCACCACCCCCTTCCGGGAGCTCTCCCCCGAGGCCCAGGACATTATCCTGAACGGCACCAAGGGAGAAAAGCTCAAGCTCACCTACCAACGGGCCGACGGCATGGGGACCTTCAGCCAGGCCTTTGAGGGCATCCTCAACAATGTGGAGCGGCGGTTTGCCGAGACCCAGTCTGACGCCTCCCGGAAAGAGCTGGAGGACTGTATGAGCGAGTGTCCCTGCCCCACCTGCCAGGGCCGCCGCCTGAAAAAAGAGGCCCTGGCCGTCACCGTGGGGGACCTGAACATCGACGAGTTCTGCCACAAATCGGTGACCGATGCCCTGGATTTTGTGGAACACCTCGTCCTGACCGAAACCCAGGCCCAAATTGCCCAGCAAATTCTGAAAGAAATTAAGGCCCGCCTGACCTTTTTGCAGAGCGTCGGCCTGTCCTACCTGACCCTCAGCCGCCAGGCGGGGACCCTCTCCGGCGGCGAAAGCCAGCGCATCCGCTTGGCCACCCAGATCGGTTCCTCCCTCATGGGGGTGCTGTATATCCTAGACGAGCCCTCCATCGGCCTCCACCAGCGGGACAACGACATGCTGCTGGAGACCCTGAAGCACCTGCGGGACCTGGGCAACACCCTCATCGTGGTGGAGCACGACGAGGACACCATGCGGGCCGCCGACTACCTGGTAGATATCGGCCCCGCTGCCGGGGTCCACGGGGGTCAGGTCATCGCCGCAGGCACCGCCGAGGAGGTCATGGCCGTGCCGGAATCCATCACCGGCCAGTACCTCTCTGGAGCCAGAAAGATCCCCGTCCCCACCCGCCGGCGCCCGGGCAACGGCCACAACCTGGTGGTCCGGGGAGCGGCAGAGAACAACCTGGACCAGGTGGACGTGACCTTCCCCCTGGGGACCTTTACCTGTGTCACCGGGGTCTCCGGGTCGGGGAAATCCTCCCTGGTCAACGAGATCCTCTTTAAGCGCCTGGGAGCCGACCTGAACCGGATGAAGGTCCGCCCCGGCAAGCATCAGGCCCTGGAGGGGGAGGAATTTTTGGATAAGGTCATCGCCATCGACCAGTCCCCCATCGGCCGGACCCCCCGGTCCAATCCCGCCACCTACACAGGGCTCTTTGGGGATATCCGGGAGCTCTTCGCCTCCACCCCCGACGCCAAGTCCCGGGGCTATGGCGCCGGGCGGTTCTCCTTTAACGTAAAGGGCGGCCGGTGCGAGTCCTGCGCTGGAGACGGTTTGCTGAAAATTGAGATGCACTTCCTGCCCGATATCTACGTCCCCTGCGAGGTCTGCAAGGGCAAGCGCTACAACCGGGAGACCCTGGAAGTGAAGTACAAAGGTAAAAACATCCACGACGTGCTGGAAATGACCGTGGACGAGGGGTTGGAGTTCTTCGAAAACCTCCCCAAGCTCCGGCGAAAGCTGGAGACCCTCTCCGCCGTGGGCCTGGGCTATATTAAGATCGGTCAGTCCTCCACCACCCTCTCCGGCGGTGAGGCCCAGCGGGTCAAGCTGGCCACAGAGCTGGCCCGCCGGTCCACTGGCAAGACCATTTACATCCTGGACGAGCCCACCACCGGCCTGCACACCTACGACGTGCACAAGCTGCTGGAGGTGCTGGACCAGCTGGTGGAAGCCGGGAACACCGTGGTGGTCATCGAGCACAACCTGGACGTGATCAAATGGGCCGACCACGTGATCGACCTGGGCCCCGAAGGGGGCAGCGGCGGCGGCCATGTGGTGTGCACCGGGACCCCAGAAGAGGTGGCCCAGTGTGAGGCCTCTTATACGGGGCGGTATTTGAAAAAGCTGTTGGACTAACGAAGGACAACGCGGGCCCCCACCCAAAGTTCTCCGGGGGAACCTTTCCCCTTCTCCCCGCATAGAATGGACCGGAGGTGTTACCTATGGAAATCCTCATGGCCCTACTCTGCGCCGCGCTGCTTCTCTGGTTCAACCGCCTGATCTTCACCCGCCTCATCTCTCCCCTGCAGCAGGGCACCGTCCCCATCTTCGCCGTGATCCCTGCCTCGGGCAATGGGGAGGGGCTGGAGCAAACCCTGCGGCACCTGCAATGGCTGCAGCGGGAAAAGCTCTCTCAGTTTACCCTGCTCATCGTGGATGCCGGGCTCAGCCCGGAAGGCCAGGCCCTCATGCAAACCCTGCAGCGAAAAGACGCCTCCCTGCTCTTCTGCCCGGCAGAGGAGGCCACACTGATCCTGAAAAGGAAGGACGACCATGGATACTTCTCCCTCTGAACTGATCTTGCTGGACGGCACCGTCTCCTCTGTGATCTACCGCAATGAGGAGAACGGATATACCATCCTGCTTTTGGAAACCGCTGAAGACGGCGACGAAGTCACTGTGGTGGGCACCATGCCCGGCATCAGTCCTGGGGAAGGCCTGTCCGTTCACGGCCAATGGACCCGGCACAGCACCTACGGGGAGCAGTTCAAGGCCGAGATTGTGGAGCGCCGGATGCCTGTGGGGGAAAAGGCCCTGCTGGAATACCTGGCCTCCGGGGCGGTGAAAGGCGTGGGAGCCGCCACAGCCCGGCGGCTCATTGACGCCTTTGGCGAGGATGTGCTGACGGTCATCGAAGACGACCCCCGGCGGCTGACGGAGATCCGGGGAATCTCCCCCAAGCGGGCGGAGACCATCCACCAGTCCCTGTGCATGCAGCTTTCCATGCGCCGGCTGCTGGATTTCCTCTCCGCC